>NZ_JBFTIL010000002.1:0-416438 GCF_056394745.1 Paenarthrobacter sp. 10N417
GAAACCGTCAAACGCTCCGACCTGTCCGGGCACGCCGGCTACGGCTACTGTGCCTCCCACTCCCGGTTCTTCTGGGGCCTGCGTCTCTACCTGATCAGCACCCCTGACGGCATGCCCGTGATCTGGGGCCTGGCGAACCCGAAGATCGGTGAACGCGAGGTCACCCAAGCCCTACTCGAACACGACCACCACCTCATCCGGGCCGGACAGGTCATCCTCGGGGACAAAGGCTTCGCCGGCCGCGACTTCGAACGGTTCATCACCGAGGACCTCGGCGCGCACCTGATCCGCCCGGACCGCAAGGACGAAAAACCCCGCTTCGGCAAACTCGGCGGCATCCGACAATGGATTGAATCCGTCTTCGACACCCTCAAGGGCCAACTCGGCCTCGAAGAACACGGCGGACGGACCATGGCCGGCGTCTACGCCCGGGTAGCTGCCAGACTCCTCGCCCTCGCCGCAGGCATCTGGCACAACTGGCGCATCAACGCGCCCCGCAAACGCTCACTCATCGCCTACGACCACTAAATCCAATAGGACTTAATCATCTAGCCGGCCAACAGCGCATCGAGAGTGGCGAAACCGAATCCGGCGGACCTTGTCCCTTCAATGATGAGCGGCAAAGCGTCTGCGTCCAGGGTGCTGCCGTCGTCAGGATTCGAACCGATATGCATGAGGATGATGCCTCCCGGTTGCAGGCCCCCCAGTACCCGTTGGATTACGGATTCACGGGTCATGCCACCACTGGTTCCCTTCCATCCGAGAGTGTCCCCGCTCCAGCGCACAGGCACATAGCCGAGGCTGTTGACTGTATTGATGGTCCGGGAGTCGTGGTCTCCGAAAGGGAACCGAAAGAACGGCCGGGGGGCACCGCCGGCCGCAACGATGGCCGACTCGGCCCGTCCGATTTCGTCGGCAATCATCAAATCCGTGAGCTGGGTGAAAGCGGGGTGGGTCATTGAATGGTTGCCCAGCCGATGCCCGGCTGCCGCAATCCGGGCCACGCCGTCCGGGTTGGCCGCTGCCCAAGTGCCCGTCAGGAAGAACGTTGCGCTGATTTGCTCCCGGTCGAGCGTGGACAGGATGCTTTGAAGCCCGGCTGCGTTGGCGCCGCCATCGAATGTCAAGGCAATCTTGTTTCCCGCGCCCGGGATCGACGTTAGGTCCTGGCCCAGAAGCGACTCCGGGAAGGGGCGCACAGGTGGCGTGGCAGGTGCGGTATCGGAAGTGCCCGGCACGGATTCAGGGGGAGGAACCAAGGGTGGCTCCGAGGACGGTGGCGCCTCGTGGGAGCTTGCGGCGGAACCCGGTGAGGTGGTCGCGACCGGAGACTCCGACGATGCCCCCTGCGCCGGAGCTTCCGGCGCAGCACCGGGCCGCATGCTGAGCATCAGCGCGAGACCTGCCGCCACCACCAATACGGCGGCCAAGACCACGACGGCGACCATCCGCCGTCGGGCTTTGCCTTGGGACGGCAGGTCCGCCGGGGGACCGTTCCCGGTCACAGGTGGCCGTCCCGTCGGTTTCGACCCGGTGGTTCGACGAAGTCAGGCTCATCCGGGCCTTGGTCCAGCCGGAAGGGCGGGTACTCATCGCGCATGAGGGCTCCATAGGCCAGGACACGATAGACCCATCGGTTGAGACCCATGATGAACGCAAAGAGTGGCTGGGGATACCTACCCGTGAACAGAAGAATTACCAGTGCAATAAGCACGAGAAGGGCAAGCAGCGACAATCCTCCGCCGCGGTCGCCCACCACACCGGCGGGTCCATCATTCGTGCGCCATGCCCACGTCGCTGTGCCAGTGATGGCCCCGACAATGAGCAAATGCGGTATAAGCAGGAACCAGGATTTAATGAGCACCAATCCGCGGGAAAGGCGCGGCGGATAGTCGATGTCCAGGTCGGCAGGATAGTTGGTGCGTCCAAGCGTGAAGGGCGGGTACTGATCCGTGCCCCCGGCGGCGTAGACGTAGAAGGCCACGCGCCAGTTCCATCGCAGGACGCCCACGTTGAAGTGGAAGAGTGACTGCGGGTAATGGCCCGTGAAGAGAATGGCAAACCAGGCGACAACCGTGGTCACCGCGAAAGCAAACCAAAGGAAGAACAACACGAAGAAATGCGGAATCGCAAGGAACCATTTGACCAGCCACATCCAACGTGTCAGGGCAGGATCAAGATGGCCCCCCAAGCGAACCGGATGGCCGATGATGCCCGCCGGTTCCTGCCGTTGTTCGCCAACGAGGGGCGCCTGAAGGACTGCGGGAGCAGTTGCGCCGCCGTGCCTGCCGAGTCCGATTGCGCCGGCCACCAACAGCGGGACTCCGAGGACGAGAGCCAAGGTGCCGGAGAGAAGCAGGCCAGTGGCAGCAGGCTTAATAAGCTCTGATCGAAAGCCCGCCTGGAGGTCGGCCGAAACGCCCTCACGTGCGTCGGCATTCATGACAACCACGGTCCAGTTGCCCGCGGATATGTTCCAGGTGAGTTCCTGTTGTCCTGGACCGGAAGCGGAGGCCACCCATAAGGGTTGGCCAGCGGGTAGGGCAGGTGTTGAGGACCCGGGGATGTCCCGATAGACCGGGCGGAAGGGCTGGAACTTCACTTCCTGCAGTTCTGTGTGGTGGACTCCCTTCAGATACGCATCAACATCACCCTGGGGCGCAATGCCGATGAAGACGCTCCCATCAGGATCCGCAGACGTAGCCCGGAGCCTCAGGGTGCCAACGTCGAACGGAAGTCTCTCGGCAGTGCCCTCGCCGATGGCATCCAGTTGAGGCGAGACCAATGCATAGGATGCAACGGTGTAGCGCTCCGTACGGGATGTGAAGTAACCTTCATCGCCCTGGCCTGAGGCCAGCAACGCTGCCGCTGCCCCTCCGGCTGTAAGCGCGAATCCAAAGATTGACAGTGTGATCCCGACGACGAGCATCACGATTGAGGCTGGCTTCGTCATGGCTACAGTTCTTTCCGTTTGAAGAGGAACGCGGCCAACGCGACAGCGGCTATTGCGGCAACAAGCCCGGTGATCGCTGGCCATGCCGGCGACATGTGTGCTTGATTCGCCGCCATCGCGGCAGCAATGGCGGGAACGCCAGCCGGAGAATAGCTGGCCAACGGATCCCACGCTCCGCCCGCCGCCAACAGGGCGTACAGGCCAAGTCCGGCCCCGGCAGCCCCTGCAGTGGCCGGAATCAGAACTGAGAAGAGTTCCATGAAGGCGAGGACAAGGAGTGCGAAAAGGAGCAGCAGGAGCGCCGGAGCCCAGAGCTGGCCAGCGGGTGCGGCGCCAAAGACCAGCTGCGTCATGAACCATGTTGCCAGGGTGCCCACCACAAACGCGATGCTGACAAAGAGCCCGTGGACGGTTGCTTTGGCCATGATGAACGTGCTTCGACGCACGGGCTTGGTGAGTACGAAAGCTGCAGTGCCCTCGCGGACCTCGGTGGAGACCATTCCGCCGTACATAATGATGATCGCGAACAGGATGATCTGGGAGAGGTTCTTAATCCATTGCCCGTACGCGTCGGCAAAAGTTGCCGGCGGCAGCGTGACCGACCCCTTGGTCCCGGCGGTAAGAGATCCCAAGAGCTCAGGAGTGATCCGCGCCAGCGGCGGGCCGATGACAGCAAAGAAGATCACCATGGCCGGAAGCACCCAGATGCGCCAGGTGTGGATTATTTCCTGGGCTTCCTTCCAAGCGAGGACTGGAAAGGTTTTCACGGCTCCGGTTCTCCAATGAGTTCGAGGAAGACGTCTTCCAAGCTGATCTCGGCGCTTTCCAAGCGAACCAATCCCGTGCCTTGTTCGCTGACCATGGTGGGGATCTCGTGTTGGGCAGCAGCCACATCCGACACCCGCGTCAGGATCTCCCCCCGCTGGCCAGGATGTACCGATATGGTCCAGGCCCTGCCCGCAATGGCATGGGCGAGCCTCTCGGCTCCCGTGCTGACCTCCACTGCGATGGTTTGTTGTCCATGCCTGGCCCGGAGCTCATCCATCGAGGATTGTGAGAGGATTCTTCCCTTATTGAGGATGGCCACTGAGTCACAAACGCGCTCTACATCGCTGAGGATATGCGTTGAGAAAAACACGGTGGTCCCACCTCGCAGTCCTCCGATGAAATCCAGGAGGTCCCTTCGGCCCCCGGGATCCAGTGCACTGGTGGGTTCGTCCAGCAAGAGCAGTTTGGGTGAATTGATGAGGGCCTGTGCCACACCCAGGCGTTGACGCATTCCCCGGGAGTACTTCCCGATTGCCTGGTTGTTTCCAGCCAACCCCATGAAGCCCAACAACTCCTGGACCCGTTCGTCCAGGATTCCGCCCTTAAGCCCACACAACCTGCCTGCAAGTTGAAGAGTTTGGGAAGCCGTCATCCAGTCGTAGAACGCCGGAACGTCAGGGAGGTAACCAACCTCGCGACGGACCTCGGGGGCTTCCGCACCAACATCCATGCCCAGTATCTGCAAGCCACCGGATGAAGCACGGGAGAGGCCGGTCATGATGCGGAGCAGGGTGGTCTTTCCTGCACCGTTGGGTCCCAGGAAACCGAAGATCGACCCTGCGGGCACGCTCAGGTTGACAGCGTCGAGCGCTTTTTTGCGCCCGAATGTTTTGCTCAGGCCTGTGCACTCGATCACTGCACCTGGGCTGGCTGTAGCCGGAACCGTTGGCTCATGGGCTGGAAGCCGCATCTTCTGGTCCGGTTGCATCTCAGGGAGCGGTTTCGGGGGAATGGACGACGACGACGGGGCAGTGGGCGTGCGCCACGACTGCGGAACTCACAGAACCCAGAAGGAGGCCACCAAAGCCACCATGTCCACGGCGGCCGACGACGACGAGTGCTGCATGCTTGCTGCCCTCCACCAAGGCAGCCCGTGCCGAGCCTTGGACAAGTCGGGTGCTGAGGTTCTTTGGCAGGTGGGCCCCGAATGCCTCCTCAAGGGCATCCTTTACGTGCTGCTCTGCATCATGGGCGAAGCCATCGATGCCCATCGCCAGGTATCCCTCGTATCCGAGCGGCAGCTCCCAACAGCCCCATGCCTCCAACGGCGCGTTGAGGGCCATCGCAAGATGTTGGCCCTGGCGCAACGCCTCCACTGACGCCTTGGACCCATCGACGCCAACGATGATCTTGCTGGGGTCCAAGCGACCGGCCATCATGCGCTCCTCTTGGTTGCACGGGTATTCATCAGCGTTAGCAGCTCCCCGCCCCAATTCCTTGCCCGCTCAGGCTCGCCGGCCAGAAGGGGACCTTCCGTGCCCTTGACATAGAAAGGCATGGGTTGGCTGACGAGTGTTGCACCCGCGTTTCTGAGTTGCCGGGAGATCTTTTTCGCTGCATCGCCATGAATGAACAGCTTGACTCTGGTGTCAAAGGCAGCTGCCAGGACTCCCGAAAGTCCCTGCATGCCAACAGCTGCCAGACCTTCCATGATCTTCGGCGTTGGCCGCCAGCCGTTGATGGGGCTTCCCACCACCAACAGGTCGCCAGCCGAGACATCCCCACGCCGGAACTGCGCGATCGGCACTGTCCTGGCCTTGGCCGTTCCCAAGCCGGAGGCGACAGCCTCCGCGATTTCCTTTGTGTTTCCGAAAGCGGAGTCGTAAACAATAACTGCCTTCACGGTGTTTCCTTGTCGTTTTCGTGGTGGAGCCTGGCGGCCTGGGTCTTCCGCCGGGCGGGATGGGCATCCATGAAGAGAGTTGCCCAGTAGGTGCCGCCGCCCATCACCATGAAGCCCGTTATGCCGAGCACTGGTTCCCCCACCGCGACCCCGGCCAGCAGCAAACCGAGTCCCGCAAGGCCAACAAGGGCTCCGCGGAAGGCATGCTTCCACCGGATTCGTCCAAGATTTTCCAAGCTCATGAGGGCGGCCAGCTTCGGATCCTCTTCTTCGAGGCCCCGAGCGATCTTGTCCAGTTCCAGCTTCTCAAAGTTGGAGAGTTCCATGGTTTTGCCTCCTGCTCTCCTGTCCAGCATGGGCCGCCTGCACGTGGCGAAACAGGGCCAAAAGTCACAGCGGGGCAGGGGACCAAAGACCCTCCTCATGCAGTGGCTGGGCGTGCAGAATCAAGGCATGTATTCAGCACGTGAAGCTTCGTTGAACAGCGCCCACGTCTTGTGGTTTGAAGATTCAGGTATCCAGGACATCCCCTCCGTGGGCGGCAAGAATGCCTCTCTCGGTGAGCTGACGAGGTCCCTGCGGTCCGCGGGCGTGAAGGTACCTGACGGATTTGCCACAACGGCTGACGCATATCGGCAATTCCTTTCCGCGAACGCCCTGGAATCGGTGATCAGCCTCTCCTTGGATGATTACCATTCCGGACGCTCATCGTTGCGACAAGCTGGAAGCGCCATCAGGGAATCATTCCTGTCCGCGGAATTCCCGGCGGACTTCGCCCGCAGCGTGCAGGAGAGCTACAGCATGCTGTGTCAACGCGCTGGCCAGGATCAGCTCGCGGTGGCCGTACGGAGCAGCGCAACGGCAGAGGATCTACCGGATGCGAGCTTTGCAGGCCAGCAGGAAACCTACCTCAACATTTCAGGAGAGCGAGGAGTCCTTCAAGCCTGCAGGCAGTGCTACGCCTCCCTGTTCACGGATCGAGCCATCAGCTATCGGGAGATCAAAGGTTTTGGGCACCTCGATGTGGCGCTGTCCGTTGGTGTGCAGCGCATGGTCCGCTCCGATGTCGGGGCCTCAGGGGTCATGTTTTCCATTGATACAGAGTCCGGTTTTCCACGGAGCGTCCTTATCAGTGCGGCTTGGGGGCTGGGCGAGACGGTCGTTCAAGGAACCATCAACCCTGATAAGTACCAAGTGTTCAAGCCCCTGCTGGGCGATCCGACGCTTGTCCCGGTCATCCAGCGGGAGGTCGGGGCCAAGGAACGGAAGATGGTTTACAGCCAAGGTGGCACTGCCCGGACGCAGATGATGGACACGAGCGATCAGGAACGGCGGTCGCTGGTCCTGACGGATCCGGAGGTACTGAAGTTGGCTCGATGGGCTGTAGCGGTGGAAGAGCACTACGGGCGTCCCATGGATATGGAATGGGCAAAGGACGGGGTCACCGGCGAGCTGTTCATGGTTCAGGCACGCCCGGAAACCGTCCAGGCCCAACTGTCTGCATCAACATTCCGAATGCACCACCTGCGGCACCCAGGCAGGATACTGGCAACCGGTGCGGCGGTAGGGGAGTCGATCACCCAAGGCCCTGTGTGCGTCATCCGGGATGCGGGGGACATTGAATCGTTTGTGGAAGGCTCGATTCTGGTCACACAGATGACCGACCCCGATTGGGTTCCTGTCATGAAACGGGCGGCCGGCATTGTTACGGATCACGGTGGCCCCACCAGCCACGCTGCCATCGTCAGCAGGGAGCTCGGTGTCCCCGCAGTCGTTGGAACCGGGAACGCAACGGGACTCCTCAAGCCTGGCGCGCAAGTCACGGTGTCATGCGCTGAAGGTGAGCAAGGCCGGGTATATGAGGGAAAGCTGGAGTTCGACGTCGAAGAAGTGGATGTGGGAACTCTTCCGTCCACCCGGACCGATGTCATGATCAACGTCGCCAGCCCCTCCGCCGCGTTTCGATGGTGGCGGCTGCCGGCAGCTGGCGTGGGCTTGGCCAGAATGGAATTCATCATCAATAACTTGATCCGGGTTCACCCGATGGCCCTGGTTCACCCTGAACGGGTCACCGATGCCGCCGAGGCGAGGTCCATACGTGAGCTGACGGTCAATTATGAGAGTCCTGAGGAATATTTCGTCTCTGTTCTGGCTACGGGAATTGCGAAAATTGCAGCGCCGTTCCATCCCAAGCCTGTGGTAGTTCGGCTTAGTGATTTCAAGAGCAACGAGTACGCCCATCTCATGGGAGGAAAATTCTTCGAGCATCCCGAAGAAAACCCAATGCTGGGCTTCCGTGGTGCAGCCAGGTACTACAGCAAAGAGTACAAGGAGGGTTTCGAACTGGAACTCCGGGCCCTGAAGCGCGTCCGGGAAGTTATTGGCTTTACAAATGTCATCGTTATGGTTCCGTTCTGCCGCACGGTCCATGAAGCGGAAACGGTTTTGGCTGTCATGGCGGCCCACGGACTGGTGCGCGGCAATAACGGGCTGAAGATTTACATGATGTGCGAAGTGCCGTCGAACGTAGTCCTGGCAGAGCAGTTTGCGCGGAGGTTTGACGGCTTCTCCATCGGATCAAACGACCTCACTCAACTGGTTCTGGGCGTGGACCGTGATTCGGAACAGTTGGCCGGCCTCTTTGATGAACGGGATCCTGCCGTGACGACGATGATTTCACAAGTCATCACGGAGGCCCATGCTGCAGGAATCAAGATCGGATTGTGTGGTCAAGGGCCCAGCAACCACCCCGACTTCGCCGGATTCCTGGTCCGTGAAGGTATTGATTCAATCTCATTGAACCCGGACACTTTCCTCCGCACTTTGCCAATGATATTGTCCGCCGAACAGCGGCCGGCCCAGGCCGGGAGATGAAGGGATCACCCACCGCTGCTGCGGCCAAACCCCCTTATGACGGCGTCATTTTTGATCTGGACGGGGTAGTGACCATTACTGCCACGGTCCATCAAAGGGCTTGGAAAGATGCCTACGATGCGATCATCCATGATGCCCGTTTTCCGGCAGATGCCGATCACCGGGCCTTCACACCGAACGACTACTTCACGTTGTTGGACGGCAAGCCCCGGGAACAAGGTTTGACGGATCTGTTGGCGTCCCGGGGTGTTCGCATCCCGCCGGGACTACCAAGCGACCCCACAGGTGAGTGGACCGCATTCGGGTTGGGTGCGCTGAAGAACAAGGCCTATCTGGCGCGGCTGAGGGACGACGGTGTTCAAACCTATCCCGGAACAGTACAGTTCCTGGCGAATTTGAAGGCAGCAGGAGTTCCAGTGGCGCTCGTGACCTCGAGCCGTAATGCAACTGCAATACTCGCAGCGGCAGGCATGGCAGATACCTTTGCCGTCGTCCTGGACGGCACGGCAGCCACGACCCTCGGTCTACCCGGGAAGCCATCGCCAGATGTGTTCCTTGAGGCAGCGCGCCGATTGAAGGTCCTGCCAAAGCGTGCCGTGGTTATAGAAGACTCAGTCGCGGGGGTGCAGTCGGCTCATCGGGGCGGGTTCGGGCTGGTGGTGGGGATCGACCGTCTGGGGACCCGGAACGAACTCGAAGCCGCCGGCGCGAACGTAGTGCTCAACGACGTCAGCGAACTTGATCTTGGGCTTGTCATGGGTGACCCCTGGAAGCTGATTTTTGAAGGAACGGATCCAGACCACGAAGGACATCGTGAGGCACTCACAACACTCGGAAATGGCTACATGGGCGTCCGAGGCGCCGTAACCGAAATCCACAGGAGGACGCGATATCCGGGACTGTATCTGGCCGGAGTGTTCAACCGTGTCTCCGTGGGCATTGGCCAAGAGACCGTACTCGAAGAACACATGGTCAACGGTCCGGATTGCCTCCCGATGGATCTGCGGTTGGAGGGTAGCCCATGGTGGTCCCGCGACGGGCTGGAAACTGTTCATGAACGAAGGACGCTTCATATGGACAAGGCAGTCCTCAAACGCAGGCTCGTTCTGGGGTCACCGGACGGACGACGTCTGGAAGTCAGGGAAACGCGATTCGTCTCCATGGCAGACCCCCATCTGCTCGCCATAAAGACCCGCATTAGGCCGCTGGGTTGGAGCGGCTTGATCGGAGTCCGGGTGGGGGTCAACGTCGGCATACGCAACGCAAACATTCCCGAGCCACCTTTGACCGGTCGGAACCATTTGATTGATCGGACGACGTTGGACGGTGCGGGCCGCGGTCCAGGCACTACCTTGATGGTGGAAGCGGAAACCAGCCAAAGCCAGATCCGGCTGGCCGTTGGACTTCGCGTTGAGTTGGCAGGTACCAATGGGACCCCCGGGAGCAAAGGGGCATTCCACTTTCGGACTTTTGAAGCCCATTGTGCTGATGGAGCCGCGGTGACGGTTACGAGGATTGTGGCCGTTGCCACGTCACGGGATCGGCCTATTTCGTCGGCCGGTACTGCGGCCGCCGCAAGCCTGGAACGCGCCGGCTGTGATTTCGATAAGCTCCTGCGGGCCCACCAGTCCGCATGGCAGCGGATGGTACGTCCATTCTTGGTCCATCTCGACGCCCCAGCACAGGTACAGCTCGTTTTGAACCTTCACTTGTTCCACGTTCTACAGACGTTGACGTTGCATACCACTGAACTTGATGTTGGCGTACCTGCACGGGGGCTGCATGGCGAAGGCTACCGTGGTCATGTCTTTTGGGACGAGTTGTTCGTACTTCCCGTTCTCACGTCCAGGACACCTGCAGTGGCGCGGGCCTTGCTGGACTACCGATGGAGGCGGCTCCCGGCGGCACGGCAGGCTGCGGCTCAACACGGCATGCCCGGTGCCAGGTTTCCCTGGCAAAGCGGGAGTGACGGGAGGGAAGAAACCCCGCAGTGGCTATATAACGCACGTTCGGGTCGTTGGGTGGCGGACCACTCGCACCTGCAAATGCACGTAGGGCTGGCTGTGGCTTTCAACGCGTGGCAGTACTTTGAAGCGACCAATGACGTGGCGTGGCTTTCTCAGAAGGGGGCAGAGCTTGTGGTGGAAGTTGCCCGTTATTTTGCCGCCGTCGCTGAGTACGACCCCGGTGACCACCGCTACCACATCCGGGGCGTGGTGGGGCCGGACGAGTATCACACATGGTTGCATGGACACGGAAACCCCGGCCTAGATGACAACGCGTATACGAACGTGATGGCTGCGTGGGTATGGGGCTGTGCAGCCGGGATTCCCGAAACTTTCTCGGGCCATGAATTGGCCGACCTTCTGGAACGCCTTGGCATCACCGAACAGGAAGTTATCCGGTGGGGCCGTCTGTCCCGTACCGTGTTTGTGCCATTCGCCGAGGATGGAATCATCAGCCAATTTGCCGGTTATGACCAATTGGAAGAACTGGACTGGGACAAGTACCGCCAACAGTACGAGAACATTGAGCGGCTGGATCTCATCCTCGAGGCAGAGGGCGATGACGTCAATAGGTACAAGCTGGCCAAACAGGCAGATGTCCTTATGCTGCCCTACCTCTTGGGACGCCAGGGGCTTATTTCGTTTCTGGGGCGCCTTGGGTACGACTTGCAGCAGGAACAGTTGGATCGAACGATCGAGTACTACTTGGCCCGAACGGCCCACGGTTCCACATTGAGCAGGGTCGCGCACGCCTCAGTATTGGCAGCCTTGGACCCGGAGCGGGCATGGGACAGCTTTCGGGAAGCCCTTGACGCCGACCTTGATGACACCCAGCATGGCACCACAAAGGCGGGAATACACCTTGGAGCGATGGCGGGCACAATAGACGTCGTCCAAAGAAGCTTCGCTGGGCTACGGCTGGACCGGAGGGGGTTGTCGTTCACACCGAACATGCCCCACGGCCTTCGATCGGTTTCCTTCCACGTGACTTATCGGGGACACCTGATGGACATCCAGCTGAAAGATGGACGCATCCGAATATCCTCTGCCGCCGGCGACGCCCCGCCTGTCCGGGTCACAGTCCATGACCAGACCGTGATGCTCGCCTGTGGGCACAGTCGAAGCTTCCGGCTGGAATCGACGAGCCGCAGCGAACAGCCTTGAAGCCTTGGGCATCCTGGCGAGCTGGGGCGATGGCCGTTACCCATCAGCTGATTTTCAACACGGCGGCTCCGGTAATCCGGTCATTGGCCAAATCGTCCAAGGCCTGGTCTGCACGCGAGAAGTCGTATGAGGTTGTGGTCGGCTTTAACGCCATGTCCGCGGCAAGGGCGAGGAGTTCCACCCCGTCCGCGCGTGTGTTGGCGGTTACGCTTCGGAGTTGGCGTTCGTAGAAGAGGTCATCGGCGTAGTTGAGTGAGGGAATGTCGGTGAGGTGTATGCCGGCAATTGCCAGGGTCCCTCCTCGGTTCAAGGACCTCAATGCGGTGGGCACCAGCTCTCCTACTGGTGCAAAGAGAATGGCTGAATCGAGCTTGACCGGAGGCTCGTCTGAGGCGCCGCCCACGTACGCGGCGCCTAAGGACCGGGCGAGCGCCTGTGCTTCTGTTGAACGTGTCATGACGTAGATGGAGGCGCCCTGATGCATCGCAATCTGCGCCGTGAGGTGGGCGGAACCCCCAAAGCCGTAGATGCCCAGGCGCCCTCCTGGCGGCAGGGCAGCTCGCTTCAACGCGCGGTAACCGATAATTCCCGAGCACAGAAGCGGGGCGGCCTGTTCATCGGTGAAGCCGGACGGAATAGCATAGACAAAGTCCTCGTGGGCCGTCATCATCTCCGCGAACCCGCCGTCACGGTCCCATCCAGTAAACGTTGGCGCCACGCAGAGGTTCTCGTTGCCGCGGAGGCAGAAGGTACACGTTCCACAGGTGCCGCCGAGCCATGGAACACCAACCCGGTCTCCGGGCGCGAACCTGCTTTCAGTGGACCCGGTTTCGAGGACTGTTCCGACGGCTTCGTGGCCCGGCACTACATTGGCATTGCGGGGCGGTAAATCACCTTCAGCCAGGTGAAGGTCCGTTCGGCACACACCGCAAACACTTATACGGATCAGCAATTCCCCGGCCTGTGGTTGGGGGTCTTTCCGTTTCCCCTGCACCAGGGGACGGTTTGCTATCGGTCCTGGATCTGCTACCCACCATGCATGCATTGCCAGCTTCCTTTCGTAGTCCTACGCCTGGAGGTTTGCATGCTTTCAGCGCCGTAAACCAGAGCCGAAGGTCATGGTCCTTCGCCATGTGGCCTGGGAGGAGGACTCCTCCGGAGTCGACCGGCAATCTCGACGGCGGTGCTGGACGCCACCGCGACTACGAAAGTCGCCAGGAAGAGGTCTCCTGGGGGCCATTCAAGTCGGAAGAACCCACTCAAGGGCGGGAAGGTGAATACGATGACAGTGCCCAGATACATTGCGGCTATAACGGCCGCCTTCCGTAGGTTGAGGGGTCGCGCGATGACCGCCAGGATCCAGGATCCTATGAGCGCCAAGGCCATCGATGAGGCGGATCGCGCCTGGTCCACGCTGAAACGGCCCGTAGCTTGGACGTAGAAATTGAGCGCGGTGATCCCGACGGCGATGGCCACGCCTGCCGGTATTGAGAAGGCTAATGACCGCCGCAGGAATCCGCGCGTATAGTCGTGCCTATTGGGCAGGAGTGCCAGGAAAAAGGCAGGCAGCCCGATGGTGAGGCCATCGATGGCAGACAGCTGGCGTGGAAGGAATGGGAAAGGGAGCAGGAGTGCTCCGCATAGTAGCGAGATCACAAGTGCGTAGGCTGTCTTGCTGAGAAACAGCATGGAGACACGCTCCATATTGTTGATCACTCTCCGCCCCTCGGCCACGACGGCAGGAAGCCGGCTGAATCTGCCATCAAGCAGGACGATGCGTGCCACGGCTTTGGTTGCGGGAGCAGCGGAGTCCATGGCTATGCCGAGATCGGCCACCTTGAGCGCCAATGTGTCATTGACTCCATCTCCGGTCATGGCAAC
Source organism: Paenarthrobacter sp. 10N417 (assembly GCF_056394745.1). Taxonomy (NCBI): domain Bacteria; kingdom Bacillati; phylum Actinomycetota; class Actinomycetes; order Micrococcales; family Micrococcaceae; genus Paenarthrobacter; species Paenarthrobacter sp. 10N417. The sequence continues at coordinate 13,550 of NZ_JBFTIL010000002.1, forward strand.
CGTGTGACCGCGACGTTGCAGTGCAAGCACCAGCTCCCTCTTTTGTTCCGGTGAGACGCGTCCGAACACTGAATGCGCGTCCACCAGATCCTGCAAGGCTGCCGGGTCCCCAGTCAATTTACTGGCGTCGATAGCATCCGGGTTTTCCAGACCCAACTTCCGGGCCAGAAGACCAACGGTTCTGGGGTCATCTCCGGAAAGAATTTTTATGGTGACGTCTTGCTCCCGGAAGTAGGCCAAAGTGCGCGGCGCATCCCACCGGATACTTTCCCGCAGTGTCAGCACCAGGACAGGCTCGCAGTCACCGGGCAAGGCACTTTCAGTCGCTTCGGTACATTGGCTCGAGCGGGACATTCCCATGGTGCGAACCCCCGACAAGACCAACTCCCCGGCCCGTTGCCGCGCGAGCCTGCAGTCAGGCGATTCGCCGGCAAATACAACTTCCGGTGCGCCGAGAATCCAGGTACTGGAATCGCCTTGGAGATTGGGCAGGGTCACCGAGCTCCATTTGCGCGTAGAGTCGAACGGCACTGAAGAGAGAGGGGTCAGTTGCACTTTGAGGGGAAAGGCGTCTCCGATGGACAGGGATGTGGCGTTGGCAGGCTCGTTGGCCCCGAACCAAGCCAAAGCCTGTCGCCAGCCGTCCTGGACTTCACCTCGAAGCTGGTGAACGGCGTCGAAGGCCATTCGTCCGTCTGTTAGCGTTCCTGTCTTGTCCAAGCACAGGACGTCGACCCGGGCCAACACTTCTACAGCTGCAAGCTCCTGGACCAGGACCTTCTGGCCCGCGAGGCGGACGGCGCCTACGGCGAAAGCCACGCTGGTCATGAGTACCAGTCCCAGGGGAATCATGGCGATTGTACTTGCCACAGTCGAAACAGCGCTCTGTGCCCAAGCTCCAGAGGCCAGTGCGGCCTCCCATCCCCCTTGTTGGAGCAGCTGTGAATTCAACACCAGCAACGTCACCGGCAGGACAACCCAGGCGAGAACCCGCAGCACCCGATTGATACCTGTGCGTATTTCTGAACTGACGAGCGAAAACCGCTTGGCGTCGGCGGCCAGCCGGTTGGCAAAGGTCTCATGGCCAACCCTGAATACCCGGGTATGGCAGGAGCCGGTGAAGACCAGCGACCCGGCCAACAGCACATCCCCCCGGTGTTTGGTGACAGGTGCCGATTCACCTGTCAGTAGTGACTCGTCGACTTCAAGCGAACCCGGTCCAACAATATGGGCGTCTGCTGGGACTTGATCACCTGCACTAAGCAGAAGTAAGTCATCCAGCACCACGTCATGTGCGGGGATTTCCTGAACATTTCCCTCCCGCACCACTCTGGCCATTGCTCCGTGGACGATGGTTAAGCGGTCGAGGGATCGTTTGGCGCGGTATTCCTGAACCACGCCAATGAGGGCGTTTCCTATGGCCGCCAGCCCGAAGAGCGCGTCCCTCCACTGCCCAAGGAACAGCAGCAAACTGAAACCCGCCACTACGATGCCATTGAACAGCGTGAGTACATTGGCACGGACTATGGCCAACAGGCTACGGCTGGGAGGTGTCGACAAATCGTTCACGAGACCGTCCCGGACCCGCTGGGAGACTTCCTCTTCGGAAAGGCCCGCCATCGGGATGTTGGGTGTGATCATCGTCGCCGACCTTTACCGCCTGTGCTAACGGCTCTCATGGAAGTATGTTTCGCCATGCTGGTATCACCTTTGTCATCGTCCCAGTCTCCTGACGGCAGGTGTAGGGTCGAAGGTCATGTCTCCCAAGACGTGTTCGGGCCCTTGACCCGTGATCTGTACCCGTATGCCGACGACTCACCTAGACTCGGGAGAGGCAGGCCATTAGCGGCGCAGGGAGGTAAAGGCCTATGGGCGCGGATCACCCTTGGCGCTCCCCACTGAAGGGGCGCGTTGAAACACTCCTCCGTGAGTTCGTGCAGCGTGCGGATGAGATGATCCATGCACAGGAACAAATGAACGGGTTGCTCTCAGCGGTAATTTCCATTGCCGAGGACCTCAGCCTGGAAGTTGTCCTGGACCGCGTCGTCCGGTCGGCCTGCGAGTTGGTGGACGCCAAATACGGAGCTCTTGGCGTCATTGGAGAGGATAAGCAGCTAAGCCACTTCATTACGGTCGGCATGGATGGGGACGCCATTGGATCCATCGGCGATCTTCCCACCGGGCATGGTGTCCTGGGACACCTGATCCGCGAACCCGAACCACTCCGTCTTCACGACCTCACCGCTCACCCAATGGCTGTGGGAGTCCCGGCAAGCCATCCTCCCATGAAGTCGTTTCTCGGAGTACCAATCCGTGTCCGCGATATTGTTTTTGGCAACCTGTACCTCACCGAGAAGAGGGACGGGAAGGACTTCAGCCAAGATGATCAGGAGCTTGCCATCGCACTGGCGGCAGCAGCCGGCGTCGCCATCCAAAACGCCCGCCTGTTCGACGAAAGCAATCGCCGGCAGCGATGGTTGGAAGCGGGCATGGAGCTTGGCAGCCGCCTCATTGCAAGCAAGCCCGACGACGACTCCGGCAACCTGGATCTTGTCGCGGAGGCGGCCGTCCGTGCTTCCGACTCAATCCTGGGTGTCGTTGCCATACCAACGCCCGGAGGAGAGGTCCGTTGTAGATCGGCGGTCGGAGTGCAGGGCTTGAACACGGGCCAGCAATTGCCGGGCTCCGAGGTAGTAGCATCAGTGCTTGCCACTGGCGACTCCCGCCTCGTGCAGGATGCTTCACAAGTTCTCGGTCCCGAGGTGTCGGAGAAGCTGGGCACTGTGTTGGTAGCGGCCCTGGGCCACAGGGGGAGGGGAAACGGAGTTCTGCTGATGGCCCGGGCCGTTGGCGGCGCGGCCTATTCCCGTTCTGATCTGGAATCCAGTGCATTGTTTGGCAGCAGGATCGGCCTTGCACTGGATCTCGCGGAAGTAAGCGCCCTTCGTGAGCAGGCCTTGTTGCTCTCGGACAGGGAGCGCATAGCCCGCGACCTTCATGACCTCGTCATTCAGCGTATATTTGCAGCCGGCTTGGGAATGCAGAACTTGAAGCGATTCCTGGTGGATCCCGCAGCCGTTGAGCGGATGATGCATGTCACGTCGGAATTGGATGACACCATCCGCACTCTCAGAAAGACAATCGAAGACCTCCGTTCCGAAGAATCCCCGCCCACGCAATAAGCATCTCCGTGACTTTGGACCCTGTCCGAGGACGCCCTGCAGCGCCATTGTGGAGGGATCGAACGTTTCATTCGGCAGGAGAACAGTCATGGACAAAGCCGGCTCAACAGGAGAAATCATCGTCGGAGTCGACGGCTCCGATGCGTCCATAGCTGCACTCCAAGAAGCCCAACTGTTGGCGACGCCGTTGGGCGTTGACGTGGTTGCCACGGCTTTCTGGGACTATCCCCCCGTCTACGAGGGCTATGTGGTGATGGGCATTACCGGTTTTGAGGAAGCCGCCGGGCGAATCCTGAAGCAGTCCGTGGAAATGGCCTTCGGCCCGACCCAGCCCGACAACGTCCATTCGCGGCTTGTTCAGGGTCATCCCAGACAAGGACTGATCGAAGCTAGCCGGAAGGCAGACATGATCGTTGTGGGGCGACGTGGACACGGTGGTTTTGGAGGCTTGCTGCTGGGATCAGTCACCTCAGCGTGCGTTGCTCATGCCCACTGCCCGGTTCTCGTGGTCCACGTACCTGAGGACCACTCGACCGAAGCCACTGAAGGGCGACCATGATGGACATCTTGGTGGTCTACGAAACAATGTACGGAACTACCCGCAGGGTAGCTGAAGCAATTGCCAGCGGCTTTGATGGCGAGCCCGGGGCCAGAGCGGTCTCCGTTTCCGATGTAGTCGCCGATGACCTGGGTAATTGTGCCTTGCTGATCGTCGGTGGACCTACCCATGCTCACGGAATGAGCAGACCCGCAACACGACACTCCGCAGCAAACGTCGCTGCCGCGACCGGTTCCCTTGGCCACGATATCGATGCGAACGTCGGCATACGTGAGTGGCTGGCCCAGCTCCGACCTGCCATCCCGGGCCAAAAAGCCGCAGCATTCGACACCCGCAACCACGGTCCGGCATTCCTCACCGGCAGAGCATCCAAACACATCACCTCCGGGTTACGAAAAGCCGGCTTCGAGCTCATTGCAGAACCGGAGAGCTTCGAAGTCAGCCAGGAACCTTCGATAAGCGAAGACGAGCTCCACCGCGCCGCAAAGTGGGGCCAAGCTCTGGCCAGGTTAATTGACGCCGGAAGATAGGGAGTTTCAGATGACCTTGCCCAGCATGACCGGCTGGACAGGCTGGAATGTGTTCCTGGCTTGACGGTTACCAAAGGGCAGTCCAAGGCTTGGAAAGAAGGAACAATGAAAGAGAGCGAGCGGGAAGAGAGCGAGCGGATCGTCGTCGGATTTGACGGGTCTCCCGAGGCCGTTACGGCAGTTCAGTGGGCGACCCGGCAAGCCGAGCTGAGAAGCTGCGCGCTGCAATTAGTGCATTGTTCCCTTTGGCCGGCCATAACACACAACATGGAACCCGTGCCGGGTGTAGCTGACAGCGGCCTGCGACACGCCGCTGAATCAATAGTTGCCGAGGGGGTCGCGTGCGCCCGTCAGGCTTCTGAGTCGGTGGAAATCACGAAGAGCCTGGTGTACGGCTGGCCGGCCGAGAACCTTCGCAAGTTGGCGGGAGGCGCCTCCATGCTGGTTGTGGGAAGTCGGGGGATAGGAGGCTTTATGGGCCTGCTCGTGGGATCCGTGAGCCTGGAGTTGGCCGCCACTGCAGCGTGTCCCGTGGCTGTTGTTCGGTCCACCGACCACCCGGATGGACCCGTCGTCGTTGGCATAGATCGGGAAGGCTGGGAGGCTTCGCTTCACTATGCCGCTTCTCATGCTTCCTATGCGGGCACATCGCTTCGGATTGTGCATGTCCGAAAGAGACACGAAGCCCACGCTGAAGCAAGTGACGTTGGTCCCCTGGAAATATTGCATTCGGCAGTACGTACCGTGCGCAACACCTCGCCCGAACTCGAGCTTGAAGACCTCCTGCTCACGGGGACCTCCGTTGCCGGAACGCTCCTTAGTGCAGCGAAAGATGCCCAGTTAATCGTTGTGGGAACTATGGGGCAGGGTCTTGTCCGCGGCAGTATTGGCTCAACGGCGCATGCCGTTCTCCATCATGCTTCCTGTCCTGTCGTGGTGGTAAGGCCCCCACTGGAAGCGAGGGAGCAGTAATGAGCAGCAGGCCCGGGGAGCCATTGGGTTCCAGGGCCTGCTGCTCGCTACTTACTCGGAATGCTTGACTGGCTGGATCCTGGTGATGATTGTTGGGCAGGGCAGTTTGGTGAGGACTGCGTGGGCCGTAGATCCCATCAGTAGACGTTTGAAGCCGCCACGGCCCCTGCTGCCGACGACCAACAGGCGGGCTGTTGCGGCGGCATTTACCAGCGCCTCGCCAGGACGCATGTGGGTCTCCAAGTTCTGGTGCACAACAAGATCCGGATATTTATCCGCCAAGCCCGCGACCGTTTCCGCAAGAACCACCCGTTCCTCCTCGGTCACGAGTTCAAAGAAATTGCCGTGGGGCACTCCCCGATCCACCCATGGATCCGGTGTCCGGAAAGCGTGCAGCACGGTTAGCTCCTGCCCTTCACGGTCTGCCTCTGCGGCAGCGAATGCCACGGCCTGAGTGGATTCTTCGGAACCATCAACTCCGACCAGAACGCCGTGTCGACTGGTCATATCATGTTCAGCGATCACCGCTACGGGGCACTTCGCCACGGCAGCAACCTGTAGCGCACGATCCGCGAGCGATCCGCCGGCCCAACTGTGGCCGGAACCAATAACCACCATCGATGCGGTTTTTGACCGCTTGCGCAGGGCGTACCCGGCTCCTCCCGAGACGAGATCCGTGCTGATTTTGACCGTTGGCTCGACTTTTTCGGCCCGGTCTTTGGCAGTAACAAGGAATTTTTCACCGGACTCCCGGATCCACTCGTTATAGCCGATGGCATCGTAGGCCCAACGATCATCCACAGCGTGTACCAGGAGCACAGGTAATTTAAGGGCAGCGGCCCTTTGCACGGCCCATCGGGTCGCAGCCTCACTACTGGGCGCATCGCTGACACCGACGACAATTGCTTCCTTCATGACTGCTCCAGTTCTTGTTCGATGATTCCCCGGAAAATCCGTTTGCCGGGTCTTGTCAGTCCAGCTTCTGCCTGCTCTTTTCAAAGGGTTAGGGTCGGAAGTCCCGCGGAACGCGGCCGCGGCAGACTGGTGTGCCTTTTGCTAATCGGGGGCATTCACCATGATGGTTTCCAGGTGGTCGGGAACTCGTGCTTTCCAGCCCAGTTCACGTTTGATGCGCAGACGGAGTGCATCGGAGGCCTCAGGCTCTCCATGCGTGATGTAGGTCATTCGTGGCGTCCGCGGTGCTGAACGCATCCAACGGATAATTCCGTCGGCGTCGGCGTGGGCGCTGAAACCTTCCAATTGAACAACCTCCGCGCGGATCAGCACATCCTGTCCATAAACCCTGAGTTGCCGGGACCCCGCGGCAAGGGCGGCTCCGCGGGTACCTCCTGCCTGGTAACCGCTGAGAACCACAGCATTATGTGGATCGCTGCCATAGGCGGCCAGATGATGAAGTATCCGCCCTCCCGTGAGCATTCCGCTGGCCGAGATGATGATCATTGGCCCGCCACGGAGATTGAGGAGTTTCGAGTCATCGACGCTCCTGGTCATAATGGCGAGCTCGTACATGCTCTTGAATTCCTCCGGACCCAGGCGATGTTCCTCCGGATGTTGCTGGTAAATATAGGACGCGTCAATGGCCATGGGACTGTTCAAATACACCGGTATGTCCGGAATCAGCCCTTTCCGGCGGAGACGCGCAAGCTGGAGCATCAGCGTCTCGGCACGCCCCACGGCAAACGCCGCAATCAAGACGACACCGCCGCGCTTTGCTGCACGGTTAACAACTTCGGCCAGTTCAATGTCAGAACCCGCCGCCGGATGGGTCCGGTTCCCGTAGGTAGACTCTGTCACCAGGACATCAGTGGATTCAAGATCCCGGGGCGGGTACATGAATGGATCATCGGTCCTGCCCAGGTCACCTGTGAAATGGACGGAATGCTCTCCGAGTCGTACATGGATCTGGGCAGCACCAAGGATGTGCCCGGCGGGAACGAATGTCGCATCAAAGGCGTGACCCAGCTCGACGGGTGCGTCAAAGTCCACAGGGCGGACACTATTTAGCGATCTCACCGCATCGGCGGCCGTGTAGATGGGCAAGGCGGGCACATGGATGGAAGAGCCAGTATGTTCGGCATACCGGGCCTCTTCCTCTTGCAGGTGGCCGGAGTCCGGCAGCAAGAGTTTGCACAGTTGATTGGTGCCGTGAGTGGTGTATACGGGGCCGCGGTAACCGTCCCGGACGAGAGCCGGGACGTACCCACTGTGATCCAAGTGGGCGTGTGTCAAGAGCACGGCATCTATGGAGCCCGGGGAAACTGGAAACGGCCTCCGGTTGCGCTCGCGAAGGCGTTTGTAGCCTTGGAACAGGCCGCAGTCCACGAGGACACGCGTCCCGTTGAACTCCAGAAGGTAGCGGGACCCTGTGACAGTATCGGTTGCTCCAAGGAAGCGAAGTGAAGCGGCGTTCCTGGTTTGCATTATGTCCTAACTACTGAAGTCGACGGCGCCTGCCGTGGGACTTGGCCGCAGGGCAGACCCTTGCGGCATCTGGCACCGTACGATAGTCCGGTGCCAGATGCAGGCTTGGTGCCTAGGGGACCGGCATCACATGGTGGTGCCGGTATTCTTCCGTACTGGGCTTGATCGCCAACGCCGTGACGATCAAAGCGACAGCACCTGGAATCCACGCGCTCCACGCAGCGCCAGTCGCTGATGTGAAGCCACCCACCCAAGGGGCCAACAAGAGAGCCACTGCGATGATCGCTTGTGCCCATTCGGCGGCCGGCATTCCCGGCAACGCCAGATTGACGACACCGGCTATGACAAGCAACGTGCCTAAGGTGACCATGATGGCCGTCGATGATCCTGTCTGTGTGGTCCAGAGGACTGACAGGGCCGTGTAGGCGCCTGCCGCGACTACTGTCCAATCCTGCCATCGTGTCCATTTCTTCATCGGAATTTTGCTCCTTTATTGTCTGGAGACACCCGCGGGGCCTGATGCTGGGCGGTTACATCTCCCGTTCTCCCAGCGTCCGTTTAATCTCCTCGTCCCAATAGGGCCTAAAGTCACGCGCGGGGATGGGTCCTTGTGCCCTTGTGGCGCAGACATGCAGTCGGCAAGAATTTGGCATCGATGAAATGTCGGCAAGCGCGGTTGCCGCTTCCGCCGGAGAGGGAATGTCATGAATCACCAGGATGTCCCAGGCCTTGCTGGGGTGGGTGCGCCAGAAAGTCCTGTTCGCGTGTTCATTCTTGATGACCACGAATTGGTTCGCCGCGGGTTGCAGGAGCTTTTGGAAAGCGAAGGTTTCCAGGTGGTGGGCATGTCGGGATCAGCAGAGGAAGCGACGCGCCGTATACCGGCATTGCGCCCCGATGTCTCAGTCCTGGATGCACGGCTGCCTGACGGTACGGGCATCGAAGTCTGCCGCGACGTTAGATCCATTGATCCTCATCTGAATTGCCTGATTCTGACCAGCTATGACGATGAAATGGCTCTGCGCGGTGCAGTCCTGGCCGGAGCCGCGGGATACATCCTCAAGGAAATCGGCGGTTCGGACCTACTGGGTGCGCTGCGCAGGGCGGCGCGCGGCGAGTCGCTCTTCGATGAATCCGTGAAGGCGCGGATAATCCATGGACTCACCGAACCGAAGAGGCTCGATCCGCGCGTAGCCGCCCTGACTCCCCAGGAGCGGCGCGTGCTGGAATACGTCGGCCAGGGGATGACCAATCGCCAGATTGGCGAGGAGATGCTGTTGGCGGAAAAGACGGTGAAGAACTACGTCTCGTCCCTCTTGGCGAAACTTGGGTTCGAGCGACGGACCCAAGCCGCAGTTTTCATGGCCCACGTACCCGGGGAGGACGCTGGCTCCGTTCGCTGACGCTCAGGGCAGCGGAACGGACCAAGCCAGCGAAGTACCCTTGCCAGGCGTGCTGGTGACGCTGCATGAGCCGTTGAGTTCTGCAGCCCTCCGGGCCATGTTCGCCAACCCATTACCGGATCCCGTAGCCGTGAAACCACAGCCGTCGTCTGTGAGCTCCGTGCTTAGCGTGCCATGAGCCACCCGAACTGACACGGAGATGGTGTTCGCATCGGAATGGCGGACAGCGTTACTGAGGCTCTCCGAGATTACCGCCAGGAGGTGCCCGATCGTGACATCGTCTTCTACGGAATCAACGGGGCCGATCAAGGTCAGATGCGGGGTGTATGCCAACGATTTTGCCCCGGCTTGAATCGTTTGGAAGATCCGACTGCTCAGGAGTTCGTGCTCGTGGGTACTTGTCCGCAGGGAGTAGATGGTGTTTCGGAGGTCGCGGATACTGGTATCGAGTTCCTCCGTTATGGCGTCGATCCGTTCAAGGGCTGAGCCGCCGGCGGTGTAGCGCCGCAGGCTCTGGATGCTCAAGCCCGCCGCAAAGAGGCGTTGGATGACGAGGTCGTGAAGGTCCCGCGCAATCCTGTCCCGGTCAGTGAAAACCACCAACTGCTCCCGGAACCGATGTATCCGGTCCAGTGCCAAAGCGAGGGCTACATGTGAACCGAAGACCGGAGCCAAATCAAGAACGGTGGTGGAAAAGGACCCGGTGCCGGGTTTTCGAGCAAGAACCAGCAGCCCTTGATGAGCGCCTTGGGCACTGAGGTTTATGACCAGCAGTTCTCCCGGGCAGTCATCGGCCGAATCGCCAAGGAGGTACCAAGGGTCCTCGCCTTTGATTGTTCCTTTGAGGGTGACGTCAAGGAAATCCGTGGAATCCAAGGATAAAACGCGACTCTTCAGGTCCGCGCCCTTCCCGCCCGCTACCCCCTCCACGGTGTAGTCCTGGACGTGTTCAGCGGAAGGCTTCAGAACCACGGCAAGGTGGCATCCTGACTCCCGAAGGGCCCTGTCTGCAATGAGGTCAAGCGCGGCGCTTTCTGGCTGGTCCTCCTCCAGCATGAGCCCCGTAATTTCCATACAAGCTTCAAGCCATGACGTCCGGTGCCCGGCGTCCTCGTAGAGCCGGGCGTTTTCGATCGCGACGGCGGCGGCTGCCGCCAATGCCACCGCGACATCCTCATCTTCCGGAGTGAAGTCCTCGCCGCCGTCCTTCTCTGTCAGGTACAGGTTGCCGAAGACGACGTCCCGGATGCGGATTGGAACACCGAGGAAAGACTTCATCGGCGGGTGGTGCTGCGGGAAGCCGTAGGCCATCGGATGTTCACGGAGGTCGTGGAGCCTTAAAGGTGAAGGCTCGGTAATGAGCAGTCCCAGAACCCCGTGTCCTGTGGGCAGAGGACCAATCCGGCTCGCCAAATCATCGTCGATGCCCACTGTGATGAAATGGCTGAGCGCGTTGTCCTCGCCGATGACACCCAAGGCGCCATAACGTGCCTGCAGGAGCTTGCATGCGGAAGTAACCACCCGCTCCAGCACGGCTTCAAGGCTCAGGTCTTCTGCAACGGCCACCACGGCTTCGAGCAGGCCCCGGGTCCTCTCCTGGGCTTGCAGCAACTCGCCTGCCCTGGACGTGAAGTCCATCATCAGGTCCTCCAGCTGGACCGCTGGCGCACCCGTTTGGTGTTCGCGTGGGACTTTGGGAGAGTCTGTCATCGCCGCCTTTCGGTGCCTGCCACCAGCGTGGTGCACGGCGTAACTGCTTGGCACTTTCGGTGTCAGCCTACTCCGGGCCCGTACGGCTAGCCATAGCCGTAGCCAGAAGGGGTCTTTGGGCCCTGTCGCAGGCACGGAAGCAGACTTAGGATCCTCGCATGATGAACAAACCATCAGTCCCCGAGGCCGAGCACCTGGACACCAAGCAATGTTGGGAGCAGCTCCGCGGCGTATCCGTGGGCCGTCTGGCAGTGTGGATGGGCGACCATCCCGATATCTTCCCCATCAACTACAAAGTTGACCACGGCACCTTGGTCTTCCGGACCGGCGAAGGAACGAAACTCCATGCTGCACTCGGGGCAACGCCCGTTGCCTTGGAAGCTGATGGAGTGGATACCGGCTCTGGAGTTGCATGGAGCGTGGTGGTGAAGGGCACGGCTGCAAGCATCCAGTTGACGCAGGAAGTACTGGACACCGTGGGATTGCTGCTTTTCCCCTGGCAAGCCGGGCGGAAGGACCACTTTGTACGGATTATTCCCACGACCATGACCGGGAGTCGTTTCAAGGTGACACCACCATTGACTTGGTGGAGCCCTTTGGACGATGCCACCCGTGCGGGTTTGGAATGACGGTGCCGTTCAGCGGCAGCCAGGACCAACGGCCCTAACGACGCCCGCATGGCCGTCCTGGTGGGGGGACATCAGTACATTTTCCTGCTCCAAGGATCCTACAGGAATGGACCACACCATGAAGGCACTCGTTTATGAAGGACCAGGATCCACGTCCTGGAAAGACGTTCCTGATCCACGCATCACCCACCCTACGGATGCGATTGTCCGCATTGACACGACCACCATCTGCGGGACGGACCTGCACATCCTCAAGGGAGACGTCCCGGCGGTACAGCCAGGACGGATCCTCGGGCATGAAGGCGTCGGTACCGTCACCGAGATAGGCACCTCGGTTAGTGGCCTGCGCGTTGGTGACCGGGTCATCATCTCGTGCATCAAGTCCTGCGGCCATTGCAGCAACTGCAGGAAGGGCTTGTTTTCCCATTGCCTTGGAGAAGAGGGCCAGGTGGGGACGGGGTGGATCTTCGGTCACCTCATCGACGGGACCCAAGCGGAATTCGTTCGCGTCCCGTACGCGGACAACTCGCTCCACAAGCTCCCACCCGGGGTAAGCGATGATCAGGCCGTTATGCTCTCCGATATCCTTCCCACAGCCTTCGAAATCGGTGTCCGCGATGGTCGCGTGGCCCCCGGTGACGTCATTGCCGTAGTTGGCGCCGGGCCCATCGGCTTGGCAGTGATGGCGACGGCGGGGCTTCACGGTGCCGCGACCATTATTGCCATTGACCCCAACGAGAGCCGCCTGGCCCGGGCGGCAGAATTTGGTGCGACGCACGCCGTGAATCCAATGAACCCCGAGTGGATCAGTGAGGTCCTTGCCCTCACTGATGGTGCCGGGGTTGATGTTGCCCTGGAAGCCGTCGGGCTCCCGGAGACTTTTGAGATGGCATTGCGCTTGGTGCGGCCAGGGGGAAATGTTGCAAACATTGGCGTTCACGGGAAGCCCGTCGAACTTCCGCTCCAAGATCTTTGGATCCGTAACGTCAATATCAGCATGGGCTTGGTCAACACCAACACGACTCCGATGCTGCTTCGCCTCGTCGCCCAACAAAAGCTACCTGCCGGGAAATTCGCAACCCATCATTTCGCGCTTGACCAGATTGTGGATGCGTACGACACATTCTCAAGGGCGGTCGAAACGGAGGCTTTGAAAGTGGTCCTCAGCAGAACCCCGCATGATTAGCGCCATGGCACCGCAAGTAGCGAAGCTTGCGCTGCGCTTTCCTTTGGTAGCGTCCACCGTGCTGGCAGGGGTCATCGTTGCGGGATTGGTCATCGCGGGACACGCCGCTGCGGCCCAGGGAACAGCCACCATTTATTCACTCTCGGTGGCCTTATACCGTACGGTGGCCATGGTCAAAGGCCTCCTTCGGGGACGGTGGGGCATCGACCTCTTGGCTGTGACGGCGATTGGTTCCACAGCAGCGGTTGGGGAATACGTGGCCTCATTGGTCATCGTCCTCATGTTGACCGGCGGCGAGGCGCTGGAAGACTTTGCACAGGGCCGGGCCACAAGAGAGCTCCGAGCGTTGTTGGAGCGTGCTCCCCGGAGCGCCCATCGCGAGGGATCGGATGGCCAGGTGGTGGACGTTGGTGTCGATGTCATCCGTCCTGGCGACCTCCTCTTGGTGAAGCCGGCAGAAACGGTCCCCGTCGATGGCAGGATGTTGTCCGACGTCGGGATTCTTGACGAGTCCGCGATCACAGGGGAAAGCCTGCCGGCGGAGCGAGCAAAGGGTGACCTACTGCTCAGTGGCTCCCTGAACGGAGCCGACGCCATACGCATGGTGGCCACTGCCTCAACGGAGGAGTCCCAGTACAGCCAGATCGTCGCCTTGGTGCGGGAAGCTGCAGCGAGCCGCGCCCCCATGGTGCGCTTGGCTGACAGGTACGCAGTGCCGTTCACACTGGTTGCGTTTCTTCTTGCCGGTACGGCGTGGCTGCTTAGCCAGGATCCCTTACGCTTTGCCCAGGTACTGGTGGTGGCGACACCCTGCCCTCTGTTGATAGCGGCACCTGTCGCCTTTCTTGCCGGTGCCAGCCGTGCAGCCAAAGCAGGAATCATTATTAAGAACGCCGGTACGCTGGAGAAGCTCAGCCGGGTGAAGACGGCTGTGTTCGATAAGACCGGGACCCTCACTCAGGGCAGGCCCGTCCTGTCCGGGATACGGCTTGCTGCCGGGGGAACCCAGTCCGAGGACAGGCTGCTGCAGCTGGCGGCATCGGCCGAGCAATATTCCTCCCATGTCTTCGCGGCTTCTGTCATTGAAGCGGCTCGCGAGCGTGGCTTACCTCTGTTGCCGGCATCCGGTGCCAGCGAACACGCCACCAATGGTGTCAGCGCCGCTGTGGGGCCGCAGACGGTTCTCGTAGGAAAGCCTGCGTTCGTCAGCGCAAATACGAGCGGGTTCGAACGCACACCCTTGGACGGTGGGCAGCTCGCCGTGTACATCGGTGTCGATGGGACATATGCCGGAAGCCTGATCATGAGCGATCCGCTGCGCACCAACGCCGTTGATACACTCGCCTTGCTCCGGAAGCTCGGTGTCGTGGAGACGATGCTGCTGACGGGCGACACCGCCAGTACTGCCCGCCACATTGCCGCTGTTGCCGGGATCGGCAACGTCCTGGCGGAATGCCTGCCGGCCGACAAAGTCGCTGCCGTTGCGTCCCTGCCGATGAGGCAAGTCATGATGGTGGGCGACGGCGTCAATGACGCACCCGTCCTGGCTGCGGCCGACGTCGGAGTCGCCATGGGCGCCAAAGGCGCCACCGCAGCCAGCGAGTCGGCTGACGTCGTCATCATGCTCGATGACCTGTCCAGGGTCGCGTCGGCTGTGGACATCGGGGAGTACACGCTGCGGATTGCCCGGCAGAGTATCTGGACCGGCATTCTGCTGAGCCTGGGCCTGATGGTCATGGCATCGTTCGGGGTGATCCCGGCTGTTGCCGGAGCACTGCTGCAGGAACTTGTAGACCTGGCGACGATTCTGAACGCGCTAAGGGCACTTGGACCGGTGCAGCATTTCAAGCCCGCACAACTGGAAACCGTCCCACGCGAACGGATTCCGCGTCAGTAGCGTTCCGGCTCATCCCCAAGTTCAAAGTAACGGCCCTGGATGCTTGTCGGAGTAATTTCGACGTAGGTGTACTTGCGGGTGGCAATCCATGGTTTGAGGGGCAGCTTGTCTGCCTCGTCGATTTCGGTTTGCGACTCAATAACCCTCGCCTTGCCCTTAAGAACTACGCTCCATGCCTCTGCATCTACAATCTCCTCCACTTCGAAGGCCACCTTCTCATTCACCGTCAGTTCGGCCAGCTTCGTTCCCGGGTTGGTTCTTAGGAGCAGCCGATGGTTGTGGGCGATGAAGTTCAGGGGATAGATGTCGGGCTCACCCAAAACGCTGACGGCCAGGCGACCATGCTGGTTGCGTTCGAGGACTTTCCATGAATCGTCCTCAGACAGGACGGTGCCGGGCCGCTCGTCATTTTCCATGATCGTTGTCTCCTGTGGTGCGGACGGGACAGGCGCCAAGGGTTCCTGCCATCTGATGTCGTGATCCTATGGCTGCGGTCGTGCCTGCCAACAGAGTCCAAGGTCCTGCGGCAATCTGTTCACCGTGACCTTAGGCTCTGGCGCCAAGGTTTCGTTGTGGGAGATGCTTGGGACCAGTCAAGGCCGGCTCTGAAGGGAGGGCCCATGGTTCAAGGCGTCTACGTTGCCTCGGCGCTACCGGGCTCGGGTAAATCGCTGGTGGTTTTGGGAGTGGTCGACGCCCTTCATCGGCACTCGGGTCGTCTGGGCTTCTACCGCCCGATTGTCAACAATACCGATACGCACCGGGATCCTGTGATCTTCATGCTTCGGCGGCTCTACGAACTGGACGCTGCGCGGTGCCGAAGTGGCGTGTCCTTGCCCACAGCCATGGCAGATACGATCGCCGGCCGGAAGGACGAGCTCCTTTCCCTGATGCTCACGGAATATGCGCAGATTGCCAACAATTGCGATGTGGTTGTTGTTGATGGATCGGACCTTCGCGGAAACGCCACGGGCAGGGAGTTCGATCTGAATGCCAGGCTGGCGACCAACCTGGGGCTCCCTGTATTGGCTGTGGTCGGCGCCCGAGGTCTCACGTCGACGCAAACAACGGCGGCCGTGGAAGCAGCCATCAGGCAGTATGAGTCTGCGCACTGCCCCCTGTTGGCCGTCGTGGTGAACCGCGCCGAACCAACGTCTGTGGACCAGCTGCATTCGGAACTACAGGCGGCAGTCCGGGCGATGGTGGGTCCCGTTCCCTGCTATGTGATACCCGAAGTCTCCGAGATTTCGACCCCGACTGTGGCGGATGTTGTGGCTTCGCTCGGTCTCCACCGTATGTCCGGCAGTGCGGAGCTGGACCGGGATGTGCGCAGCATTAGGCTGGCGGGAATGAACGTGGACAACTTCTTGCGTGTGCTTGAAGCCGGCGATTTGATCATCGTTCCGGGTGACCGTGCCGACATCATCATGACCAGCATTGCGTCGGCGTTGTCGCCCGAGTTTCCCACTCCCGCGGCTATTATTTTGGCAGACGGACTGTCCCCGGGTCCTCACGTCACATCCTTGTTGTCGCGTGCACCGTTTCCCGTTTTCGATGAAATGGCTGATAGTTACGCCGTGGCCCAAAAAGCCGCTGGCGTCCGCAGCGAAATCCACACGGGAGAGAACCGCAAAGTGGCAGCGGCACTGGGGGTGTGGGCAAGGTACATCGATGAACCCGAACTGCTGGCTCGCTTGGCGCTGCCTCGCCCGGCAATCATGACGCCGTTGCGTTTCCTCAATGAATTGATCGAACGGGCGAGGAAGCAAAAGAGGCGCATCATCCTTGCCGAGGGGAGCGACGTCCGGGTACTTCGTGCCGCAGAGATTCTTCGACGCCGCGACGTCTGCGACGTAACGCTTCTGGGAAATGTGGCCGCGATCCAGGAGCTCTCCGCCGCGCACGGAATCGACGTCGGGGGAGTACGGGTAGTGGATCCTGCAACCTCACCTCTCCGTGAGCGCTACGCCGCCGAGTATGTGCGGCTGCGGGCCCACAAAGGCATGCTTATGGAGCGCGCCAGGGAAATCATGGTTGACGGAGCCTACTTCGGCACGATGATGGTGCAGCTTGGTGATGCAGATGGACTGGTTTCGGGAGCCGCGCACACCACAGCCAACACCATCCGCCCGGCCCTGGAATTCGTTAAGAGCCGGGATGCCGATGGGCTGGTGTCCTCCGTTTTTTTCATGTTGTTCCCCGACCGGATATTGGTTTACGGGGACTGCGCAGTCGTCCCAGATCCAACGGACTCTCAGCTGGCAGCCATCGCCGTCGCCTCCGCAGCCACTGCTGTTCGGTTCGGCGTCGAACCAAGGGTAGCCATGCTCTCCTACTCGACGGGAGGATCAGGATCCGGGACTGCTGTGGAAAAGGTGCGTCGTGCCACGGAATTGGTGAGGAAGGCACGTCCTGACCTTCCTGTGGACGGACCTATCCAATACGACGCGGCGGTGAATGAGGCCATCGCCAGTTCCAAGCTGCCTGCATCCGCAGTGGCCGGAAAGGCGACCGTGTTCATCTTTCCCGACCTCAACACAGGCAACAACACCTATAAGGCTGTTGAACAGTCGTCGGGCGCTATCGCCGTCGGGCCTATCCTTCAAGGCCTGCGCAAGCCGATCAATGATCTTTCCAGGGGATCAACTGTGGAAGACATCATCAACACGGTTGCGATCACGGCAATCCAGGCCCAGAGCCCTGACTAGCTACCGTCCTCCGTTGTGACGACCATAACCGGGCAATGCGAGTGGGCTGCGCAGACCCTGCTGACGGATCCTATGGGCTGGCTGAGGAACCCGCCAGCGCCGCGCCTCCCGACGACGAGCAGCTGCGCGTCACGGCTTTCTTCCACCAGTACCTTGGCAGGTTCCCCGAACTTGACCGTAACGGTAAGCTCCTCTGGGCGGGATGCTCCAAAGGCACGCTCCAACGCTTCGTCGGCCAATCGCCTGGCGGTATCTTCGAGCTGTGAGGTGAAGCGGGTCAATTCGGGCTCAAAGCGGGACGCCATAAAGTAGTCGGACATGCCAACACACGTGACGACGTCGATCGGCGCGTCGAAAACGGCCGCCAGGCGTCCCGCCATCTTCAGGGTATTGGAAGAGAACTCCGAGCCATCCACGCCAACGACGATTCGATGCGACCGTGATTGTGCATTCATGGAACCAGCTTGCCGTTGCGCCGGCAGCCGCGATAGGGCCGAAGGACATGCATCTCTCAGGATTCTTCAAGCGTCGTGGCCTGCCGTTGACGCAGGCGTTTGTACAGCCAATCGACGCCAAGGACGCCCGGGATGGCAAGGAACGCAACCAGCCATCCCACGGCATTCGGGGGTGCTTGTCCCAGCAGTTCGGCCACAGGCCGGACGAACACGAACACGGCCAAGGCGACCAGTTCAGCGGCAACTGCCCAGAGCAGAAGGCGGTTGGTTAGCCAACCTTGTTTCCACGGGGGAGCTGTTGCACTCCGACACGCAAAAGCGGTTGCAAGTTGTCCCAGTACGACGGCGGCAAAGGCGCCCCCTGAAGCGGACATCAGCACGCCCGGATCCAATGGTTCACCCCGTGCCCAGCCGCTTCCGAAGAGGATCGTCGAAAACGCAGCCATGGCGAACAGGGCTTCCGTGGGTCCCATGACGGCAAATACCCTGAACATGAGCCGGCGGTCCAGGAGGTGCCGCTTCTCGGGCGGGCGGTTCAGGACCCGTTTGCCGGGTGGCTCTGCGCCAAGGGCGAGGGCAGGCAGCAGGTCTGTTCCTATGTCGAGGGCCAAAATCTGGAGAACGCCAAGCGCGAGCGGGAATTGGCCGCCGGACAGGGCCCAGATGACGAAAGGAGCCAACTCAGCCACGTTGTCCGTGAGATGGTAGGTCAGGAATCTGTGGATATTCGAGTAGGTTGCCCTGCCCTGTTCGATGGCGGCAACGATGGTGGCGAAGTGGTCATCCAGGAGCACGAGGTCGGCCGCCTCACGGGCGACGTCCGTGCCGCTGAGACCCATTGCCACTCCGATGTCGGCCTGGCGCAGTGCAGGACCGTCGTTCACACCGTCGCCGGTCATCGCCACCACATGGCCGCGCATCTGCAGCGCCTTCGCCACCCGGAGCTTTTGTTCCGGAGAGACCCTGCTGACCACAATTCCATCGCGATCCAGGAGCGCTCCGAGGATCTGCTCGTCCTCGGGCAGCTCGGAGCCTTGGACAACGAGGTTGTCCGGACCCATCAGGCCTACCTCCCTGGCGATTGCACCGGCCGTTGAGGGATGGTCGCCAGTAATCATCGCAATCCGGATTCCAGCTCCCCGGGCAGCCTTGAGCACACTTTGGACGTCAGATCGTGGTGGGTCATGCAGGCCAATAAGACCCAGTATTTGAAGGTTCTGTTCAGCGTCCTCTGCTGAACGATGTAACCAGTCTGTGGCCATCCCCGGTAATTCCCGCCGTGCTACTGCGATCACACGCAGGCCCCGTGACGCCATAGCCTCCAACGCCTGTGTGAAGCTCGTCGCGGGATCTCCGCACAAAGGAAGAACCGATTCCGGCGCACCTTTCATGCAGAGCGTGGTCCCTGAAATCACGGACTCCCGCCGCCTGTCAGCGTCAAAGGCAAAACGGCGGTTCACGGCGCCGGATTCCCTCCCGCCACTTGTCAGGCGGCGGGCAAGGGCATCAATGGCCGCTTCCATGGGATCCCCCTGCGCTGCCCATGCATCGCCTTGAAGAACGGCCCGTCCTTGGGAAGCGGTGCGTGCGGCCAAAGCAACGCCGAGCGCTGCATCCTTTGCCTCCCCTTCGATGCGGGCATCAGGGCCGTAGCCCTCTCCTGCGATTGTCACCGTACCGGCTGTTGTAAAAACCTCGACGGCGTTCATCCGGTTTTGGGTCAAGGTGCCTGTCTTGTCCGTGCAGATGAAGGTGGTGGAACCGAGCGTTTCGACGGCCTCAAGATTGCGCACCAGCGCATGGCGGTCAGCCATGCGCTGTGCTCCCATCGCCAGCGAAAGCGTTACCGTCGGCAAGAGCCCCTCCGGGATGAGGGCGACTGCAACGCCGATCGCGAAAAGAAATGCATCACGCCAGACGATCCCCACCAACAGGGAGACAATGAAGAACAATCCGGCGACCGTCAATGCCACCAAGGCGACAAGCCGGACTATCCTCCGCAGTTCCAGCGTCAATGGCGTTGGCGGGGACTTTGTGCCACTCGTGAGGGCAGCGATAGCGGCCAGTTTCGTGTTCCCTCCCGTGGCGACCACCAGGCCTTCCGCTTCGCCGTTGACCAGGAACGTTCCACCCCAGGCTGTGTCCTTGGTGGTCTTAGGCACGGCAACGCTTTCACCGGTCAGCATGGATTCGTCCACCGTGCATCCGGAGGCAGAAATGAATCGAATGTCCGCGGGCAGCTTGTCCCCAGCTGCGAGGATTACCACGTCCCCAGGGACAAGTTCACTGGCGTGGACGCTTTGGATCTTGCCGTCACGACGGACGGTCACTTCGGCCGGGAGGAGTCCTTGCAGGCGCTCCGCTGCATGCTGGGCACGTTCCTGCTGGATGTGGGCAAAAACCCCGTTGACGATGACGACAATAACGATAGCCACACATAGCTGCGGCAATCCGCCGATGTAGGCGAGCACCGCCGCAGCCCAGAGCATCAGTGCAAAGAAGTGCGTTAGCTCGCCCAGCAACTTTCGCCACTGGGAGACCTTCTTTGCTCTTGGCAGGACGTTCGGTCCCACGGTTTCCAACAACTTTGCGGCGGCATGGGAACTGAGGCCTTCAGTGCCAGCCGTCTCGGACAGCGGGGCAGGAGGTTGGTTCCCAAGGGACATCGTTACTCCAATGCGGGATGCCTGTTCGATGAAAGGCTCCACCCTGGACCTGGTTGCGTCTAGGGCCAAAGGGCATGGTCACGACAGGACCTTTTGCCCTACACCCGTTTGGCAGGACGCGTTAGGCTCGGCGCCATGGAGAACACATCAATGGACCAGGACACCAAAGAGCTCAGCGTTCACGACTGCTGGAAGTATCTTCAGTCCACATCCACCTGCAGGATTGCACTCATCAACGGAAACGTTCCGGAGATCTTTCCGGTGAACTACATTCCCAATTTCGGGACGATCCTGTTCAGGACAGGGCAAGGGACCAAACACAAAGCCCTTCGTGAAGGGACACCGCTTGCCTTGGAGGCTGATGGATTTAATCGTTATGGAACCATCGCGTGGAGTGTCATCATCAAGGGTCATCCAGAGTTCGTAACCCACCCCGAGGAAATTCAGGAAGCCGTAAATGCAGGGTTGTCGCCATGGCAGCCGGGTGCAAAGGACATTCTGGTCAGGGTCACTCCCACGGAAATCAGTGGTCGGCGGTTTGTGATCACGCCGCCGTCGAAATGGTGGCCGCCCCTGGACCCGTCGGCTGCCGTGGACGACACGACGGACGGGGACTCCTCAAAACGGAACGACGACGAAAACGGCTAATTGCCATGCCGCGTGTTTGGCTCGGGCCGGGTCAGGATTGTGGGGCACTGGACATTCAGGAGAACATGCTGCGCCACAGATCCCAAAAGCACGCGCAGTCCGCCACGACCCCTGCATCCCATCACCAGGACCTGGGCTTCCTTTGCAGCAGCGACGAGTGCATCCCCTGGACGGTGGTCCAAGTCCAACTTCTCCCGGACGTTCAGGGCCGGGTAACGTTCTTTGACCCACCGGACAGAGTCGCCCATAACGTCCCTATCCTTGGGCGCCAGGGCCCCTGGACCTGATGCATGAACAATCACCACCTCCTCCCTTAGGCGTGAGGCTTCAGTAGCTGCCATGTCCAAGGCGCACAGCGAATCTGGGGAGCCGTCTACTCCGACCACCACTCCAGAACGTTTCCCTGCAGTAATGTCCGGGACCACAGCGACAGGCGCTTTGCTGGTGACTGCGATCTGGAAACTGACCGAGCCGTACCCCTGCCCTTCGGTACCTGGGCCGCGATCCGTTCCAACCACCACCATCTCCGCTTCCGAGGACAGGGAGGCAATCGTTTCCGCGGGTTCGCCGGAGAATTGTGTGGATTTGATCTCCATCGAGGGAAAGACCCCGGCAAGTCGCGCTGCTTCGCTCTTGAGGAGGTCGTTGGCACGCTCCATCGCCAAGGTACGGTCACCCGGCAGTGGGAATGCCCAATCCGGGGGAACGATGTGGATGAGATTGAGTACCAGACCGAGGGAATCTGCACGGGCGACAGCCCAGTCTGCGACACGGCTGCCCGCCCTGGAACCATCAAGGGCTGCCAGAATCTGCTTTTTCACGTACAGACGTCCCTTCGGTTCATTCCGATAGTGATCGTCTCCACTATCGGCGTGGCGGACCGTCGTGGCAAGGGTCCGAAGCCCCTCCCGCTGATCGGCAGAGTGCGTTAGGGTCCTCAGCAGAGAGTGCTTGACCTTTCACCGAAGATCGACGGGAAGGACATGAGGTGCACGTTCTTGTGCTGAACCCCGGCTCGTCGTCACTGAAGTACCACTTGAGGGACACCAGGGTCCCGACGGGAAACAACAGCATCCTGGCTTCCGGACAAGTCAACTGGCCGCCGGATCACCGTTTCGATGCCGCCCGCCTCCACGGCGTTTTTGACGAAATCGTTACGGCTGTGGCCAACAGCCTGGATTCAGGTACTCCGGATTCAGTCGGGCATCGTGTGGTCCACGGCGGCGACCGCTTCAGCACCCCTGCACTTGTCACGCCAGACGTTGTAAGGGTTATTGAGGGGCTCAGCCCGCTGGCGCCGCTTCACAATCCTGCCAGCGCCGCGTGCATGAACACTGCGCAAGAGCGTTGGCCGGGCGTTCCACAGGTGGCCGTCTTCGACACCGCTTTCCACCGGTCCATACCGGAGTTCGCCGCCCGCTATGCCATTCCGGAAGACAGCTATGTGGAACACCCCATCAGGCGCTTCGGATTTCATGGCATATCCGTGGAGATGGCCTGCCGTGACACTGCGTCCTACCTCGGGGTGGACGGTTCCTCGTTGAATGCGATTGTGGCGCATATCGGAAACGGGGCCTCAGTCACTGCCGTGAGGGGAGGTCAGAGCGTTGACACCTCCATGGGAATGACACCGCTGGAGGGACTCATCATGGGAACCCGCTGCGGTGATCTGGACCCTTCCATCATCCTGTTGATGCAACGTGCCGGAGCGTCGGCCGACGACGTCGATGAGGTGCTCAACCACAGATCAGGCCTCCGGGCATTGGCCGGGACCGCGGACATGCGTGAGGTCTGCGCGGCTGCAACGAGGAGAGAACCCAAGGCGATTCTCGCCCTCGAAACGGCTGCCTATCGTTTGGCCAAGTACGTAGCGGCGTACTCCATGGTGGTTCAAAAGCCCGACGCTTTGGTATTCACAGGTGGGGTGGGCGAGAACTCCGATGTGTTCAGGTCGCAGGTCCTCTCGTGGCTGGCCCCCTTGGGATTGCGCATCGCGGAGGACAGGAATTCGACCCCAGTGGAAGGCATCCGTGGAGTCAGCTCCGATGACTCGTCATTTCCTGTGCTGGTGGTGCCAAGCGACGAGGAACGGGCCATAGCTGAAGCAACTGCATCACTCCTCGGTGGACATAGTTAGGAAGGAACGCGGCATGACGCAACGCACTCAAGACAGCCACCCAGGTTCGCAGTCGGAAAGCGAAGACTTCGAACTGCTCAACAAGTACTGGGCAGCAGCGAACTACCTGACTGTTGCACAGATCTATCTCCAGGAAAATCCGCTGCTCCGCGAGCCATTGCAAGCCCAGCACATCAAGCCCAGACTTCTGGGCCATTGGGGGACCAGTCCCGGGTTGTCTCTCATTTACGCCCACCTGAATCGCCTCATCCGTCGCACGAGTGCGGAAGTCCTCTTGGTGACGGGCCCCGGTCACGGAGGCCCCGCCGTCGTCGCCAACACATATCTCGAAGGCAGCTATTCCGAGGTCTATCCCGCTGTTGGCAGGGATCTTGCAGGGCTGAGACGACTTGTCAGGCAGTTTTCGACGCCGGGCGGGATCGCGAGCCATGTCGGACCGGCCACGCCTGGTTCCATTCACGAAGGCGGTGAATTGGGGTATTCGCTGATGCATGCCACAGGTGCGGCAATGGACAACCCCGGCCTGATCGTTGCGTGTGTGGTGGGGGACGGGGAGGCAGAAACCGGGCCGTTGGAGGGTTCCTGGAAGGCGCCGTCGTTTCTTAATCCGCTGAGCGACGGCGCTGTGCTTCCGATTCTCCACCTCAACGGCTACAAGATCTCGGGGCCTACTGTCTTGGGACGGCGCTCGAACCTGGAGGTGGCGTCGTTGCTCGAAGCGCATGGCTGGGAGCCTGTGATCGTCGACGGGGATGATCCTGGTCTTGTCCATCCAGCATTGGCATCAGCCATGGACTCGGCCTATGCAGCCATCCGGGCGATACAGTCACATGCCCGCCTGGAAGGCGTTACGGGGCCGGCCCGATGGCCAGCCATTATCCTGCGGACACCCAAAGGCTGGACCGGGCCGGCAACCGTTGATGGGGTCCCCGTCGAAGGTACTTTCCGTTCACATCAGGTCCCTCTCGCCGGAGTGCGGGAAAAGCCGGAGCACTTGGCACAACTGGAAACCTGGATGCGCTCCTACCGGCCCGAGGAGCTGTTCGACGCCGATGGCCGGCTTGTCGCCGAACTGTCGGCGCTGGCTCCCGACGGCGATCTGCGCATGGGCGCGCTGCCGGCCAGCCGCGGCGTGGGTGGCACGGATCTCGTGGTTCCGCCCATAGAAAAGTACGCTGTGGAGACCCTGCCCCGAGGCCAAAAAATGTACCAAAGCACAAAGCCGCTGGGGGAGATGCTCCGGGACATCTATATTGACACTGCCGAGGATCCCAGATTCCGGCTTTTCTGCCCGGACGAAACCAACAGCAACAGGCTCGGTGCCGTCTTTGAAGCCACAGACCGTTGCCTTCTGGAGCCGGATGCCAGTGTGGCTGCCCCACCTGGCGGCGACCATGTTTCCGCTAATGGACGCGTCATGGAAGTCCTCTCCGAACATCTCTGCCAAGGATGGCTGGAAGGATACGTCCTTACTGGCAGGTACGGCTTGTTCGCGAGCTACGAGGCGTTTGCAATGGTGAGTGCGTCCATGACAGTCCAGCACGCCAAATGGCTCCAACATTCGCGGGACCTGGAGTGGCGACGGCCTGTGCCGAGCCTGAATATCCTCCTGACCTCTACCTGCTGGCGGAACGACCACAACGGTTTCAGCCATCAGGGTCCGGGACTCATCGACACGGTTTTGTCACTGTCCGGCACTGTCATACGGGTCTACCTTCCACCGGATGCCAACACCCTGCTGGTCACAGCGGAACACATGCTCAAAAGCAAGAACTATGTGAACCTTGCTGTCATCGACAAGCAGGACCACCCGCAGTATTTGACCCTCGACGAGGCCAGGAAGCACGCCGCCGTCGGTGCATCCGTATGGGACTGGGCGGGGAACGAAGTGTCCCTGGGGTCTTCGAAGGACGTTGCGAAACCCGACATCATCCTGGCCTGTGCGGGGGATGTTCCGACCCAGGAGACCCTGGCAGCGGCATGGCTGCTCCGGCGCCATGTTCCCGATCTGACTGTCAGGGTGGTCAACGTCATGGACGCCATGGTCCTACCGCCTCCGGACACGCATCCGCATGGGCTTTCCAGTGAGAAATTTGAAGAGATCTTTACTGGTGACGTGGATGTGGTGATGGCATGGCACGGGTATGCACGGGCCCTCCATCAGCTCCTGCATGGTCGCCCGCTGCCTGAGAGGTTCCACGTCCGCGGATACAACGAGCAGGGTACTACGACCACACCGTTTGACATGGTGGTCCTGAACAAAGTCAGCCGCTATCACCTCGTCATGGAATCACTTCGCCGTTCCCGCGGACATTTCGCGGGTGCAGAAGAACTCCTGGAACACTGCCGCAACCAGCTCGACGCCCACGCTGCACATATACGCGAACACTTCGAGGACCTCCCTGAAATCCGCGACTGGGTATGGACGGAGCCGGATTCCTAAAGGAGCTCGATCTCCTCGTGCCGAATGTCCGAATGCAGGGCAGCAGACCCTACGCTGGGTTCATGAGTGAGAGACCGGCTACCTGGCATAGGCAGCATAAAGCAGGTTTGAGCCGGGGCGAGCGCGCAGCGGATATCCTTCGGAATGGCATGGGTAGTTGGATTTTCGTATCGCTGTTCGTTGCATTTATGGCTGCTTGGGCTGCTATCAACACATTTGTCTTTACGTCACATGCATGGGATCCATATCCATTCATCCTTCTGAACCTCTTCCTGTCCATGCTGGCTGGGCTTCAGGGCGCAATATTGCTGATAGCTGCAAAGCGGCAAGACGCCATCGCAGCAGCTATGGCCTTGCATGACTATGAAACGGACGTGCAGGCAAAAACCGAGATCGATCGGCTGATGGCAATCAACAGCCAACAACTGGAACTTCTTGAGGAACTGAGGGCCCTGTTGTTGCGGCCCAGAACGTCGGGAGGCGACGGCGACTGGGAGCCGGGGCAAGCCGCGGAAGAGTAATCTCAATGGCCCCAGCAAGTTGCCGGTATCTCTAGCCGTACCCCACGTTTAGTGTTGGAGGGTGGAAGTACAGGGAGAACTTAAGACTGCTCAAGAGGCCGCCAATGATCCTCGTATCCTGGTTTTCGGGCGTTTGCTTGGTGCTGCTAACCGGCTGGAGTATTTGCTTGGTCGATCCTTGGAGCAGGAGGCGGGGGTCAGTCACTCACTGTTCGAACTCCTTCTCTTAGTGGGCCGTGCTGGTGACACGGGAATGCCTGTGCGCGATATTGCGCAAGCCAGGGTGCTGACCTCGGGTGGTGCTACCCGGCTGGTTCAGCGGGCATCGGCGCAGGGTTTGATCGAGCGCAGGGGTTCCATGGATGATCGTCGCGTCCAGCTGATCCACCTCACCCCTCATGGAGAGCAAGTCCTCCTTCGGGCCGCTGCCCTGCATGCCCGAAACGTGGAACGCTATGTCATCGATCCGTTGCCTGTTGATCAGGCAGAGGTCTTTGCGACAGCTATCCGGACGCTGAGTAAGAACGCCGCGAAAGAACTGCCGACCATGCCGTGATCACCGGTCGGTGCGCGGGAGGGGAATAGCTGACTAGTCAGCTTTGTTACTGGCTATGGGTGGTACCAAGCCGCCTGCCTGGACGTTCCGTGCTGTACACGAGAAGGAGCACCACCCATGTCGCTTAACTTCGAAGTCTTCGATCTGGACTTTCCCGCCGGTTCACCCAATAAGTCAGCCACTCTGGTCACAGGTCCCACCGGAGCGTTGCTTATTGATGCCGGCTTCACCCGGGCAGACGGACACCGGTTGGTGGCCGCCATTCTCGACTCCGGGAAGGTCCTGACCACGGTCTTTGTAAGCCACGCCGACCCGGATTTCTATTTCGGCCTGGAAGCTATCGCTGAGGCGTTTCCCCATGCGGCCATCGTCGCCACTCCGATCGTGATCGAGCACATCCGCGACTCCTTCGAAGGCAAGCTCAAGGCGTGGGCCACGCTGGGAGCGAACCTGCCAACGCGATTGGTCCCGATCACCCCGCTCGTCGGTGATTTCCTTGAGCTGGATGGTTACAGATTCGACGTCAGGGGAGGTTCGACCCTGCTGCCGGACCGGCATTATCTGTGGAACGCCGATTACCAGGCCGTCGTTGGTGGGGTCCTGGTGTTCCAGCAGGAACATGTCTGGACCGCCGATACCGCGACGCCGGAACAGCGGGCTGCCTGGATCGACATGCTCGATGAGATGCAATCGCTGGAGCCTCAGTTGGTCGTCGCCGGACACCGGCTCCCTGGGACCGCAAACGATGCGAGCGGCATTGATTTCACCCGCAAGTATCTGCAGGACTTCGAGCGCATTCTCGACAGTTCCCCCGATGGTGCTTCGGCAACAGCGGCGCTCGTTGAAAGCTATCCGGAATCGGGAATGCTGATCGCGGCACAAATTGGACCCAAGGTGGCCAAAGGTGAGATGACGTGGGGCTGAACGAGACGATGGACCCTGGGACGTCCATGGCGCCGCGTGACGTTGTCCGCCGGCAGTACATTGCCTCAGCGGCCGGTGACCTCGAGGCGCTTCGTGCCACGATGGCGCCCGATGTCGAATGGACTGAAATGGCGGGGTTTCCCCTTGCGGGAACCTATCGCACACCGCAGGGTGTCACGTCCAACGTCATGGAAGTACTCGTACGCGACTGGGACGGTTGGACCGCTCACGATGACAACTACGTCGTCGATGGTGAGAACGTCGTCGTCCTCGCACGATACACAGCAACGCACCGTAAAACCGGGCGGAAGCTCAATGTCCGGGTAGCGCACCACTTCATTGTCCGCGGGGGTCTCATCGTGCGCTTCGAGCAGTTCGTCGACACCGCGAAAGTCGCCGAAGCCGCCAGCGGCGAGGGGGACAATTGACGATTGCGACCGGCAACCGACTAGTCCAGCGGGTCGCCGTCTTCCTTCTACCAGAACAGGCCGTATTGGTCGATGGCGTTGCCGTATTAGCCGATGTCGCCCGCTATCCCGAGCCAGGTCACGTTTGATTCACGTCACTTCGTGACGCGCGGATCGACTCCATATTGGGCCGGAACGCCAAGATGTTCGCGCAGGGTTGTGCCGTTATATTCCCGGTGGAATAGCCCGCGATCCTGGAGGATTGGCACGACGCCATCGACGAAGGCGTCAATCCCGTCCTCGTATATGTCCGGCGACACCCAGAAGCCGTCCACAGCTTCTGCTTCGAACCATTCCTGCATGTGGTCAGCGGCTCCGGCGGCCGGTCCGACGACGACGGGGTGGTAGTCGATCACACCGTGCGCGAGCACATCGCGGACCGTCCAGCCTTCACTAGCGATCCTGAGTGCATTAGCCGAGCGAGGGTCGCCCGCTGATGGCCGCGCCTTGGACAGTTGCTCCTGCGATAGTGGCTCGTCGAGCTGTGCCGGATCGAGGCCCAGGCCGAGCATCTGTCCAAGATAGGACGCGCGCTGAGGAAAGATTCGCCCACTCAGCGTAATTCGGCGATCAAGACCTTCGCGCTTGTCCTTGGCGATCGTCGTCATCAGGCCGGCAAAGAATTTGAGCTCGTCCGGATCCCGCCCGGCGCGTTCGGCCGCTTCACGAAACGCGGCGCGCTGCGCACGCGCATCGTTGATAGTGAAAGCTGCGCCGATGACGCCGCTGGCGTAACGACCGGCGAGTTCGAGGGCGTTCGCACTGCCTCCCGCGTGGAAGACAACRGGTTGACCCTGCTCGGATGGAGGGATGTACAGCGGACCACGCGAGGCGACGAAATTGCCACCCATATTGATGGGTGCGATCTGGTCGGCGTCCGCGAAGCGGCCCGTTGCCTTATCGTGCATCCACGCTGTCTTTCCCCAGCTGCCCCAAAGAGACTGTACTAACTGGATCGTCTCATGCGCCCTCCCGTAGCGTTCCGGGCTTGATAGCACTCTTTGGCCATAATTTGCCGCGACATCTTGTCCGCTCGAGGTGACGGCATTCCAACCCGTCCGCCCATGACTCATGACATCCAGCGCCTTGAACTGTCGGG
The DNA here is from genome assembly GCF_056394745.1 of Paenarthrobacter sp. 10N417. NCBI lineage: Bacteria > Bacillati > Actinomycetota > Actinomycetes > Micrococcales > Micrococcaceae > Paenarthrobacter > Paenarthrobacter sp. 10N417. The sequence continues at coordinate 42,684 of NZ_JBFTIL010000002.1, forward strand.
CGAGGTTGAACGGCTCGTTGAACGTCGTCGAGCCGGTGGCGACGAGGCCAATCCGGCTCGTTTCGCGAGCGACAGCTGCCAACGTCACCATGACGTCGAGATTGAAGTGGGGCGGCTCGTTCTCAATATCGCCGACGTGAGTGGGGCCATCCGGTAGGAACAGGAACTGGAGCTTCCCGCGCTCGGCGGCCTGTGCATGGCGAACCTTCGCGTCAAAACTCGTATAGCTCCTGGGGTCTACTGCCGGGGCGCGCCAGGCCCCAGGCAGGTTGCCGTATCCGTTGCCCAGATGCATGCCGACAATCATTTGTCTGGTCATGATCTCTTCTTTCTGTGCGCAGATTGGGCTTGCCGACGGTCCTGTTCCGGCCCAGTTCGCCCAGGTTCCGGCTATTGCGCGTCCGCAGTATCGGGATGGTCGCGAAAAATCCACCTCAGCGTCTCCGGGAGGACTGCGCCACCGTGCAGGAGCGAGTGTCCGCCCTCGCCATACACGAATTTGGCATCGTAGCGTCGATACTCAAGGGCTGCGAACATGTCGTGGTTGGCGATCGGAATACTGCCGAAAATGACGTCAAGATCCCGGGCTCCAGTTTGTAGCCAGACCCGGATTGGCTTTCGTGGGTTCTGCCGGATTGCCGAGGGATGATTGTGGCCGCCCCGGATATTGATGAAGCTGCCGCAATGGGAGATGATGTTGCCGAAGACGTCAGGACGTGCCCAGGCTGCGGTGAACGCACAATTGCCGCCCGAGCTGATGCCTACAAGCACTCGATCCCGGGGAACTGTGGAGACATTGAGATGCCCAATGGCATCCGGAAGGAATTCGTCCGTGAGGAATCTGGCATAGTCGCCGTTGACGGAGTCGTACTCGATGCTGCGGTTGTCCGTTCCACCAAAGTGGGGATATCCCGGGCCTTGCTCGCCTGCTTCAATGAATATGGCCACCGTAACCGGGATCTCGCCCCTGTTGATGAGGTTGTCCAGGACGATATCCGCGCTGGCCTTCGGTGCCAGATACAGATTGGCATCCTGAAAAATGGCAAGGGCTGCGGGCTTGTCTGGCGTGTATTGAGCAGGGACGTAGAGGTAGTAGCTCCGTTCCACGCCAGGGTAAACGCTTCGCCCTGTGTGGCGTCCCTTTGTCAGCGTGCCTTGAGGGGTCCCTGACTGTCGTTCGGAATCTGGACCTGGCGAATAGATCGGCTTAGTGTCGTCGGCGAGGACATAGGCAGAAGCATCCTTGCCAGAGATTGTGAGGTCATCCTGGTAGTCGTTTTCCTGCCGGTAATCAGCATCCGGGGTCTGGCCATTGTCATCAGTCACGCGTGGTTCGGTGTCCGGGGAGTGCGTCATCGTGATCCTTTCAGTGAGAGGTGAACCCGCCGTCGATGACGAGTTCCGTTCCAGTGATGAACTTGGCCTCATCCGATGCGAGGTAGAGCATGCCATACGCGATGTCGGATGCTTCCCCCGCGTGGGGCGGCAAAGGAACGGTTTCAGGGTTGGCCAGCGATTCCCTTGTGAGCCCGTAGCCACGGGTCAGGCCGGTGTCGACCGGACCGGGATGCACTGAATTCACCCGGATGTTGTCCTTTGCAAACCACTGGGCAGTGTGTTTTGTCAGGGAGCGGACTGCCCCCTTCGAAGCGGAGTAGGCTGCACTGCCGCCATCCGAGGCGCCACCCACAATGCCAGCGATCGATGACACGTTCACGATGGAACCGGCCCCCGCGGCCTGCATGGCGGGAATGACGCTCTTCATTCCCAGCCAAGGTCCGGTGACATTGATGGCCATCACCTTATTCCAGTCGTCAAGCTCGGCTTCGAGAACACCCTTCGCCATGGCAATTCCGGCGTTGTTGATCAGGATGTCGATCGTGCCCCACTCGGCGAGTACGTCCTCGACTACACGCTTCCAGTCCTCAGCGGAGGAAACATCGTGCGTGCGTGCAATGGCCTCGCCTCCGTTTTCGGTGACTTCCCGGACGGCCTGTCGCAGTGCCTCTGCGGAGATGTCGGTGGCCGCTACCCGCGCCCCCTCGGCTACGAAGAGCTTGAGGGCGGAGAGGCCCATTCCGCTGGCTGCGCCCGTGATGACGGCGACCTTGCCGGCCAATCGTGACATGTCATCTTCCTTCCCTGATGGTTGATCTGCGAGCAGATATTGCGGACGCGGATATGAGACAGCTCAGGCTTCTCCTGACCGCTTCCGAGACCGTGTGTAGGCGTCCAGCGAGACGGCGGCGAGCACGATCACACCAAGGGCCACCTCTTGTGTTGCCCGCGGAAATGCAAGGATGTCAAAGACGTTGTTGATAGTCCCAAAGATCAGGATGCCGACGAGTGTTCGCCACATGGCGCCTTCTCCGCCGAGCAATGAAGTTCCGCCGATGATGACGATCGCGATCGAGTTAAGCGTGACTCCAACGGCCACGCCTGGCTGTCCGACGCCGATGACCGACCCCAGGACGATCCCCGCGAGGGTTGCCAGCATCGCTGTCAGCACGTAGGTACTGGCCCGGAGGGACACCACGGGCAGTCCGGCCAACCGTGCGGCTTCGTTGTTGCCGCCGATCGCGTAGATGCCCCGGCCGTACACGGTTCTGGAAAGTGCGAACCATCCTGCCGCTACGAGGACAGCAAGCAGCCAGACGGAGAGCGGCGCCCCCAGGAAGTCCTTGTCCGAGAGGAAGTCGTAGCCGCCTGCTGCCATGGGAACCGGTTTGGAGTTCGTGAACAGCAAGGTCAGCCCGCTGAACAATGAGGCTGTAGCGAGAGTAGCGATGAACGCGTTTACTTTCGCTTTTGTGATGAGGAGGGCATTGATCAGGCCAAGAAGGAATCCGATCACCAGCGTGATGAGTATCGCCAGACCCGCAGGCATCATGTGGGACAGCGTTGCGTATGACACTCCGCCGATGGCCAGTACAGCGGCCACCGAAAGGTCGAAACCTCCGGCGATAATAATGAACGTCATCCCTACAGCGATAATGCCGACAGGTGCGTTTTGGGTCAGGATGTTGACGAGGTTTCCTGGGTTGAGGAAGCGAGGATTGAGGCTGATCGCCGTCATCACGAGGATGATGAGCACCCAGACCATCCCGAGGCTCGCTGCTCTCTCCCGCAGATTGACTCTTCTCTTTCTTGTGACAGGGGGAGCAACGGTGTTATCCGGGGTGGTGTCCCTGTCGATGGTGGCGCTCATGCGTTCTCCTTCAATCCGAAAGCAGCTTTCAGTACGTCTTCCATGGCGATCTCTTGATCGCCGTTTCGCTCCAGCAAGCCCATGCTTTGGCCCTTGGCGACGACGAGTACACGGTCCGAAACCGCCAGTACTTCCTCGAGCTCGGATGAGACCACGATGACGCCGACGCCGTCGTCCGCCATTTTGCGCAGGCTCTCAAGCAACTCGCCTTTTGCGCCGATGTCTATACCGCGTGTGGGCTCGTCAGCGAGGAGCACTTTCGGGCGGTCGTACAACCACCGTGCCATCAAGAGCTTCTGTTGGTTGCCGCCGGAAAACCGGTCGCTCCGTTCACCCAGCCGGGCTATCGGGAAGTTCAGCTTTGAGGCAGCCTCGGCAACCATGGCACGCAGTTTCCTTCGCCCAATTACGCCGCCTGATGAGGCTGCGCCAAGATTGGACAGGGCAATGTTGTCCGCGGCATTTCGGGGCATAACCAGGCCCTGGCCCTTACGGTCTTCCGGGATCAGACCGATTCCCAGCTTGCGGGCCGCGCGAACTGTTCGCGGCCAGGGGGACTGGGCCCCCGACAGGCGGATGCTTCCCCGGGCAGTCGATTCCGCGCCGGCAATCGCCCTCAGCAACGTCGAGCGGCCCGAACCTACCAGACCGGCAATGCCGAGTATTTCGCCTGGCTTCACTTCAAGGTCGATGTTCTCGATGACCCCCGGCACAGTAAGACCGACCACTTCAAGGACGGGCGCGAGAGCCGGGTCAATCGATTTCTGGTGGATGCCGGCCGGCTTGTCCATCAGCACCCGGCCAAGGGTTTGGTCACCTCGCTGCTCGCCAAGCATCGCGCGCACGAGTTCGGCGCGCGAACTCTCTCCCCGCCCGCTCGTGACGATGGCCCGGCCATTCCGGAATACCGTGACTCTGTCGGCCAGCCGTTCGATTTCATCGAAGTTGTGACTGACAATCACGATGGTGACGCCGCGCTTGCGCAATCCTTCGATCGCTCTATACAGGGCTTCCCGCTCCTCCACGGCCAGGGACGCGCTCGGCTCATCGAAGAGGATGACGCGAGGATCCACCACCAGCGACCGCATGATCTCAAGCAATTGCTGCTCGGCCACTGACAGGGTGCCGACGGGCACGCCAGCCGGAACGACCTGGACCTCCAGCTGGGCACACAGCTGGACGTATTTGCGTCGCATCTCAGCGGCGGAGAGTACTCCGAACCGGGACAGGACGGAGCCGAGAAAAACGTTCGCTGCTGCATCCATATGCGGGATGATCGTCAGTTCCTGATAGATGGCCGAGACACCGCTCCGGCGTGCAGCGCGAAGGTTCCCCGGTTCAACTTGTTCACCGAAGACTTCGACGACACCCCCGTCATAGTCGACGCGACCGGCGATAGCGCCCAACGCCGTGGACTTGCCCGCTCCGTTCTCGCCGATCAGTGCATGTACCGTTCCTTCATGGATCTCAACGTCCACATCGATTAATGCGCGTGTGGCACCGTAGGTCTTCGACACCGCTTTAAGTGCGACGGCGATAACCGGGTCCGATTTCGAAGGCTCCATTGCCAGTTCTACTTTCTATGTTGGGCTGGGCGGCGTTCGAGCGAACGACGCCCAGCCCCGGGCTGGTGAGCTGCCGCGCTAGCGTAGCTCGGCGGGCAGTTGTGAAATCGTTTCCTTTGTAACTACGAAGGGATTCTTTGCAGTGCCAATGACCGAGTCATCCACAAAGCGTGTGCCGGCGTCCCCGCGTTGCGCAGCGGCAATGGAGTTGAGGTTTGCCTTCATTTGGTTGAAAGGGAACAGCATTGTGGAGAGCTGGACCGTACCGGCCTCCAATTGTTGGATCTGGAACTTGCCGAAGCCGATGTCCACGACGTGAACCTTCTCCGACAGGCCCGCGTCTTTTTCGGCCTGGATGACGCCCTGTGTGAGGTCGGGCGAGGACGCGGACATGATGAGGGTGGTTTCAGGATGGCCCTGCAGGTAGGTCTGGGTCTTGTTGTAGGCGTCGGTCGTCGTCCAGTCCGTGTAGATCGTCTCGACCGAGTAGTCGGGGTTGTCGGCCGTGAGCTTTGCCAGTGCTGCTTCTGTGACGCGGGTCTGGGTGTTGACCGCGGGGCCAAGAACAGCAATGACCTTCTGCTTGCCGGGGTTGGCCTTTGCTGCTGCCGCCAACCAGCCGTCGACATAATCGCGGGTGGTGTTGCTGCCCACGAAGTTCAATGTGCCTGGCGCCCAGACGTCGTCAACGGACTTGCCGGCCTGGTTTTTGCCGTCGTCGCACAGGGGTGAGCCCGAAATGGACGTAAGGATATTGGCCTTTGCGAAGTCATGCGTGAGCAGCTTGCAGGACATCACGCCGTCGAGGGCCATTACTACTGCTGCATCGAAGTTTCCGGAGGTCATCGCAGTCTGCATTTGGTTGAGCTGCTTGTTCGGGTCATAGCCTGCGTCGAACAAGGTCATGTCCATACCAAGTTCCTTGGCGGTCGCGTTCGCTGCCCGCTCCTGCTCCAGCCCGAACTCATTGGCAACACCCGGGATAAAAACGGCGACCTTAAGGCCCTTGCCGGTCTTCAAGTTGACCGTCATGTCATTGCCGACATCGATTGCGACCGTGCCGGCCGGGCCCTGACTGCCCGGTTTACCGGTGTCGTTCCCGGCGCAACCGGCCAAGGCCAGCAGCACCGCCGTAGATCCAGCAGCCCACATGACCAGCGACTTCGTTGTACGCATAATTCTCCTGATTACCTCGTGCCCGGCGCCGAAGACGGCCCGGGTGCATGTGATGTGTCGCGAAGCTTCATTGCTTCGCGCTCTTGATAGGGGCGGCCGGCGTTATGGTGTACGCCCCGACAGCGGTCCTCCAGGCGATCTGCGCGGCTAGCGTAGTTCGGCGGGAAGCTGGGAGATCGTGCCATTCGTGATGGTGAAAGGGCTGCTTGCAGTGCCGATGACCGAGTCATCCACAAAACGAGGGCCCGCATCTCCGCGTTGAGCCGCAGCGATGCTTTCCAGGGATACCTTTATGCCGTTGTAAGGGAAGAACAGCGTTGAGAACTGGATATTTCCCGCCTCAATCTGTTCGATTGAGAAGTCGCCGAAACCCTGGTCAACAATGTGGACCTTTCCAAGAAGGCCTGCGTCTTCTACGGCCTTGACGATTCCCTGTGAAATATCCGGCGTGTACATGGACAGGATGAGGCTGGTGTCCGCGTGGCCTTGCAGGTAAGTCTGGGTCTCATTGAACGTGCCGGTAGTCGTGTAATCGGTGTAGATCTTATCCACCGTGTACTCGGGGTTCTCCTGAGCGAACTTCGCCAGGGCAACCTCAATCACGCGCGTTTGGGCAGCGACCGCAGGACCAAGAACGGCGACGACGTTCTGCTTACCAGGGTTCGCTTTTGCTGCCGCGGAGAACCAACCGTCGATGTAAGCGCGGGTGTTGTTGCTGCCTACAAAGTTCATCGTGCCCGGCGCCCAGACCTCCTCAACTGACTTACCCGTCTGATTTGTACCGTAATCGCATAATGGGGTGACGTTGTTCACCACAAGAATGTTGGCCTTGGGGTAATCCTCGGTGAGGGTTTTGCAGACTACTGTGCCGTCGAGGGCCTGCACGACTGCTGCGTCATAGCCCCCGGATACGAGCGCGGTCTGCATTTGGTTGAGTTGTTGGCTCGGGTTATAGCCGCCGTCGAACAATGTCATGTCCATGCCGAGCTGCTTGGCCGTCTCCTTTGCGGCAAGCTCCTGCGCCTGGCCGTAGGCATTGGCGACGCCCGGGATAAAAACGGCGACCTTGAGGTTGGGGCTTGTCTTCAGGTTGACCTTCATATTGTTGCCGACATCGATTGCGACAGTGTCAGCGGGGCCTTGGCTGCTCGGGCTTTGCGCGCAACCAGCCAGGGCCAGCAGCACCGCCGTCGAGCCTGCCGTCAACATGATTCGCGACTTCATTGTTCGCATTTTTCTCCTCGCGTTTCGTCGCACGCTGTGATGCGTGCGTCCCCCGGGGCCCATGCATCCGGCCGGCGCCATTGACGGCCGAATGTTGGCGGGCTCTCCCACTTGTAGGTCATCCAGACCTCATATCCGTCGGCTTTGCTGATCATCCGACGCTGATGCACACCATCGGAGGCTAGCCAGAGGATCTGGTTGTCGATCGTCACGGCGTCAACCAACCCAGTTCGGACAGCCCGGCCATTGATTCTTATTTGCACCGTCTCCCCGGTAAGGGGAAGCCAGTCATCTTGCTTGTGGTACGTCATCTGACCTCCGTCCTTGTGATGAGCCGCCTGGAGCAGCTGCAGGTTCTGTTAGTGGCTAACAGCATGGACCTTCGTGGGATCGGTCTCTGTGTCGACTGCATGCAGATCGGTGATGCGCTTGGGTGCCAGCACCGCCCAGATGAGTACGAAAGCAGCAATAATCACGGCCGATGCGATGTAGATGCCAGCAAACGTTGCCTGCGGAATGAATCCGTCGGGGCCGGGAATCAGCACGTTCAAGATAACTGCGACTGCAATCATCGCTCCAACGAACTGGATGATGTTTTGCATGCCAACGGTCGTTGCCATGTTGTCCTGGCGGCCGGCGGCTGCAACGAGGGTGTATCCAGTGGTCAGGCAGCTGAGGATCGTGAGTGCGTAGAGGAAGACCCACAACCACGACAACCAGACTTGGCCTTGGGCCAGGGCGAGCCCGAGGAAGACAAGGACCGCAGCCGATCCGGAAATGACCAGAACCGTCTTCGGTCCCAGGCGCCGCAGACCCCACCGGGTCCAGAGGTATCCCAGCGCAGCTCCGGGAATCATGGCCAACAATACGTACGAGGAATCCAGTGCAGAGAGGCCATGGCCGTACCCGGAGGAGGCCGGCGTCTGCAGCCATGCCGGCAGCACGATAAATATGCCCTGTCCTACCAAGCTGATCAAGAGGATTCCGGAGTAACCGATGAGGGTCTGGCGGATATCCATGTTGCGGAATGACACCAGGGGCTCCTGGGTGCGTCGCTGCTGAACGATCCAAGCAGCCAATGTCACTGCGCTCAGCAGGAATGAACCCAGCACCAACGGTGATGTCCAGCCCTGGCCGGGCCCTTCAGCAATTCCGATCAGGAGTGCCGTGACCCAAACGCCCAGCCCCAGCGCGCCGAACCAGTCCAGCTGAACAACGGCGCGGGCTGCCACGGGCGTTTCAGGTGACATCAGGGCGAGGATCAGCATCACTGCATACAAAGCGAAAGTCACCCAAAAGACGGTCTCCCAGGGCAAACCCAATCCAACGATCAGGCCGCCGGCAATCAGTGCGAGCGGTACGAGGACCGCCATCACCGTCGAAAGCACCAGGGAGACCAGTCGGATTTGGCGGGCGGTAGCCCGTGGACGCAGCAAACCCCAGCTAAGCGGAATCGTGACAGCGAGGCCCATCAGGAACCGGCCGGCGACCAGAGGCAAGAAGCCATGGACGGTGGCACCCAGGGCGCATCCCAACAGTGCCAGGACTATTAGCGTGATGAGAACTTTACGATGCCCGAAAATGTCACCCATCCGGGCGGTCAGGCTAACGGAGATCACGCTCCCCATCATCAGAGCGTTAAGGACCCAGCCGATCTCCGAACCCGTTAGTCCTGACTCGGTCGCAATCACCCCAATGAGCGGAGCGAGGATTCCGTACTGGATGTCAAGTGTTATGCCGCTCAGCAGGAGCAGGGCAATTATTGCTGTGCTTTGGCCGGTGCGGGACTCGACCAATGTTGTTTGTGTCATCTTTGACTACCTTTTGTTGATATCCAGCAGTCGCTGGTGTCGTTCCTGACCGCGGAGAACCCTGCTTCTTTGCCGGGCCTGCGTAGGCTTCAACGGTAAGGTGGTCCGGCCCCGGCCCGGCACGGCAATCAACGCCGTCCACATGGGAATGTACGCCAAGGTGTGTCGCGGTTCACAGAGGATCAGGAACGTGCGAGAGAGCGGTGGGAGCAGGCCTAGGCCCCGGAGCTGACCTTGCTCTTGTACTGGGAAGCTTCCCGGTAGGCCGTCGGTGGCATCCCCTTCCACCGCTTAAAGGCGATGGTGAAGCTGGCAGGCTCTGTATAGCCAAGCCTGCGCGATATCCTCGCTACCGAAAGATCCGTATTCGAGAGTAAATCGGCGGCGAGATCACTCAAGGTCTTGTCCCGGAGTTGGGCGAAGTCGTCCCCAGTGAGTTCGAGCTTGCGTTGCAGGGTGCGGGGGGAAACCCGAAGTGTTGCGGCCACATTTGCCAGTTTGCGGTTGAGCTCGGGCGCAGTCCGTATGGTCTTGGCGACAGTGTCGGCCCAGTCTCCGGTCGCCCTTAGAGTATCGACAATCTGGGTATCCGCCTTGATCCATGCCGCGTGCTGAAAGGCGTTACCAAAGGGAAGTTCCTGTGCAGACGTTGCGGGGTCCCACCATAGCCGCAGTGTCTCGGCACCGCATTCAATACCGCAGGGGACGTTGCTCGAGAGCTCGGGGGAGGCTTCCGGGAGAGGGAATTCAATCCGGGTGAAGGGGAAAGGGCTGCCATAGAGCCAGGTGAAGTTTCGGGCAATGAAACAGAGGTCGCGGTAAACGCTGAAGGGGATCAGCTCTTCCGGGGCATCGGGGTAGGTGAACTCCATCCCCGTTACCGCGCCATCCGCTGTCCTCAGAGACGTTAACTCGAACAGGGCAGGGCCATAGTCAGTGGTACTTGCAACATCAACCCACGCCTCGATGGTAGGTGCAGTAGCGAGGGCCAATCCTCTAACTCCGAAGGAGCCAAGTGAGTAGGCACGTGCGGCCCGCACCCAGAGATCCACACGATCTCCTGTAAGACCAACGAACTGAAGCTGGAAGGCCAGCTCCTTCCTGGCAGGAATAGTACCTCCCGGGCGGTTCACCGCGTCGGGGTCTATTTCCGCATTCGCCAGGGCAGTTTGCCAATCCAAATCCGCATCCTCAAGCAGCCCCCGCAGTATGTGCACGCTGAAGTTTGGCACGCGCAGGTTCTGATATGTTCCGCCTTTCACCGTCGCCACCCTCTGCCGCAGTCATAATCCGAGTACCAGAAGCCTCGTGAAGTCATGTCAGTAGCTTTGCACCTCCGGCGGCCTGAAACGCTCACGAGGTGACGTTTTGGCGCGGTTTCCCATCTACTTGGCGTCACCTGTCATGCCGGTCCAACGCTGCAGGCTCCTAACGTTGAAGCTAACCAAGGCTCCGCAGTGGAGCCGAACAAACAACCCAACAAAGAGAGGGAACGAGATGACACGCGAAGAAGCCTTTACGCTCTGCCCTTCCGACTCCTACGTGGAGCTCTACGGCAATCAGTGGCTCATCGTTCCGTTTGCACCGGTGGCGCAGCCTCAGTTCTTTGTCTGCACACCAGGCCAGCGAAACTCCCAAGCACGGTAATTGACCCTGCCTTGGTAGCCACAGCCGGAAGGCCTATGGGGATCGTTCATCTTGTGATTGAGTGAAGCATGGCTGCCCCGATTGAGGATTATGCGCTGCTTTCGGATCTCCACACTGGACCCCTTGTTTCCCGCCTGGGCAGTGTTGACTGGCTCTGCTTCCCGCGTTTCGACTCGCCGTCGCTCTTTGCCTCCCTGCTCGGGCATGAAGACCATGGCCGGTGGCTGCTGGCCCCGAGTCCGCCGGAGGCAGTTGTGGTGGACCGTCACTATATTGAGTCGACGTTCGTACTCCAGACAACGTGGCAGACGAATTCCGGAAAGGTCCTGGTGACGGACTTTATGCCGGTTGGTGCCGCCCATCCATCACTCGTCCGGCGGGTCACTGGACTCAGCGGGACAGTTCCCATGCACCAAGAGATAAGAATTCGGCCCCAGTATGCCACCGTCCTGCCTTGGGTAAGCAGGATCCGCGACAGCGCCGACCCCGGCGCCGAAATACTTCTTGCAATGTCCGGCCCGGATGCTCTGTCCTTGCGGGGCGACTTTCTTCCACAGGCCGAAGACCACCGGCATGCGGGGGAGTTCACGGTTGAGCAGGGACGGAATATGGACTTTCACCTGACATGGTTCCCCTCCTACCAGGACGTGCCGCCGGCCATCAACATTGATGCAGCCCTGGACGACGCCATCCACTACTGGACGACGTGGGCGGCCAATTGCCGCTACGACGGGCCGCATCAGGATGCAGTCAAGCGATCACTTCTGGTCTTACGTGCTTTGACCCACTATGAGACGGGCGGCATTGTGGCCGCTCCCACCACTTCCCTGCCGGAAGAGTTTGGCGGACCACGCAACTGGGACTACCGCTACTGCTGGCTTCGAGATGCATCGTTGACACTTGAAGCCATGCTGACGCACGGCTATGAATCCGAAGCCCTGAAGTGGCGCAACTGGCTTCTGCGTGCGCTGGCCGGCGATCCGGAAGATCTGCAAATAATGTATGGCGTAGGGGGCGAACGGGACCTGACAGAAAAGGAACTCCCGCACCTGCCGGGCTACCAGGACGCCAGACCCGTTCGAATCGGCAATGCAGCCGTCTCCCAGCATCAGGCCGACGTCGTGGGGGAAGTGATGGTGGTACTGGAGAGGCTTCGCTTGGCCGGGGGCAAGGAAGATCATTTCTCCTGGGCCTTGCAGCGCGCCCTTCTTGGTTCCGTGGACAAACACTTCGAAGACAAAGACCTGGGATTGTGGGAAATGCGCGGCGCACCGCAGTATTTCACGCACTCCCGGGTCATGATGTGGGCGGCCTATGACAGCGGGGTACGGGCTGTCCGGGACCACGGATTGCCTGGGCCGCTGGAGGATTGGGAGCGGCATCGGGATCGGCTCGCCGTAGAAATAACGGATCTCGGATTCAACCGTGAACTTAATTCCTTCACTCAGACTTACGGTGGTGAGGCGACGGACGCGGCCCTGCTGGTTTTGCCGCAGGTAGGCTTTCTCGCCTACGACGACGAGCGGATGTTGGGAACCGTCGCCCAGCTGGAGAAGGAGCTACTCACCTCTGATGGATTCCTGATGCGCTACCGCACTGAGACGGGCGTCGACGGGTTGGCGCCCGGAGAACATCCATTCCTTGCCTGTTCCTTCTGGTTGGTGGAACAGTACGCACGCTCAGGCCGACGGGCAGACGCCAAGAACCTGATGGGCGCCCTGGTGGGACTTTGCAATGACCTCGGTCTGCTGAGCGAAGAATATTCAATGAAAGAAAAACGCATGGCGGGAAACTTTCCACAAGCCTTCTCCCACCTGGCCCTGATACGTGCCGCAGACGCCATGCACAGCGAAAGCGTCTAAGCCGTGGAACCCGCGTTGTTCTTGTATCGGGATGCTTCCCTGTAGGCCGTCGGTGGCATCCCATTCCATCGTTTGAAGGCGATGGTGAAGCTCGTTGGGTCTGTGTAGCCCAGGGTACGGGATATCCGTGCCACAGAGTGGTCCGTTTTCGAGAGCAGATCGGCGGCGAGGTCACGGAGGGCCTTATCCCGGAGTTGGGCAAAGTCGTCACCGGTTAGTTCGAGCTTGCGTTGCAAGGTGCGCGGGGAGACCCGAAGGGTTGCTGCCACATTTGCCAGTTTGCGGTTGAGTTCGGGCGCGGCCCTAATAATCTTTATGACAGTTTCGGGCCAGTCGCCGGTCGCCCTGAGGTCGTCAAGAATCTGGTGATCCGCTTTAAGCCACGCTTCGTGCTGGAAGGCGTTTCCGAACGGGAGCTCCTGGACCGATGTTGCGGGATCCCACCAGATTCGCAGTGCATCGGAGCCACAGTCGATGGGGCAGGGGACGTAGGGGAGAACCTGGGGGGAGGCTTCTGCGAGAGGGAATTCGACCTGGGTAAAAGGGAAAGGGCCGCCGTACATCCACGTGAAAGTTCGGGCAACGACGCAGAAATCGCGGTAGACGCTGAACGGGATGAGCTCCTCAGGGGTATCGGGGTAAGTGAACTCCATGCCAGTCACTGTGCCATCCAATGTCCGGAGGGGCCTGATTTCCATCAGGCCGGGGGCGTAGTCTGTCGAACTGCCAGCTTCTACCCAGGCCCCGATAGTCGGTGCGGTAGCGAGGGCCAATCCGCGAATTCCGAAGGATCCCAGTGTGTAGGCTTGTGCAGCCTTAATCCAAAGGTCGACGCGATCCTTTGTGAGTGCCACGAATTGTAGTTGGAAGGCCAACTCCTTCTTGGCGGGAATAGTGCCTCCCGGGCGGTCTATGGCATCGGGGTCGATTTCTGCGTTTCTGAGCGCAGTTTGCCAATCAAGATCCGCGTCCTTCAACACTGCGCAGAGTCCGTGAACGCTGAAGTTCGGTAGCCGCAGATTCTGGTAGGAGCTTAGTTTCACTGCCGCCCCCTTTCACCGTTGACGAAGAGGCGCTCCAGCATTTCAGGTTCGCGAGGCGAGGGGCCGCAGCGGCGCAGCATGTGAAGCACGTCACCAGCTTTGCATCCCATGCCATGTATTCACAAGAGGCCCCAGCCTGACGCAGTTTCCCATCTGTTTGGCATGTCTTGCCATGCCGCCTACCTCACCTGCGCACCTAACGTTGAAGCCCTAAGCAAGGGCCGGCAGTGAAGCCGGCGAACTGATATCAAAGGAGATCCGGTGAGCTTATCCATCACCCAAAGCCTTGAACCTGCAGTCACTGCCGACGAATTCAAGGCGGCGTTTCGCAACCATCCCGGTGGTGTTGCTGTCATCACCGCTGATGCGGGCAACGGGCCTGTCGGCCTGACGGCAACGTCTGTCATTTCCGCCAGTGCCGAACCCCCCATTCTGGCCTTCTCAGTATCGGAATTTTCCTCCAGTACCCCGACCATTCTGGCTGCAGACACCGTCGTCGTGCATCTACTGGGCGCTGATCAGGTGGACATTGCCAAACTCTGCGCCACCAGCGGGATCGATCGCTTTGCTGACACCTCTCTCTGGTCCCGTCTCGAGTCGGGGGAGCCCTACTTTGTGCAGGCCCAGACTTGGATCCGGGGAAGGATCGTCAACTCGATGGCCGCCGGAGGGTCCACCATCGTGGCGGTCGAGGCGCTTCAGGCGTCTCCGGCGCTCTCAAGTGAGGCAGCGCCCGCGGACCCGCTGGTCTATCACAACCGGACCTGGCACGTCCTTGGGGATGCATCCCAAATCTGAAACGTGACCCTGCCGGTCAAAGCGATTCCAACCCCTTCTGCACCCAATTTCAATCTTCCCGAAAGGACGGCGATTATGAGCATCGCATCCAACGAAACTTCCACCGACCAAGCCGTTGATCGCGACTTCGTCGCGGATTACACAGTCGAGCGTGACAAGGGCCCGATGGTCGGAAGCGACAACGCTTTCAAGGTCGCGATCTTCGGGGCGAACGTGTCCACGGGCCAAGGCGGCCTGAACTTCGCCGAGAACTCCATCAAGCTTGGCAACTGGGGCGAAGTGCAGCATCTCGCCCAGAAGGCCGACCGGTACGGCTTGGACGGATTCATCCCCATCGCCCGCTGGCAGGGGCTCGCTGGTCCCGACCGGCCCTGGGGTCGTCAGTTCGAGACGTTCACCTGGGCGGCAGGTATCGCCGCGGTGACGCAGAACATTCAGATCATCGCCACCTGCAACGTGCAGTTCATCAACCCCGTGATGGGCGCGAAAATGGTGACAACCATTGACCACATCAGTGGTGGTCGCATGGGGCTGAACGTGACAGCGGGCTACTTCAAGCCCGAGTACGACATCTTCGGCGTCGAACTCCCAGAGCACGATGTGCGATACGAGCTCGCCGACGAGTGGATTGAGATCGCCGAGCGGCTGTGGGCGAACGAGGAGCAGGAGTTCGACTTCGACGGCAAGTTCTTCAATCTGAAGGGCGCGCAGGCGCACCCGAAGCCCGTGCAGTCCCCGCGCCCGATGGTGATGAGCGCCGGTTCGAGCCCAGCAGGGCAGGAGTTCGCCTTCAAGCACGCAAACGTCCTGTTCGCGTCGGTTGCCAGCGTCGAACACAGTGGCGAGCTGACACCGAAACTGCGGCAGAAAGCCGACGCCGCTGGACGCGAGGATCTCGGCCTGTGGGCTGGCGCGCACATCATCGTCAAGGACACCGAGAAGGAAGCACGCGCCTACGCGGACTACGTCACGGAAAACACTGACTGGGAGAGCGCGCTTCGCTATCGCGAGATCATTCGCAGCGGCACGCAGAGCTTCAACTGGGATGAGTACAAGCAGTCCGAGGACTACAAGCGTGACGAATCCGTGAGGGCCTTTGGCCGCGCGGCGCTTATGCCCATCACTGGTACTCCCGAGATGGTCGTCGAGGAGCTGCAGAAGTTGCAGGCCTCGGGCATCACGGGCATCTGCACCGGCCTCGTCGACTATGACGAGGGCCTTGACCGGCTGAACGAGCAGGTCTTCCCGCTGATGCGGGAGGCGGGCCTGCGCGCCTGACCGCTGCGCGCCTGACCACTAAGCGCCCAACCGCGAAGCGTCCATCCACGAAGGAGTGAACACAGATGACTTTTCCTGATCCAAAAAAATTCCAACTCGTCGTCGCGGGACCGAACGAGGCCGGCGAGGCCGACTTCCTCGAAGTCGGCCCGGCCGCAGAGTTCGACTTCCCCGGCGTGGCAGCGGGTGCCTTTTACTGGGCTGTTGACGGGGGCCACAGTAAGACGAACTTCGGCGCCCCGCCAAGCAAGGTCGCCTTGGCTGGACCCAACGGATCCACCTTCGGTATCAGCAGCTTCCCTGCGCACTCTTCCGGGGAGGTGGACGCAGAGACGCTGGACGAAAGCATGAACGCCACCGACGACGACGGCGACGCCGGGATGCACGCGAGCGACACCATCGACTACGAAGTGGTCATCTCGGGCAAAGTTGACCTCGTTCTCCCGGGTGGGAAGAAGCGGACGCTCGTTCCGGGAGACCTGCTCGTCATGGCCGGGGTGCCCCATGCCTGGAAGAACCCGTACGACGAAGACTGCGTCTACGTCGTGGTGACTGTCGGTTTCAACACCCCTGAGGTGGCATCATGAGTCTGACCTCACCGGGCAAGGCGCTGCGTGCCGTCTTCGACAGTCCCCAGACGGCCCTGGTGCCGTTCGGTGCCTTGCCACTCCACGCACAGATGGCGCAGCACGCAGGTTTCGACGCGTTCCAGCTCTCCGGCGGCATGTCTGCCTGGTGGCAGGGCGTCTCCGACACTGGATGGCTCACCCTGACCGAAGTGGTTGAGCATGCAAAACGTACCGCCCGCGCCGCTGACATTCCGATCTATTGCGACGCCGATACTGGCTTCGGTGCACCGATCAACGTGCAACGCACAGTGTCAGAGTTCATTGATGCCGGCGTCGCCGGAATCCACATTGAGGATCAGCGGGAGCCCAAGAAATCAGGCGGCGTAGCCGGGATCGAATTGGTTTCGGATGCCGAGGCTATTGGAAGACTGAATGCCGCCGTCGATGCCCGCGACAAATTGGACAGCGATTTCGTTATCGTTGCCCGCACCGACGGCTATGGTGCCGCCGGCGGTGGCGTGGACGAGGCGATCCGCCGCGCGCAACTCTACAAGGCCGAGACCGGTGCGGACGTCATCTTCTACGAGGGATTCCATACCTGGGAGCAGGCCGAACTCGCGCTGAAGGAGACACCCGGGCCCGCCTACGCCGTCGGAGTTCCGTTGATCGGCCGTAAGACCGTCGCCGAGATGACAGCGCTCGGCCAGGCGATCCAGCCTGTGGCTTTCGTGCTCCCGGGCGTCAAAGAGGTATGGCGCCTGCTCATGGAGGTCAAGGAATCCGGCGAGGCCACACCCATCGGCGAGTACATCGACCACTTGAACGATGGCCCGGACAGCATCGGCTGGGGCGCAATGTTCGGCCGGCCCCTGACCGACTACGTGCGTGAAACCGAGGACAGGTTCCTCCCACAGGAATCGCGCCGCAATTATGACAACAACGTCCATGTTGGAGAGAACTACTGATGAATGAGGAAAAACTGATGATGAAAGACAAAGCCGGTCTCGTCACCGGTGCGGGCTCGGGCATTGGCCGGGCAGGTGCCCTGGCGTTCGCGAAGAATGGCGCGCGCGTAGTGGTGTCCGATATTGATGAGGCCTCCGGGCGCGAAACGGTGGATCTCATCACGGAATCCGGTGGAAAGGCTGTCTTCTTCCAGTGCGATGTCAGCGATGAGGAGCAGGTCAAAGGCCTCGTCGACGCGACCGTGTCGAACTTCGGGCAGCTGGATTTCGCTTTCAACAATGCAGGGATGAACGGTGTCTTCGCACCTATTGGGGAGACTGACAGCGAGACCTGGGATCGAGTCATGAAGGTGAATCTCTACAGCACCTTCTACTGCCTCAAGCACGAAGTCAACGCGATGGTGAAGACTGGAGGCGGCGCGATCGTGAACACAGCTTCTGCTGCGGGCTTGATCGGTATCGCAAACAACGCGCCTTACACTGCCTCGAAGTTCGGCGTCGTCGGGATGACAAGGAACGCGGCCATTGATTATGGGCCCTTGGGCATCCGTATCAACGCTCTCACGCCGGGGTCGACGACGAGTCCCATGATGAAGAACGCCTTCGAGCAGAACCCGCCCGAATTCCGGGAAAGGATCCTGTCGGCGATTCCGATGCGCGGGCTGGCTGAACCCGAGGACCAGGCAGATGCGGTTGTGTGGCTCTGCTCGGAACAAGCCCGCATGGTTACCGGAATTTCCCTGGCGGTCGACGGCGGCTGGCTGGCTGGAAAGTAATGGCAACGCCTGCCGGCTTCCACAAGAAATGGAGTAACTGAAAAATGAACAATCTTGATTTCAAGGGCCGGGTGGCAATTGTCACGGGTGCCGGACAGGGAATGGGCCGTGAGCACGCAAAGATGCTCGCCTCCCGCGGGGCGCGCGTCGTCGTCAACGACGTCAACGTGGCGAACGCCTCCGAGGCCGTGGCAGAAATTACCGACGCCGGCGGCACGGCAGTGGTTGACAGCAATAACGTTGTCACGAACGCGGCTGACATAGTCCAGACCGCACTGGACTCCTTTGGGCAGCTCGACATCGTCGTGAACAACGCCGGGATCAACGCTTTCGGCCGTTTCTGGGAGATGGAGCCCGAGACGTGGTGGCGCATCTTCGATGTGGCCGTCAAGGGCGTGGTTGGAGTCTCGCGTGCTGCCATGCCGCACCTCATTGCCTCGGGCAGTGGCCGGCTTATCAACATCTCGTCGAACGGGGTCATGGGTGTTCCGACCGACTCGGCCTACAACGCTGCCAAGGCCGCGATCTGGGGTCTGGGTATTACCCTCGCGGCCGAGGCCCGTGAGGTGGGAGTTCAAGTCACCACCCTGATGCCGGTTGCCTTGACACCGATGACGGAGGACGCCTTTCCCAATCCCGTCGTCAAGGACGCCATGCGCACCAATGTTCCGGCGAGCTCTGTGTCTGCGTTCGTGACGTGGCTGGCGCACCAGGACACGACAGTCTTCGGCGAAACGTTCGAGATCGCCGGAGTGGCTGCCGGTCGCGTGGCCATTGCCGGCATGCCGCGAATGAAGGTCGAATCACCTACGCCCGAGAGTTGGTCCGACAGCGGGGAGGCGCTCATGAAGGACGGCGAGCTGCGGGCATTCCGCAATGCGAGCGAGTCGTTCCGCGACCAGATGGTGTACTTGGCGCCCGAATTGGACACGGTGCTCCCAGTCGACGCAGCGGACGTTTCGCGGTGATGCTCGCGGCATCAATTACCACGTAGGGGCAAGTTCAAGGCCGGAACCGGCTCACAAACAAGACAAGGATTCTCATGAAGATCGGCATTGTAGGAGCAGGATCAATCGGAGCGACACTCGCCCGCAAACTCAGCGGAGCTGGCCATGATGTGAAGGTTGCTAATTCCCGCGGCCCTGAAACCATCAGTTCGGACATTGTGGCGGCGGGAGCCAAGCCAGTAGAGGCAAGCAGCGTCGCCACCGACGTCGATGTCCTCATCACGTCCATACCGCTCAGCCGGATGCCGGAGGTCAAAACCCTTATCGAGGACCTCCCGGCCCACGCGGTCATCGTCGATACGTCCAACTACTACCCACTACGTGATGGACGGGTGGATGCCCTGGAAAACGGGATGGTCGAAAGCGTCTGGATCACCCAGCAGCTCGGGCGTCCCGTTGCCAAGGCCTGGAACGCCATTACGGCTGGGTCTTTCGAGGCCTATGGACGTGAAGACGGCGATCCCGATCGGATCGCGATCCCTGTGGCCGCGGATCGCGACCACGACAAAGCGGTGGCGATGGCCCTCGTCGAGGAAACCGGCTTTGACGCGGTCGACGCCGGATCCCTGGCGGAGTCTTGGCGCCAGCAGCCCGGATCCCCCAGCTACTGCACCGATCTCACCCGCCAGAAGATACCCCACGCCCTTGCTTCAGCCGATAAGGCGCGGAGCCCACACCGACGCGACATCGCTCTTGCTGCCATTACAGAACGCTTCCCGAACTATTCGGATGTCACCACCGATTACCTTGTTCGACTTCACCGGGCCCTCTACAGCTAAACCCGTGACTATTCGCCAGCAGCCCCAGGGCCAAGGAGCATCAATGAACCGTAAGGAAGATATCGTCATCGTTGGGGCTGCCCGGACTCCCCAGGGCCGGTTGATGGGTCAGCTCGCCGCGTTGTCCGCCGTCGAGCTCGGCGGCGCTGCGATCGCTGCCGCCCTGGGCAGGGCAGGCATCAGTGCGGATGCTGTTGACGCTGTTCTCATGGGACAGGTAATCCAGGCGGGCGCTGGCCAGAACCCTGCACGGCAAGCAGCTGTAGCGGGCGGCATACCGCTCAATGCCCACGCTGTCACCGTTAACAAGGTATGCCTGTCCGGACTGAGCGCGATCATCGAAGCCAGTCGGCTACTCCAGCTTGGCGAAGCGGAAGTAGTCATCGCAGGCGGACAGGAATCAATGAGCAATGCCCCGCATCTGCTGCCCGGCTCGCGCGCCGGGCAGATGTACGGAGATGCCGTGCTGTCGGACTCTGTTGCCCATGACGGGCTAACCGATGCCTTCGACCACGAGTCCATGGGCCTTAATACTGACCGCGCCAATGACGTACACGGCATCGCTCGTGCCGAGCAGGACAAGGCCGCTGCAGACTCCCATCGACGGGCAGCAGCGGCCCAGAGCGCAGGGTACTTTGATGCGGAAATTGTTCCGGTCAAAGTGCCGCGTCGGCGGGGAACGGCTGAATTGGCAGGCATGGACGAGGGTGTCCGTCCGGACAGCAATGCGGAGTCCCTCAGCAAACTCCGGCCAGCTTTTTCCCCTGGCGGTACCGTAACGGCAGGCAACGCATCGCCGCTCACTGATGGTGCTGCCGCCGTCGTCCTTACCACGCGCGGATACGCAGAGACCCATCGCCTGGAGATCTGGGCTGTGCTCGCAGCTCATGGACAGATTGCCGGCCCCGACACATCCCTGCCGGACAAACCAGCGCAAGCCATTGCGAAAGCGCTCGGAGCCGCGGGCTGGACCGTAGAAGAGTTGGATTTCGTGGAGATCAACGAAGCGTTCGCGTCCGTAGCCCTCCACTCAGCTGCGCAGCTCGGAATTGCGATGGACAAGGTCAACGTGAACGGCGGCGCCATCGCTCTCGGACACCCCATTGGCGCCTCCGGGGCGCGCGTGGTTGTCTCCGCTGTCTACGAGCTGCAGCGCCGCGAAAGGGGCAAAGTTGCTGTGGCACTGTGTGGTGGAGGCGGCCAGGGCGAGGCGCTGCTCCTGTCCCGGACCCGTTAGATGACTGGAGTAATTGAGCCCATGAAGGAGGCTACGCCGAACACCGGCAAAACGGTGGACTGGGCTGCCGAGCTGGACCAACTGCGTGTCCTGGTCGCCAAGCAGGAGCTGAACGAGAACATGATCCGCTATTGCCGGGGCATGGACCGGAAGGAACTGGACCTGATGAAGTCCACCTACTGGCCTGAGGCGACTGAGGATCATGGCATGTATATGGGCCTGTCCCATGACTTCTGCGACTGGGCCTATTCCTTGCGGCGGGAGTCCTCCCACAAGGCCAGCCACTACGTGACCAACATACTCATCGACCTCAACGGCAACGAAGCCAAGCGTGAAACAGCGTTCATCTACCGTACGGTTCCAGCCGACGGCGGCCCTACGGACCTGCTTTTTGGCCGTTACCGGGATCTCTGTGAGCGGCGCCAAGGGGAGTGGAAGGTGCTCGCGAGGACTTGCGTCTGGGACGGGGCGCAACGGCTCGGTCCGGAAGCGGACGTAGCCGAGCTGTTTGGCATCCCACCCACGTCGAACTTCGGCGATCGCTATCCGCACGACCCGATCTATGCCACGGATTGGGGAAAAGCATCCCCTGTCCAGACCACGAATGCAAAGGAGCATTTCAATGACTAGCGACCAAATCCTCGCTGGAAAGCACATCCTCATTACCGGCGCCGGTCGCGGCCTCGGCGAGGCTTATGCACACGCGGCCGCAGCGGAAGGTGCCCGCGTCGTCGTCTCGGACATTAATGCCGAAAGTGCCGAGGCTGTGGCGGAGGCGATCAATCGGGAGGGCGGCGAAGCATTAGCCGTCGCGGCCGACGTCACCGATTGGGACAGTTGCCAGCGGCTTGTCTCGGCGGCGGTAGAACGCTTCGGGAAACTTGACGGCCTGGTAAACAACGCCGGTTACTTGGAGACGGTGACGGCCGGGGAGGAGACCCAGGAGCACATCCGCCGCCATGTGGACATCAACGTCTGTGGTACCTACTTCATGTCAGTCCATGGCCTTGCCGCCATGGAGGGACGCGGATCGATCGTCAACGTGACCTCGGGCGCGGTTGTAGGTCTCCGGATGATGAGTGCTTATGCCGCAGCCAAGGCGGCGATCGCCTCGTTGACTTTCGCCTGGGCAACCGAGTTCGGCGCCGAAGGCGGAGATATCCGGGTAAACGCCATGGCACCCCATGCCGACACACCGATGATGACGGCCGGCACCGAGGCGTACACGAAGTTCTTCGGCGGAAACCCCATCGCACCGCCGCCGTCCACAAACGCTCCAGTGGTGCTTTATCTCCTGTCCGACCTCAGCAAGGGAGTAAACGGCCAAGTGGTCCGTTTTGCGAACGGGCATGACCTCATGCTGCTTTCGCACCCGGCCGTCGTCGACTCCGCCCTCACCCGCGAGTCATGGACGCCCCTTGATGTCAGCGCTGCGTTCGATGACGTCCTGCGCGCCAGGATGCAGCCGTGCGGCCAACTGACGTACATGGATTCCCGCATCACGGAGCCAGAACTGACGGAGTTTGCAGGAGTCAGCCAGTGAACGAGCGGAATGAACCCGCGAAGCGCAGCGTCGACGTCCTGATTATCGGAGCTGGTCCGGTGGGACTTTCGGCGGCGATCCTCCTGGGGCGGTTCGGCGTCGACACCCTCGTTGTCGAGCGACGAACCGAGCGGTCGCGCCACCCCAGGTCCCGTGCGGTCAGTTGCCGCACCATGGAGGTTTTTCGCGAACTCGGTCTCGCGGAAGAAGTACGGGCTGCGGCACTTCCTGGCGGACCACGGCGCCTGCTGGGAAGCGATGCCGTATCACCGTGGCGTTCTGTAGTCACCAGCAGCGGTGCTGACGGCCCCGCCGACACCAGCCTCGGTCCGGAGACCCTGGATGTGGTGCTGTGCTCACAGGACGCCCTTGAGCCCATCCTCGTTGACGCGGCCCAGGCAGAGGACACGGTCACGATCGAGTTCGGAAGGACGGTGTCGACGGTTAAGGACACAGGGACAGAAGTCCTCGTGTCCATAGCCGATGATGATGGCTCTGTGGACGTTGCCGCAAAATATGTCATCGCGGCCGACGGCGCCGCCAGCCAGGTGCGCACTGCCCTGGGGATCGGGACGACGGGCGATCAGGACCTGCAGACTGCGGTGAGCGTGCTGTTCCGTTCGCCTGTTATCCAGCGGCGCACGGGCGATCCGTCCAGCTTTATCTATCTCGATAATCCAGAGACCATCGGCGCTGTCGTGATCGCTCCCGTTGACGCGACCGATCGGGTAGCGATGCTGGGCCGCCCACTGGTCATGGACAGGGTGCCCTTCGAGGACATTGACTGGACGACGCAAATACGGGACGCGATCGGCGATCCTCACGAGTCGGTGGAGTTAATGGACGCCCGGACCTGGACTGTGGGCGCCTGGGTGGCAGACAGCTACCAGTCCGGCCGGATCCTGCTCGCCGGAGACGCCGTGCACGTCATGCCTCCATACGGCGGCTTCAACCAAAACACCGGCATTCAGGACGTCCACAACATCGCATGGAAGCTGGCAGCTGTTCTCAAGGGCTGGGCTGATCCTGCCCTCCTGGCCACCTACGAAGTGGAGCGGCGGCCCGTTGCAGTGTTTAATATGGCCGAATCCGTCCGCAACTTCCGATCTATTGTGGGTAACGCCGATGAAGGCCCCCGCTCCTTCCGGCCGGAAAACTTTGTACACCCTGGCCTGGACATCGGATTCCGCTATAACCGTGGAGCGGTAGCGGGACCCACCTCGCCGGATGCCGGCTGGCCGGTGGGAACCTTCACGCCAACTGCTGCCGTGGGTGAACGCGCCCCGCACGTGTGGCTCAACGCCGAGGAAACTGCCTCAACGCTTGATTTGTTCGGACGCGAACTGACCATCCTCGCGCGCTCCGGTTCGGAGCCAGCAAGGGAGGCAGCGCGGCGCGCAGACATTCATGGCATTCCATACCGCTTGGTGACGTTCGGGCCCTCAGGGGACTTCGTCGCTGCCGAGGCCGAGTGGGCGGCCGCCTACCGTGTAAACGGGGACGAGGCCATCCTTGTACGGCCCGATGGTCACGTCCTGGCGCGTTTGGACAGCACGGATCCGGCAACACTGGACGGCGCCCTGCTCGCTTACACCGGCCGGAGGACTGCTCCATGATTCCGGCAGAGTTGGACCTGCCGCCGCCAGCAGGTCCAAGGCAGCACGAAACGCTATTCCTCGCGCGGATTTTTGCCAACGACTATGGAGAACTCGCGCTATTTGTATATATAGTTCATATTACGAGAGTTTAGACGCGCCGGCCGGACGGCCTTATGGAGCGCGACTCATGGCTCAATCACAGAAATAAGGAGATTCACGATGGCGTGGATAACGTTTGATGACTACAAGGACAAGTACGAGCACATCAAATTGGAACGTGACGAGGATGGCATTCTGCTGGTCACGTTCCATACGGATGGAAGCGACGTCGTCTGGGGTGTGGGAGTCCATGACAATGTTTCATCGCTCTGGGATGACATCAGCAGGGACCGGGGGAACCGCGTTGTCATCATCACCGGAGCGGGCGACACCTTCATCGACAAGGAAGCCCCGATTGATAACAAGAACTGGGTAACCCCTGAGATCTGGCTAGGCCTTCATCACGACGCCAAGCGCCTTGTGCTCGGCCACCTCGACATCGAGGTTCCCATGATTGCCGCAGTAAACGGTCCGGCGAGGTATCACAATGAGCAGGCGCTGTTGTGCGACATCGTCATCGCTTCCGAGGATGCCGTGTTCGCCGATCATGCACATTTCTCCCAGGGAAACATTCCCGGCGACGGCATGCAGATCATCTGGCCGCTGGTCATCGGCCTGAACCGGGGCCGGTACTTCCACCTCACCGGCCAGGAGATCACTGCGCAGCAGGCATACGAATGGGGCGCCGTAAACGAAGTCGTGCCCAAGGATCAGGTAGTCACCAGGGCATATGAACTTGCCCGAATGCTTGCCGCGAAGCCTACGCTGACGCTGCGTTCCACGCGGATGCTGATGGTGAACGAGCTCAAAAAGACCATGAATGACGCGGTCAGCCACGGAATGATGACTGAAGGTCTTGTTGCCATGGGCGAAGGCTGGAATCCGACTCCGCTCACCGGACCGGAGCTGGCCGCGGGCGTGAAAACTCCGGCCTGATGCAAACGGAAGCGCCGACGACTCGAGATGTCGTCGGCGCTTTCTGCTCGCGAATCAGTTGCAACAAACTGTCAGGAATAACCGAAGTGGCGGGCCTTGCGGGCCCAGTCTGCCGCATCGATTGCTTCCATGATGGGAATGTAGGCGCCGCCTTCTGCTTCGCCCTCGAGCAACTCACCACGCGCGAGGAGGGACAGATTCTCGCGAAAGCCCGCCACGGCACCGTTCACGGTGTTGATGACCAGCAGCATCTTTACACCCGCGTCTTCGAGTTCCTGGCGCTCTTCCAGGGTGGGATTCTTTACGGTCACCATGACGTACTTGCCAGGAACGACTTCTGAGAGCTTGGGCAGGTCGAGGAGGGGGTAGCCGCACGGATAGAGCATGTCAGCGCCGGCAGCAGAATAGGCAGCCATGCGTTCGGCGAGGTTGTCGAAGCCAAAGCGGCTGGCGTCCGATCGGGCCACGATCACCATATCCGGGGACGTCCGGGCTTCCACGCAGGCACGGATGATGTCACTCATCTCCTCGACGGTTCGAAGTTTGAGTTGCGGCTTCCAGCGCTCACCGCCATCTCTGGGTGTCCAAAAGTGCTTCGTTGCAGGCACCATGTCTTCGACCAGCAGGGCTGCGACGCCGGCTTGCTCGGCAAGTCGGACGCCACGGAACGCTTGAAGGGGTGATCCTCCTGCATCATCAAAGTCGAGAATGAGTGGCAGGTCTGTGACTGCGGTGATGCGCCTGCCGGCCTCGATGAGTTCTCCCTGGGAGATAAAACCGTTATCCGGCACCCCGTAGTGGAAGTTGGAGTAAGTGCCCCCGGCGATAAGCACGACGTCGAAGCCGGCTTGCTCAATCAACTTCGCTGAGAGTGCATCGTAGGCTCCCGGCGCGATGATCATTTTGGAATCCGCGAGCAGTTCCCGGAGTCTTTGCGCGGGTTTCATGGTTATTTCCCTTCATTCCATCCGAAATTGTGGCTAGCACGAGAAAGAAGAAATCCTCGTGGAAAGTAGCAATGTTACTATCGTATCACGCTAGTAACATTCACCATTTGAAAATATCTAGATCAGCAATCCGCAGCTCTCTTCCCATCATGACGACCCAAAGGATGAACGATGCAACAAACCCAGCCTCAAGCGGGAGCAAGCAACAAACAGAGTGAGCCAAGCGTTCACGTCAGCAACTCCGGGGGAGTTCGCATCATGACGATCACCCGTCCGCACAAGCGAAATGCCATTGACCGCCCCACAGCACTGGCGCTTGCAGCTGCGTTCGATGCGTTCGACGCCGATGATTCTGCAAGCGTCGCCATCCTCACCGGCGCTGGCGGATACTTCTCGGCAGGCGCTGACCTCGTATCGGTTGCAGCGGGAGACGTTCCGGTCCTTGAAGGACGTGGTTTCGCCGGCATCACCCGTCGGCCGCCCGTGAAACCCGTCATTGCCGCCGTCGAAGGCTACGCCTACGCAGGGGGATTTGAGCTTGCGCTCGCATGCGATTTGATCGTGGCCAGCTCAACGGCCTCGTTTGCCCTTCCTGAGGTAAAGCGGGGACTGATCGCCGCAGGCGGCGGGCTACTCCGCCTACCGGACCGTATGCCGTATCACATCGCGATGGAGCTGGCGCTGCTGGGAGAGCCGATCACTGCGGCCCGCCTCGCCGAGCTCGGCCTCATCAACAGGCTGACGGAGCCGGGCAAAGCACTCGACACAGCACTGGAACTCGCCGGGAAAATCCAGCTCAACGGACCCGTTGCAATGAAGACTGCCAAACGCATCATCTCGGAGTCGCGGTATGCCGCAGCGGAGGCGCGCTTCGCTGCCCAGGAAGAAATCGTTGCTCCGTTGCGAAGCGGACCGGAAGCGCGTGAGGGTGCCCTGGCCTTTGTGGAACGGCGCGACCCCGCGTGGGCAGTCACTGCGCAGGGCAGCGATAGCCGCTGAGTTAACAAACTGGAAGTCTGGCGTGGCTTCCTACGTCATTGGCGTCCTATGCCGTGTCGCTCAGGGTCCGCCCCCTCTTAGCGTTGTTTCAGAGCAAAGATCGGTTGAAATGCCGCAGCACTAACATCCATAAACACGAAAGGCCAAGGCAACGATGCCCGAAAATCACCAGAAATTGCACTTCGGACCGGCACGTACAGAACTGCACGTAGGCGTTGATCTCGAGCGGATGCGTCGAGAACGCGCTGACCGTATGCGGGCCCTGATGCGCTCCAAGGGCATACCTGCGCTCCTGCTCACGGGCGCGGACAACGTGCGTTATCTGACAGGTTTTTGGTGGGGAGAATTCTCGCTCCAAGTGGGCTATGCATTGTTCTTCGCAGATGAGGAACCAATCGTGTTCGCGCCAGCGGGATCCCTCCAGCAAATGCCCGACCAGGCTCCATGGATCACACAGTGGCGCCCAGCCATCTCTTGGCTCGGCGGTGTGGCGCCCACTTCTGCAATTGCCGAACTGTCGGCCGTTTTCGCAGCCCAGATCCGCGACGAACTTGCATCACGATCTCTCGAGGGCGAGCAGTTGGCCGTCAGCGAGATTGATGAGCCCGGTATGAATGCCCTGGCCGATGCAGGCATCCAAACAATTCCCGGGCTCCCTCTCTTGCTCGAATGCTCAACGATCAAGACCGCTGATGAAATCTCCTGCATCTCGATGGCGGCGAGCTTGAGCACCGCAGGGTTTGAGGCGACCCGGGCCGCATTGCGGCCCGGAACCAAGCAGGCCCAGATCGCGTTGATGGCCCGTCGCGCCATTGAAGATGCCGGTGCGGAAGTGGGAGCCGCCCGTCTGCTCTCCGGACCACTGTCATTCCCCCGTGGGATCAGCGGTGGAGACCGCATCGTTGAGCATGGCGATCTCGCCTACCTCCTCACCTGCGGAACTTCCTACATGGGGTACACCGCGTGTCTCTACCGCCAATACGTCGTGGGCCGCGCCCCGACGTCAGCCGAGCGCTCGTCCTACGCAAAGCTGACGGACCGTTTGGATCTGGCGATGTCGCTCATGAAACCCGGCGCAAGCACAGCTGACGTGGCCTCCGTACTTGCCCCCGCGGAAGATCTTGGCTTTCCGTCCGAGGCAGAGTGTTTCAGCATCGAACTGGGGCACGGGATCGGCCTGGTCAACGCAGGGTCCCGGGCAATCCACTACAACCCGCCCACCATTACGCGCTCGTGGTCGCTTGACCATCCTGAGGAGATCCAGGAAGGCATGGTCATTGCCATCGAAGGTATCGAAGGGCAGCACCGTGTCGGAGGCGTACGTCTTGAGAACCTCGTTGTCGTCACGGCAAATGGCGCGGAACTTCTTGACCACTACCCGCGCCTGGACATGGTCCAAACAGCTGGGTGACCATCCCAGGCCAGACCGACTGCGATTGCGAAACACCGAAGGCTGACATGACCCTGATAGTTGAAAAGCACGTCCCTGTCGCAATGCGCGACGGCGTTACCCTCTCTGGAGATGTGTACCGGCCAAGTGATGGGGAACCGCGGTCCACAGTTCTGATACGAACGCCCTACTCCAAGGATGACCCCGCGCACGCCAACACGTGGATTAACGTCCTGCGTGCCGTGGAAAGCGGCTGGGCGGTGGTGGTTCAGGACGTACGGGGCCGGTTTCGAAGCGAGGGCGACTTCGTTCCTTTTGTGAATGAAGCCGATGATGGCGTGGACACTATCCAGTGGGTGCGCGGGCAACCGTGGTCCGACGGCAAAGTGGGCATGGTGGGCGGGTCATACGTAGGTATCAGCCAGTGGTTGGCGGCGGCGAAGAATCCTGAAGGCCTCATTGGCATTGTTCCCGCTGTGACCGCCGACGACGTCCATTCCGGTTGGCTTTATGAGGACGACAACGTCGTGTTGGGATTCCTTGCACACTGGGTGTCGATTCTCCTCGCAAGCGCCGGTATGGATGAAAATAGCCGTCCGCGGATCGCAGGCCTGGAGCGGAACGTCGCAGAGGGGAAAATCCGTACTTTTCACCAACTCATCGAGGAGGCGGGGGAATTCGCGCCGTACCTGCGCGACTGGCGGGATCGTAGCCGTTCGCTGGTGGATCCGGAGCTGGCTGGGCACGTTGAGGTGCCGGCGTTTGTCATCGGAGGCTGGTTCGACATTTTCCTTCCAGGAACAGTTGCCAGTTTTGTCCGACGAGAGGCCATGGGTGCGCGGAGTCTCCATGATCGCCTCTTGATAGGGCCCTGGGCGCACGGTCTCATGGGCGGATGGTTCCCGGCGCGCTTCTTTGGTCCTGCATCATCGTTTGACAGCCTGGACCCGACCTCCCTCCAGCTCGGTTGGTTGGAGGAAATACGCGACGGCCGCAACCACGCTGACCACCCTGTGAGTGTTTTCTCCATGGGAGCTGATGAATGGCGATGCTTCTCAAGCTGGCCGCCGGATGACACACAGAGAATGCAGCTTCAGTTACGCTCCAGCAGGCCGGACGGTGCTGTAACGAGTACGGATACCTACGCCGGGCTGTCACTGGAGCCGCCTGTACCGACAATCGGCGGGCGAACATTCTTTCCAGGCTACAAGGTGGGCGCGAATTCAGGTCCGCGAATGGTGGACGCGTTGAGCGCGCGCCATGACGTGCAGTCGTTCGTTTCGGAACCACTCTTCGAAGACGTCGAGATCCTCGGGTCGGTCACGTGCAGCCTCAAGGTGGCGGCCACGGGTCCCACGCCTGTGGTCATCAAGCTGGCGACACTTGATGACAACGGCTCCTCGGAGCTGCTCTGCGAGGGGTCCTCATACAGCAGTGGGGACGGTGGAAGCGGGAAGCCAATCACCGTGGATCTTGGATCCACCGCGATCCGGCTTTCGAAGGGAACCCGCTTGTGCGCTTACCTTGCCAGCTCAGATTTTCCACGGTTGGAGGACGGCCCCCGGACATCTCTGGAAGTTTTTCACGGGGAAGGGGGGCCGGTACTGGAACTTGACGTACTACGGCTGGGTTGAGTCTCCTTCTTCTTCGTCGAGGCGACGGGCTTCCATCAGAGCATCGAGGCACACCTGGAAGTGCTCCTCGTTGGTAAATCGATGAAGCGGGACCGTAATCGTCAGAGCAGTGCGGGGGCGTTGCGAGCCTTCGAAGAGAGGAACTGCCATGCCGCAGACGCCCAGGACGTATTCCTGGTGGTCCAGTGCGTAACCACGCGATCTGGTCACCTCAAGATCGGCCAAGAATTCAGGAAGGGTAGTGATCGTATGCTCGGTTCGCCGCGTGAGTTCACCGTCTACGGACCGGATCCGTTCCAGTTGTGATTCGGGACCGAAGGCGAGGAGGGCCTTGCCTGAGGCGCGAGCATGAATGTCGCCGGAAACGCCAACCCTAAGATCCGCTACCCGAACCGCGTGGCTGCCCTCCTCAACGGCGACCACAGTGACAGTGCCGCCTTGCCACGCGGAAAGGTAGGCGCTTTCGCCGGTAGCATCAACCACCATCTTCAAGAGACGCAGCGCCAGGGGCGACGGACGCCAGTCGTCTTCCACGCGCGAACTGAGATCCAGGATTTTCCCGGCGGCGAGTTTGTAGGTGCGCTCGTTACGTTCCAGATAACCGGCATGTACAAGCGTCGCCAGTAAATGGGAGGTCGTCGCAATGTGCAGGTTTACTGCGCTCGCGATGGACTGGGCCCGCATGGGCTCCTTCGACGCCGCAACGACATCAACGATGTTCAGGGCCCGGGCAACCGACTGCACCAGGTCCTTCGGAGCTTCGCTGTCGGGGGACGGTTTGTCGACTGCCTTAGTTGTACTTGCCATGCGGAAATCATACGCACATGGCGAAAGGAGAGCTACAGCGCCGTGAGAAAGAGTCGGTACCCGGGACAGCATTTCATCCGTTGACAGCAAGCAGAAAGCTAGCGTAGTTATTACATTATGAATGCAACTATCACATCAAGAGAGTTTGAGCGGAATGGCGACGCTGCCAGGCCCGCTGCAGGAACGGAATCTGGAGATCTGCTGCCGAAGGCTCAGGTCGCAGCTTCTGTTCCGATAGGAAAAGTGGCACAGGTAGGGATCCTCGTGCCGGACCTAGACGAGGCTATCGACTTGTACGGACGCGCCTTCGGCATCGACGAGTGGACTTGTTACAGCTATGACCAGGAGTTCATGCCCTGGTCACGCTTTGGCGCCGAGGAAGGCGCTTTTGCCATGAAGCTCGCCATGGGCGGGTCCAATCCCCAGATCGAGCTCATCCAGCCATTGGCCGGTCCAAGTATTTATCACGAGTTCACCGAACAGGGGCGCACCGGCCTGCACCACTTGGGCGTCTTCGTGGACAGCTTGGATGACGCGATCACGCTGATGGAAGGGTCCGGATATCGGGTTACGCAAACCGCGCGTGGCTATGGCCAGGGCGGCGACGGCGGATTTGCCTACTTCGATACCGAACGTGATCTCGGCGTCGTGGTCGAGGCAATAGAAGTCCCCGCCCGCCGCAGGCCGGGGACCATCCGACGTACTGGAGGAATGTAAATGTTGGATAGCAAGGCCGTTTTGAGCCCGGTGCGCATCGATAACCCTCTGAAGGCAGAGAGCGTGGCGGTGGTTGGCCCCTCCCGGGACGCATGGAAGACCTCGGGACGGACCTTGGATTACCTCGCCCGGCTCGGCTTCGAGGGGCGGTACTACGCAGTCAGCAGCGTGCACAAGGAAGTGCTCGGTGTACCCACCGTGCAGAGCCTCTCCGACCTCCCCGAGGTGCCCGACGTTGCCGTCCTCGTGGGACCGGCCGACAGGGTCATCGAGGATCTTCGCGAGTGCGTGGCGCTCGGCGTCCCCTTCGCGGTGGCCTTCGCTGCCGGCTTCGGTGAGACCGGCAGGCACGACCGCGACGAGTTGCTCCGTGCAGAATTGGCCAAGGGCACCACCCGACTTATCGGGCCCAACTGCATCGGCTTTATGCACGTGGGCCGGTCACTGACCGCAACGTTCTCCTCGGTCTTGCAGCGTAGTGCGATTCCGGCAGGTCACGTGGCGATGTTCAGCCAGAGCGGTGGACTGGGAAACGCGCTCATGCAGTCCCTTTCCGCACGCGGCGCGAGTGGCTTGAGTGCATGGGCCAGCTCAGGGAACGAGATTTCTACGGGCTTTACCGACTGGGCGCAGTGGTTGGGCGCTGATCCGGACACGCATGTCCTCACCTGCATCGTGGAGAGCTTCAGCGCAAACGACGACCTCGAAGCCGCTGCAACCGCTGCGGGGGACCGCGGAATCCCGGTCATCGTCCTGAAACTGGGACGGTCCACCCGCGGCGCGATGAGCGCCCAGTCGCATACCGGGAAGCTGGCGGGCAGCGGCCGTGTCGCTCTGAGCGTCCTGTGCCACCGTTTCGGAATGGTGTGTACCTCGCCTGAGCAACTCCTTGATTTGACCGAGACGTTCGACGTCTTCCATGGACGGCTCTCCGGCGGTGACCAGGAACTGACGGTCGTCACGACTTCCGGCGCCCAGGTGGGGCTCTGGAACGACCTGGCCGATGACCGCGGCCTGATTTTCCGGGATCTTGAACCAGATGCGCTCCAATCAATCGGCGATGCGGTTGGCAGCAATCATCTGGGCAACCCTATCGACGTCGGAGTCCAGTCATCCACTGCCGACTACCTGCGCATCCTTGAACGGGTCTTCGCCATGACGTCGGACGGTTGGGTTATCGTGACGGCGACCCGGCTCGCGCACGATTTCGATGAGTTGGCGGCCGGTATCGCCGGGATGAGCATCCCGGCGGGAGTACGCGTCATGGTGGTCCCGTTGTCCGAGGACGACCGGGTCACGGCCGCCCAGGCCGGGATCCTGCGCGAAGCAGGAGTGCTTTCCCTGCCTACAGCGGGGCGTGCGCTGGATGCAATCGCGGCCGCATCTTCATGGGCCCAGGTCCAAAGAACCCGTGCCAACCGCGGAGATCTCGTGGGGAGGGCCCTCAAGACGACGACGACTGACGGGACGTCCAACCTGACGTGGCGTGAGGTGGCTGAATCCTTGGCGGAATCCGGTGTCCCTGTGCCCGCCAGCCGCGCCGTCCGTGATGTCGACGGCGTTGTCCGGGCTGCCGAGGAGATTGGCTTCCCGGTCGCGATCAAAATTGACGACGCCGAGATCCTGCACAAGGCGGACGCCGGCGGCGTCTTCATCGGCGTCAACGACGCCGACAGCGCGCGTGCGGCAGCTACCCAGCTCGCGTCCATCCAGGGGGAGGCCGCGACGATCTCCGTCCAATCGATGGCACCCGGGAAGACTGAGGTCCTCCTGGGGCTTCGACGTGATCCAGAGTTTGGTCCGGTCCTCGTCATCGGTGCCGGCGGCGGGATGACTGAGGCAATCGACGATATACGTATCCTTCCGCTCCCTGTGTCCCGGTCGGAGGTCCGGCAAGCCATCTCTGACGCGCGCGTTGTGGCCACCAGCCTTCGCGGTGAGGCTGGCGGGAAGACCCTCGAGGCCCTTACGAGCACTGTGATCGACATAGTTGCCTGGGCCGAACGGCACGGGAACATCCACGAGTTCGAATTCAATCCCATCCTTGCGGACCCGACGACAGCAACCGTCACGGTCGTCGATGCTGTCGTCTCAGTCCACACCACCTCGTTAGGACCAACAACATGACCAGCGTAGCTACTGCCGTACCGGCAAAGCAGATCACCGATGAAGACGTCGCTTACATGAAGAGCTTTGTCGGCGAGTCAGCCGTTATCGTGCAATGGAACGAGGAGGCCAGCACCGACTCGATCCGCCACTACGCATGGGGGATCGGCGACGAGAACCCGCTGTGGCTATCCGATTCGTACGCGCAGACAACGCGGTACGGTACCCGGATTGCACCCCCCACCTTCCTCTACTCCGTGTGTGACGCCGAAGTCGCAATGGGCATGTCAGAGGGCCTCCAGGCCATTCATCTTGGTGCCGACCTCGACTTACGCCGGCCGATCCGGCTGGGGGAGCGGGTGCGGGCCCGCGCCTTCGTCGAGGACGTACGCGAACGGGTTGGCCGCCGGTCGGGCCGCCTCGTGGAGCAGGTGGGGCGCACCGATTACTTCGTCGGCGAAGAGCTGGTCGGGATCGTCCGTAACACGATCGTCTGCGTGGCTCGAAGTTCCGAGGCCCAGCGGATGCACGAACCGCGAGATCCGCATGTCTACACGGACGAGGAGAAGGACCAGATCCGAGCCGCGATCCTTGCTGAGGAGATCCGCGGTCAGCGCACGCGTTTTGCTGAGACGGTATCCGTCGGCGATGTCGTGCCGCAGGTGGTCAAGGGTCCGCTCGACCTCATCACCATGACTGCGTATTACGCGGGCGCAATCGGTACCGCCGGCTACCGCGGCGTCGAGACCCGAGTGCGCCAGCAGGAGCGAGTGAGGAACGGCGACCCAAGCGCGCCGACGAACCTCGGTCCCGAGCACTTCCTCTCCGAGCCCTTCCCGAGCTTGGGACACCAGGACGCTGCAATGGCGCATGCGATCGGTATGCCGGGAGCGTACGACAACGGCAACCAGCGCGTGTCGTGGATGTCGCACTGCGTGACCAACTGGATGGGCGACGACGCGGATCTTGTGTCGCTTTCGGTCCGCATTAAGCAGCCTGGTGTCTTCGGTGATACCCAGTGGATCGGAGGCGAGGTCACGCGCGTGTTCCGCGATGAGACCCATGGAGCATGCGCTGAACTCACACTGAAGGCCATTAACCAGTTAGGTGTGGAGACCACGAGCGCCGTAGCGATCGTCGCCTTGGCCGAGACCCGCATGAGTTGACGCTAACCGGGTGGATGACTGGCTGACGCATTTTCCCGCCATATTGGCGTCCATTGCCATGCCGGTCCTGCCCCAGCGGCTCTTAGCGTTATTTGTGAACCGTTATTTGTGAACGAGGATCGGCAAAGAAGCCGACGCACTGACATCAAAGGAGATCCGGTGGGCTTTTCAAACGTACGAAATCAGGCAGACGGGACTGAGGAATATTCCGTCGTCGTGATCGGCGCGGGCATGGGGGGCATCTACGCCCTCCACCGTTTTGCAGATCTGGGACATGACGTCCACGGCTTTGAGGGAGCAGACGGCGTCGGGGGCGTCTGGTATCACAATGCCTACCCGGGTGCCCGCGTGGACTTGGAGAGCCACAGCTACTCCTTCATGTTTGATCCCGAACTTTACGCGGGATGGGACTGGAGCGAACGATACGCAGCGCAACCCGAAATCCTGCGCTACCTGAACTATGTTGCGGACCGCCTCGATGTGCGCCGAAACCTTTCGCTAAGCACCTGGGTGACGTCGGCTGAGTGGCAGCCGCATGAGAACAAATACTTGATCAAGACCAATACGGGCCGGACAGTTTGGGCCCGCTACCTGGTCATGGCGACCGGACAGCTGTCAAAGCCGCGCAAGCCGGACTTCCCCGGCCTGGATGATTTCCAAGGTGAATGGCATCAAACCGGCCACTGGCCACAAACCCCCGTCGAGTTTGCCGGCAAGCGCGTGGCAGTCATAGGAACGGGCTCTTCAGGCGTGCAGGCTGCGACTGAGATCGCCAAGACCGCCGGGCAACTCTATGTCCTGCAGAGGACCCCGAACTACTCGATCCCTGCACACAACGGCCCAGCGGACAGGAGGAAGAAGGCCCGGCTCAACAAGAAAGTCCTGCAACTGCGTGATGAGTCATACAATTCTCCAGTTGGGTACGTCATGCAGGGCTTTGCGGGCAAGGCCTCCGACTTTTCCGAGGAACAGCAACAGCAGATTCTCGAGTCGAGATGGGCGTTCGGGGGCCAGACTTTGCTCGGAACTTTCTCGGACCAGGGGACGAACATCGACGTTAATAACGTTGTAGCTGAATTC
This sequence comes from Paenarthrobacter sp. 10N417, assembly GCF_056394745.1. Classification (NCBI taxonomy): domain Bacteria; kingdom Bacillati; phylum Actinomycetota; class Actinomycetes; order Micrococcales; family Micrococcaceae; genus Paenarthrobacter; species Paenarthrobacter sp. 10N417. The sequence goes on from NZ_JBFTIL010000002.1 coordinate 78,651, forward strand.
GTCCGCGGCAAGATCCGCGACATGATCCATGATCCGGAGACCGCGAAGAAGCTGATGCCAACCTCCTACCCAATCGGCATACGGCGCCTCTGCATCGACACCGGGTACTACTCGATCTTCAATCAAAGCAACGTCAGTCTGGTTGACTTGAGAAGTGATCCGGTGGAGCGCATCACCAAGACCGGGATCAAGACCCGGAACAATGAGTACGAGGTTGATCTCATCGTTTTTGCCCTCGGCTTCGAGGCCTTTACGGGAGCCCTGGACCAGGCCAACGTCCGCAATGAGCACGGCCAACAGCCCAGCGACCGGTGGAACCATAAGCCGCAGACCCATTTGGGGGTCATGACGCATGGATTCCCCAACCTGTTCATGCTTACCGGCCCGCAGAGCCCCAGTGTGCTTGCAAACTTCTTCGTGGGGAACAACCAACACGTTGATTTTGTGGCGGACATGATTGCTCACGCCGAAAAGAAGGGCGCTGTCCGCATTGAGGCCAGCCTTGAGGCAGAGCGGGAGTGGGGCGAGCACTGCAATGAGATCGCGGAGCCGCTCCTGCGCCGGGCCGTGGACAACTACATGGTCCACGTCAACAAATACGACGGCTCGCGCTATTTCATTCCGTATGCCGGCGGCTTCGACAAGTACGTCAAAAAGGTCCAGGAAGTTGTCTCCGATGACTACCGCGGTTTCGTGTTTTCGAAGGCCTTCGCACCTGGTAGTGCAGGACAAACCGGGAATGAAAGCCGGAGCCGCGACGCGGTTCTCTCAGCAAAGTAGATAGACAGCCAACGGGCTCCCCGGAAGCCGGACTGGTCATCCAGTTCAGGCTTCCGGGGAGCCTTTTTGTTCCTGCGGGCAGTGTTCGCCGAGGACACATCTTGGCGCAGTTTCCTTCCTTGTTGGCGCCGATGGCCATGCCGTTGCAGCCCCATCCGCTCATAGCGTTGATGGTGGGCCAACTACCAGGACATGAAGGAACAACCATGGACAACATACTTGAAGGCAAGACAGCAATAATCACCGGTGCGGGTTCAGGCATGGGTTTGGCAACCGCCCGCCTGTTTCATCAGCATGGCGCAAACATTGTCCTGGCGGACTTCTCCGGGGCCCAGGAGAAGACGGCAGTCGAGCTGGGAGACCGCACGGTGCCGATCCAGGCTGACATCTCAAACTCGGTAGACGCCAAGGCCATGGTCAGCTTGGCCGTCAGCGAATTCGGTGGACTCGACATCCTGTGCAATATCGCAGGTGCAAATGCCCCAATGGTGCAGCACCATGAGGCGCTGGAATCGGACTTCGACAAGATGATCAACGTGAATCTCCGGGGTGCTTTCCTCACGATGAAGTTTGCCATTCCGGCAATGTTGGAGCGCGGCGGGGGATCGATAGTCAATGTGGCTTCAGCCGCAGCCTTGATGGGGACGCCCTTGTATGGCAGCTACAGCGCCTCCAAGACCGGCCTCCTGGGGTTGACCCGCACCATCGCACTCGAATACGCGGCACAGAATATTCGCGCGAATTCCATCTGCCCAGGCCCCATTAGGACGCCAATGATGGAAGAAGGCCTCGCGGAAAACCCTGCCGCCGCCGACTACCTCATCAATATGGTTCCGGCACGTCGGGTCGGAACCGCAGAAGAAGTAGCTAATGCGGTCTTGTTCCTCGGCAGTGAGCAGTCTTCGTACATCACCGGCATCGCACTGCCGGTTGACGGCGGCCAGACCGCTGCGTAGGGGTCCCGGCGTATTCGGTCCGGGAGTGGTTCGAGAGCGACCACTCGACACGGGCACCGAGAGGAAGAAATCATGAGCCAAAAATTTATGACCCGGCCGAAGGTCAGCGCGTTCGGCAACGACCCCTTGCTGGTGCGAAGCACGTTCGCGCAGTTTCCCTCCGGCGTTGCAGTGCTGGCGATTGAAGCCGGCGATGAGAAGCATGCACTCGTTGCGTCATCGTTCATGGTTGGAGTATCACTGGAACCGTGCCTGGTTGCGGTAGCTGTGCAGAAGTCGTCGGAGACGTGGGAACAGATCAAGGACGCTGCCTCGCTCGGGGTTTCGATCTTTGGCAAGGGGCAAGGGCATCTGACCCGCAAGCTCGCAGGCAGGGACCGCGCTGCACGGTTTGAGCAGGTGGCAATCGACGTCGGTGAGGACGGGGCCGTGTTCATAGAAGACGCGGCATTGTGGCTCGAGTGCTCCATCCATGAGGTTTCAGAAGCCGGCGACCACTGGATGGCGCTGCTTGAGGTGAAGAAGCTCGGAGTTGGGGAAAACGAGCCGCTCATCTGGCACGGTGCAAAGTTCCGCGAGCTTGTTAACTCCCGGTCGATCGACGTCGTGTAGCGGCCTGAGCCGGTTGCTGCACGTGGGAGGTAGATACGCGCTGGGAGGAAAATATGAGCGCCATTGATGCGGTGTCCAGTGTCGGGATTCCGTCCCTCGCTGCGCATGACATCCCTGCGGACCGTACCGTGATAGCGGCCGTCGTCCAGTGGCGAGACAAAATTGCCCTGTTCAGAAGAAGCGGAAATCTTGGTCACGACTGCGGTCTTTGGCATTGCATCACCGGTTTTATGGAAGCAGGTGCCACGCCTGAACAACAGACCCTTGAAGAGTTATTTGAAGAAACCGGCCTCCAAGACAAAGATCTCCTGGCCCTCCTGCCGGGACCGGACGTGGTGGTGGCCGACGGTTTGGGGAATCCGTGGCTCATCCACACTTTCACTGCTGTGACGTCCCGCCGGCGGCTGAAGATCAACTGGGAAAACGACGCCTACCGGTGGACCGCTCCGCACAAGGCCAAGCGGTTCGCCAATCGGGTTGCGTGGCTCGACATCGTGCTCGATGCAACCGGTCACCTCCCGGCCATCATTTCGGACCCTGAATCCGGGCCGGTCCCCGGATGCTCCACCTCCAATCCACCACTCTCGAAAGAGGAATAGATATGACCACCCTTGGAATTATTGGCACCGGAAACATCGGTGCTGCCATCGCGCGTCTGGCCGTAAATGCCGGGATCCGTGTAGTGCTGTCGAACTCCCGCGGCACGGAGACCCTAGCCGGCTTCGTGTCAGAGCTGGGACCCCTGGCTTCCGCCGGCACCGTCGAACAGGCCGCAGCGGCCGGAGACGTTGTGGTGCTGTCCGTGCCGCTCACGGCACACACCGCCGTTCCTGCCTCCCTTCTGGAAGGGAAAGCTGTACTGGACACCACCAACTACTACCCGTTCCGGGATGGAAGGGTGGCTGAGCTCGACGAGGAACGGCTCACTACGAGCGAGCTTGTCCTGCGGCACTTTCAAGGAGCCGGCCTGACAAAGGCATTCAATAACATCCTGGCGCACCACATTCCGCAGCTGGTTCGCCCCGCCGGCGCCTCCGATCGCACCGCCCTTCCGGTGGCGGGCGATGACATCTCTGCCAAAACCAAGGTAATGGGCGTCATCGAGCAACTGGGTTTCGATGCGGTGGACGCTGGCGCGCTGGCTGAGAGCTGGCGTTTCGAGCCGGAAGCCGCTGCCTACACCAGGCTTTACCTGGCTGACCCCGCAACCCCGGACGAAAGCATGCTCGAAGCTCCCGCGGCACCTGTGTCAGCTGAGCGTCTGGGCGAGGCCCTGAAGCGGGCCGAACCAGTGCGGGTCGCCGCACGCACGTTCTAACAACCCCAACGAGGGTAGTCAAAGAAGCTGCCTGACGTTTGAAGTAGAAAGTCTGGATATATGTCTCTCACAGATGCTCAACTAACTGAGTTGTATGACAAGCAAGCCCTCCACGACAATCTGATGTTGTACGCGAGGGGCGCGGACCGGCACGACCGCGAGCTGATGAAATCCACCTACTGGCCTGATTCATTCGATGATCACGGCAGCTACGTCGGAAACGGCCATGGGTGGGCCGATGCAGCCATGACCTGGCACGACAAGATCCACAGTTGCAGCCACCATATCTCCAATGTCTTGTCCGAGATCGACGGCAATCGGGCGAAGCGCGAAAGCATGTTCATCTGCGTTGTCCCCTTCAAAGAGCCCGAAGTAACAATGTTCCAGGCAGGCCGCTACCGCGATCTGTGCGAGAAGCGCGATGGCGTGTGGAAGATCCTTCATCGGACCTGCGTCTGGGACTGGATCGACGTCCGGCCCATCAACTCGGATTGGGACGTCGTAAATGTCCCTCGTGTCTCACACTGGGGAGCTTGGCACCCGGAGGACCCGATCTACCTGGACTGGGTGGACAGCCCGCCCACAGAATTCTCGCGGTAGTCACTGCATCTGCGGCGACTGCCTTCCCTGGACCAACGTTGTCTGGCCCAACACTAAAGCGCCTGCCGGCTCCCTCTACAGGGGCCGGCAAGCGCTTCTGTGTGTTCCGGCGTTCAGCGGGCGTAGGGGTCGGCGATGCCGATGTATTGGGTGGTGGTGTATTCGTTGATGCCTTCGGAGCCGCCTTCGCGTCCGAGGCCGGATTGTTTGACCCCGCCAAAGGGTGCTGCGGCGTTGGAGATGACGCCGGCGTTGAAGCCGACCATGCCGAACTCGATCTGCTCCGCAACCCGTAGGAGGCGGTTGAAATCCTTGCTGTAGAGGTAGGACGCGAGCCCGTACTCGGAGGCGTTGGCCAGGCGGATGGCGTCCTCTTCGCTGGTAAAGGTGGTGACGGGGGCGACGGGTCCGAAGATCTCCTGGCCCAGGATCGCTGCGTCGTTCGGAACATCCGCCAGGACGGTGGGCTGGTAAAAGTACCCGGGTCCGTCCACGGGCGCACCGCCCGTAACTGCAACAGCTCCGGCGTCGACGGCGGCACTCACCAGAGCGTGCACATCCTCCCGGGCCCCGGCGTCGATCAGCGGACCAACCTGCGTGGTGGTTTCCGTTCCGCGGCCGGTCACCAGCGCGCCCATGGCGGCGGCGAACTTGGCCGTGAACTCCGCAGCGACCGAGGAATGGACGAGGAAGCGGTTGGCGGCGGTGCAGGCTTCGCCCATGTTCCGCATCTTCGCGGCCATCGCGCCTTCCACGGCGGCATCGAGGTCTGCGTCTTCGAACACGATGAACGGGGCGTTCCCACCGAGCTCCATGGARGTGCGSAGGACGTTCTGTGCSGCGTCGGCCATGAGCCGCTTCCCGACRGGGGTKGATCCGGTGAAGGAGAYCTTCCGCARCCGTGAATCCTKCARCARCGGCCCGGAGAYGCCSGACGCRCTGGAGGAGGCGACGACGTTCAGGACTCCGGCGGGCAGGCCGGCGTCGAGCATGGTCTTGGCGAAGTACTGGGCCGTCAACGGTGTGAGCTTGGCGGGTTTGAGGACCATGGTGCAGCCGGCCGCGACGGCGGGGGCGACCTTGCGGGTGGCCATCGCCAGCGGGAAGTTCCACGGGGTGATCAGCAGGCAGGGTCCGACGGGTTTGTGCTGGACCAGGATCTTGTTCTTGCCCTCGGGGGTGGTGAGGTACCGGCCGTAGTCGCGGACGGTTTCTTCGGAGAACCAACGCAGGAACTCAGCCCCGTACGTCACTTCGCCGCGTGCTTCGGGCAGGGGTTTGCCCATTTCCAAGGTCATCAGCAAAGCGAAGTCCTCAGCCCGTTCAGTCACCAAGTCAAAGGCCCGGCGCAGGATCTCGGCCCGGGTCCGCGGCGCGGTCCGTGCCCAGGAGGCCTGGGCCACGTCGGCGGCATCCAACGCTGCGACCGCGTCTTCGCTGGTCGCCGAGGCGAGCGTGGCGAGCACCTCCCCGGTGGCGGGATCGTGCACCTCGAACGTGCCGCCGTCGGACGCATCCCGCCACTGCCCACCGATCAACAAGCCAGTAGGCACGGACGCGAGGAGCGCGGCTTCGCGTTCAGATGAAACGGCAGGGGAAAGCGCAGAAACTGTCATGAAGGGAAGTCCTTAAAAGTTGAGGGTTGGAGCGGCTCAAGTGAGCCGATGGCGGATGGGTGGTTAGTAGGCTTTGACTCTCTGCTCAACCACCAGATGGATGAGCGCAAACACGCGGTCCTCGTCTATGGCTTTCAGAGCAGCCTTGATGGCTGCAGGAATGTCAGCATCAAGTTCCACCTTGATCCCGAAGCCGCCGAAGGCCTGCGCCATGAGCGCGAATTCCGGGTTCTTCAACTGGGTCCCTGACACCCGCTCCGGGTAGTGACGTTCCTGGTGGGTGCGGATGGTGCCGTACTCCTGGTTGTCCATGACGATGACCAAGGGAGTGGCGCCGTATTGGGCGGCTGTCGCGAGTTCCTGGCCGTTCATCAGGAATTCGCCGTCACCGGCAATGGTCACCACACGCCGGCCTGGGTATTCCAGGGATGCGGCGATGGCGGAGGGGACCGAGTATCCCATGGAACCGTTCCGGGCACTGATCATCGAGGCATAACGTTGGGTGGGGAAGTAGCGGTGGGCCCAGTTGGTGTGCTCCCCGGCACCGAGGGTCACCATGGCGTCAGCAGGCAGCGTGGGGACGAGGTTGGCCATCAGGGTGTCCATCCGTGCGGGGCCAGCCGACGGCGTCGCCGGGGGCAGGCTGGCGAAGGCTTCCTGCTCCCTGCGCATTTTCGACATCCAGTTCACCCATTCATCCTTGACGGGAAGATCTATCTTTGCCAGGTCACGGATAAAGACGTCCGGTTTGGCCAGGATTTGGTAGGAGACCGGACCCGAGCGGCCACGGAGCGAGGGGTCGATGGTGACAAGGAAGTTCTTTTTTGCCCAGTCCTGGCGGCAGAGGAATCCGTTGGTAATAACATCCCCGGGAACCGTGCCCACAAAGATCAGCAGGTCGGTTTCTTCCAGCAGATCATAGGTGGGTCGGGGCCGGCCGTAGCCGATGGGGCCTACGTAGGACGCCGAATCGAAGGGGATGGTGCCTTCGGTGCGCCATTCAGCTGCGGCCGGGATGTGGTGCTTTTCCAGCCAGCGCGTGAGCTGGTCCGCGCCTTCCTGGGTCCAGTCGTTCCCACCTGTCACAAACAGTGGCTTGCTGGATGCGGCCAAGGCATCGGCCAGCGCGGCGGCGTCCACAGTGGTCATTCCGCCGGTGGCGACAGGGATGGCTGGATGGAGTTCCGCGGGGATCTGCTGGCGGATAACGTCTTCCGGCAGGCCAACAACGACGGGACCGGGGCGCCCGCTCATCGCCGCGAACAAGGCTTCGGCAACGATTTCGGAAGCGCGTGCCGCGTTGTCCAAGACCATCACACGCTTCGCGCCCGTATCGAACCAGGCTTTGATATCGAATTCCTGGAAGGCCTCGCGGTCCCTATGGGCGAAGGGGATCAGCCCCACGAACAGAACCATGGGCGTTGAGTCCTGCCATGCTGTATGCAGTCCAACATGGGCATTGGCGGCGCCGGGTCCACGGGTAACCATCGCGATCCCCGGCAGCTGGTTCATTTTCCCATCAGCCTCGGCCATGTATGTGGCACCACCCTCATGGCGGCAAACGATGGTTTCGATGGGGGAGCCGTGGAGCCCGTCAAGAACGTCAAGAAAGCTCTCGCCCGGCACCACATGCGCCCGCTTGATGCCATGGGCGGCCAGCGTATCAACGATGATATGGCCAGCGGATTTGAGGGATGGCTGCAGCACGGCCTCTTGCAATTCGTCGTGCTCGGCTGTTACTTGAGTCATGGATAGGACCTTTTCGCTGGATGCCGCGTCTTTGCGCAACACGGTTCAGTTGGTGGATGGGACTACAGGAGAATGCTGAGGGGGTTCTCTATGCGCGCCTTGAATGCTGCCAGCAACTGGGCTGCCACCGCGCCGTCGATAACACGGTGGTCTGCGGAGAGGGTGCAGCTCATGACCGTGGCAACTGCCAACTGGCCGGAGCGCACCACGGCGCGCTGTTCCGCCGCACCGACGGCCAGGATCCCTGCCTGGGGCGGGTTCAGGATGGCCGAGAACTCCCGTGTTCCGTACATGCCCAGGTTCGTGAGGCTGAAGGACCCACCGTCGAGTTCTTGCTGCCGGATCCGGCCGGCGGCGGCACGTTCTTTGTAGTCACCCATCAGCCTGCCCACAGAGCTGAGGGAGAGGTTTTCCAGGCCGCGGACCACCGGTGTCAGCAGGCCGTCCGTGGTCGCGATGGCCACGGAGACATCGACAGTGGAATAGCGGCGGATGGCGTCGCCTTGCCAGGAAGCATTTGCAGCGGGCACGTCCACGAGGGCGCCTCCCAGGGCTTTCAGAACGAGGTCGTTGACGGTCGTTTTCTGTCCCTGGGCGGGCATGTCCTGATGGATCTGTTTGCGTAAGGCCAGGAGCGCGTCCATTTCGACGTCAATGGAGACATAGAAATGGGGAACGCTGGTCTTGGACTCGGTCAGCCGCCTGGCAATGGCCTTGCGCATGCCGGAGAGTGGTACGTCCTGGAAGTTTTGCGCTCCCGTCTGCGATGAAGCCATCGGGGGAGCGGGTTCTTCCGCCTCGGGGACGGGCTGTGAGCTCACTGCTTGATGCCTTCCGGCCGCTTCAACGTCCCCGCGCAGGATCCTGCCGTTGGGTCCGGAGCCCTCCAATGCTGAGAGGTCTATCCCCATTTCTTTTGCGAGCTTTCGGGCCAGGGGTGACCCGAAGATGCGCGAGCCCGGTCCTTGATTCTTGCTGGACGCTTCAGGGCTGGAGTCCGGAGCCCCACGCCGCGGATCCCGGGTTGTTGGGGCTTCAGTGTCCGCCGGAACAAGGTGCTCTGAAAGGCTGTGCGAGGCGCCGCCAGCGGAGGCGATCTGCTTGTCGATGGCCGCCTCATCTTCCCCGGCTTCCACGAGGACGGCAATGGGCTCACCGACACCTACGGAAGTTCCAGGCTGTATTAACAGCCTTCCTATGGTGCCCGGAAACTCAGCCTGTAGCTCAACAGTGGCCTTTTCAGTCTCAATTTCGGCGATGGGCTGTCCGGCGGCGATCGTGTCGCCTATTTTCACGAGCCAGTCCTGGAGGGCTGCTTCGGTGGCGTCTGCGACGACGGCCGGCATGGTGATGATGGTTGCCATGGTGAATATCCTTTGATGGGAGCCGGTTCAGGAACGGCCGAGGTTGCGGGCTATTTCGTCCAAGCCGGCAAGGACGTCGTCGATATCGGCATTGGCGGCAGCCTCAAGGACTTTCGATATGCTCGGCGCCGCTTCCCTGCCCGTAACTCTTTGAACGGGCTGGTCGAGGTAGTCGAAGAATCTGCGTTGGATCTCGTCGGACAGCCAGCCGCCATATGAGGTGCCCCGGGCGCCTTGCTCGACGATCAGGACGTTGTTGGTTTTCTGGATTGAGGCGCCGATCGTGTCCCAGTCCAGGGAGGCTCGGTCAAGCCACCGGAGATCAATGATTTCGGGATCGAGATCCATTCGCTGCCCGGCAGCCCGGAGGGAAACGTCCACCATGTTCAGGTAGCTCAGTACGGTGACGCCTTCGCCTGCGCGACGCACGGCAGCCTTGCCAACGGGCAACTGGTAGTCGAGATTTCCAGCGGGTATGTCTCCCTTGGTCCCGTAGAGGTCGACGTGCTCAAGCACAAGCACCGGGTCCTGGAGTTCCAGCGCAGTATTCATCAGGCCGATGTAGTCGTGCGGAGTTGACGGCGCTACGATTCGCCAGCCCGGGTTGTTGGCGAAGATACCTGCCGGGTCCATGGAATGCTGGGAGCCATAACCTGCTCCCATTGCAACCTTGGAGCGCAGAACCACGGGCATCGCGGACTGGCCGCCGAACATGTGCCGTGCCTTGCCGATCTGGTTAAAAATCTGGTCAGCGGCGACCCACAGGAAGTCCGAGTACATGAACTCAACAACTGGTTTGTAGCGCCCTGTCATGGACAGTCCGCCTGCCAGGCCTGCGAAGGCGTTCTCACTGATAGGCGTCCCAAGGACCCGGTCGGGATAGGCGTCCTTCAGCCCGCGGGTTGCCCCGTTGGTGCCGCCCTTGAGCCGGTGAACGTCCTCGCCCAGGACCAACACACCCGGGTCAACGTCCATCCGGCGCCCCAGTACATCTGCAATTGCATCTACGAAGCGGCGCTCCTCGGTGCCGGTTTCGGTGCCTTCTCCGGAGGTTGATCCTGTCAGCGCAGGTTCGCTCCTGATGTCCGTGTCCACCCCTGTGGGATCGGGCCAAAGCGTCGGGCGGATGCGGCGGGCGCCTTTGGTGCTTTCCGGGTCCTTCTCCGTAATTCCGTCCACAATCCGGGTGATGTGCTCTGTGATGTGCGAGGTGAGATCGCTCAGTTGTTCATCGGTGAGGAGTCCGCGCCGGGTCATCTCGACGGCCAGCTTGGCCAGCGGGTCGCGATCACGCCACTGCTTCTCCTCCTCTTTCGTCCGGTAGCCGAAGGCGCTACCGGGGAACGGGCCGTTCTGATGGAAATAGCGGTAGGTTTCCGCCTCGATGAGGGTTGCTCCCTTGCCCGCGCGCATGTGATCCACGGCTGCCTTCTGGGCAAGGTAGACGGCGAGGGGATCCATCCCGTCCACGCGCCAGGATCTGATTCCGAAGCCAGGGCCACGGGCCGCCAGCCGAGGTTCACCGGTCACGTCGGCAACATGGGTCGAAACGGCATACAGGTTGTTCTCGATGTAGAAGCACAGTGGCAGGCGCCAGGCAGCGGCAAGATTCAGCGTCTCCAAAGTCGAGCCTATGTTTGAGGCGCCATCACCGAAATAGGTCACGGTGACCCCCATGCCGCCTGCCGGCCCGTCGCCGTCGTGGATTTCTGCATCATGGCGCTGTGCCCAGGCGTTGCCTGCGGCAAGCGGCACTCCGCCACCCACGATCGCGTTCGTACCCAGCGCTCCGGCCTCAAGCCACTGCAGATGCATTGAGCCGCCCCGACCACCGCTGAAACCGGCTTTGAGACCCAAAATCTCGGACATCGTTCGTCGGATGAACTCCGTGACTTGGTCGTTCTTTATCCCGTCGATGATCGACATGCCGTTCGGGGACAGGTAAGCAAGACCCTTTGCCAGGAATTGGTGATGGCCTCGGTGCGTGCCGTTGACGCCGTCGGCGCCCCTCAGCGCCAGAATGGATCCCACGGCGGCACCCTCCTGACCGATGCTGGAGTGGGCGGGGCCGTGTACGAGGCCCTCACCTGCCAGCTGCAGGACAATTTCCTCGAAAATTCGAATGGTGTGCATCTGCACCAGCATGGATTCGAGCAGCTCCGGAGCTGCTTCATCCCAGTCTTTACGGGTTGTCCGCAGCTCTGTGCACTCTGTCGAGTAGGTCAAAGGCGTGGTGGTTGACATCTATGGCTCCCAGGTGGCGAACGTGAAATGGCTTTGAGGCGTTCGTACAACCATAGAGGGGCGAATGGATCCAATGCAATGCATACGACCACGTTTTTCACGCCAAACATCATCGAATGGATCCATTGCCGCTGAGTCCGTATGCTGTAGCTATGGCCATCGAAGCTGTTCTGTTGAAGAAGTCGGGTGCTGCAAGTCAGCGCATCGCAAACGAATTGAGTCAGAGGATTCTCGACGGCGATCTCGCACCTGGCACGAGGATCCGCCAGGAGCAGATTGCGGAAGAGTTTGGCGTGAGCAGGCTGCCGATTCGGGAAGCGTTGCGCATTCTTGAATCGCATGGTCTCGTCACGCTGGTCGCCTCCTCGGGTGCCTGGGTCAGCTCAATGAACCTCGCTGAGTGCCAGGAGACGTATCTGATTCGCGAACGAATTGAGCCGCTTGCGTTGGGGCAGGCCATTGACAGCGTCAGTGCCGAAACCATGGATCGGCTCAGCGAGCTGGCGGAGCAGATGGAAAATTGCACCGTGGTGGAGGACTTCGTTGAACTCGACCGGGAGTTCCACCTGTTGAGTTTTCAGGATGCGGGCATGCCAACCTTGTTGGAGATGGTCGAGAGACTCTGGAATACCACCCAGCATTATCGGCGCGCGTACGTACAGCTGATCGGTCCCGAGGGGCTCGGAGACACGAATTTGGAGCATCGGCTCCTCGTGGCAGCAATCCGCCGGCGTGACATCCGCTCTGCAGAGGAACTGCTGGCGATGCACGTCCGCAAAACCCGCATTGCGCTGCTTGATCACCCAGAGATATTTGATCGCTAGAGACATGCGGCTGGAGAAGTAGATGAACCTGGACGCCGAACAGCAAAACGCCCCCATCGAACGAAGCGGGCTGCCGGGCATCCGTGGGACAGACCACGTTGGATTCACGGTGCCCGACATGGAACAGGCACACGAATTCCTCGTTAAAGTCATTGGATGTCAGCATGTTTACTCCTTGGGGCCCTACCCGCAGGATCCCGTGTTGATGCGGACCAAGCTCAACGTCCATCCGGAGGCAACGCTGGTGGAAATACGCTTCTACCGCTGCTTCAATGGATCCAATTTTGAAGTCTTCAACTATTCCTCGCCGGATCAACGCTTGGACCAGCCCCGCAACAGCGACATCGGAGGTCATCACCTCGCCTTCTACGTAGAGGACCTCGATGTAGCTGTCGACTACCTCAAGGGTCACGGCATCCAGGTGCTTGGGGACCCGACCCTGAGCTCCGGCGCGAGCAAGGGGCAGCGTTGGGTTTACTTCCTGGCCCCGTGGGGGATGCAATTCGAGCTCGTGTCCTTTCCGCAGGGAAAAGCCTACGAATCGCAAACCCGGCTGCGGCTTTGGATGCCTTGACCAGGGTTGCCCTGCGGTCGAGACTGCTCCAAGACAAAAACTGAAGTATCGCAATACGAGAGCTTGATACTTAGCGCGAAAGTTTTCCTTGACGCCGCATGTTGGGCCGAAGTAGCGTCGGCATACCGACCTGATCGATGAAGAGAATCTTCAGGCCGGACCCACTTGCAACCCGGCTACGCTTTTGCGCCGGCGAAAACACCCAGGAGAACTTATGCGGACGACGAAGTCCCAGGCCCTGCTGACAAATCAATCGATCGGGGAGAAGGACGCATCTATCGTCCTACCCGCAGAAACCAGAAAGTTCGGACCAGAAGAGAAGAAGCTGTTGCGCCGTACTGTCGCCGGTAGCGTCGTTGGCAACATCATCGAGCAATATGATTTCGTCCTGTACGGATCGGTGGCCGCGCTGGTCTTCGGAAAACTGTTCTTCCTGAGCTTCGACCCGACTGCAGCACTACTTGCATCGTTTACCACCTACGCCGTCGGCTTCATTGCCCGGCCTCTTGGCAGTTTGGTAGCGGGACATGTTGGCGACCTGCATGGCAGGAAACGGGTCTTGGTGGCCATGCTGCTTATCGCAGGCCTTTCGACCACTGCCATCGGGCTACTTCCGACCTACGCAGCAATCGGCTTTTGGGCGTCCATTTTCCTCGTGATGCTGCGATTTGTGCAGGGCTTCTCCTTCGGAGGCGAGTACGGTGGCGCCATTCTGATGGTGAGTGAGACGGCGCCGCCGGAAAGGCGCGGTTTTTATACAGGGTTAATTCCGGCATCCTCCGCGATCGGCGGACTGCTGTCCACCGGCGTGCTCTTCGCTTTGAGTTTCATGCCTGCTGAGACCTTCGAAGCGTGGGGATGGCGGGTCCCGTTCCTGCTGTCGATCATCCTCGTGGTGACGGGCCTGATTATTCGGCTGCGCTTGAAAGAGACCCCGGTGTTCAAAGCCGCAGAGGCGCAGGGTAAGACCACCCGCAAACCCATCCTGGAAGTCATGAGGTCCAACCCCAAGGAGCTTCTCCTCGCAGCGGGGATCAGTTTTGGATTCGGCACGCTCGCATACATCCTCGTGACCTGGTTGCTCAGCTATATCACCATCGGCCTCAAGCTTGATGCGGGCGTAAGCCTTATCGCTCTGACCATCGCTTTCGTCTTCTACGGCCTTAGCGACTGGGTCAGCTCAGCAATCTCCGACAAGGTGGGTCGTCGACCCGTCATACTCGCCGGGGGGATTGCCTTCGCTCTCTGGGCATTTCCCATGTTTGCCCTGGTTGACACCAAGAACCCTGTATTGATCACGGTGGCAATGACAGGTGGCACTGTCTTGGCCGGTATGATCTACGGCCCGCTGGCCTCGTTGATCAGTGAGCTCTTCGCTACCAAATTCAGGTACAGCGGTGCTTCGATGGGTTACCAATTCGGACAGACCCTGGGCGGCGGGTTCTCGCCACTGATCGCAACGGCCCTGTACGCAGCAACGCTGGCTTCCTGGTCCGTCGCGCTCTATCTGGTGGTGGCCGGGGTCATCACAGCGGTGTGTGTGTTCTTCCTGACGGAAACCAAGGGCCGAGACCTCACACGCTGACCCTCAGCCAACTGTCGCCGACTCTGCCCACCCGGACGCTGCCGCGGACAGGGCAGAGCTCGGACCAGAAGTTGGGTGGCGCATATTCGAGGGTTGTTGACGCGGATGGCTATGGCCTGGCGATGCGCCTGGTACTAGCCTTAAACAAGCGTGAATCTGAGCGAAAACAACTATCGCACGGCCATCATCGTTCGGAGAATTCTTCGGGCCCGAACGGCGCCTGGAGATAGAGGAAATGAGTTTGCATGACGACAGAGACTTCTGAGGGCGTCGGGTTTCGGTCTCGGCGAGGACCTATCCTCATCGCCTTGATGCTCGCAACGGGTCTGGTAGCGATTGATTCGACGATTGTTGCGACGGCGGTTCCTTCAATTGTGGGTGACGTCGGCGGCTTCACGTCTTTTCCTTGGCTCTTTTCCGCTTACCTGTTGGCGCAGGCTATCTCGGTGCCGGTCTACGCGAAGCTCTCAGACATGGTTGGGCGTAAGCCGATTATCCTTTGCGGTATCGGACTCTTCCTGCTCGGATCGATCCTCTGCGGAGTAGCGTGGAGCATGCCCGCCCTCATAGCATTCCGGGTTCTCCAGGGTCTTGGCGCCGGAGCAGTGCTGCCGATGTCCATGACCATCGTGGGTGATATCTACACTGTGGCTGAACGGTCTAAAGTGCAGGGCTACCTCGCCAGTGTTTGGGCCCTTTCCTCGGTGGTTGGCCCAACCTCCGGAGGCGTGTTCGCGTCGCTGGGCATCTGGCGTGGGATCTTCTTCGTGAACATTCCGCTTTGCCTCTTGGCGGGTTGGATGCTGATTCGCTCGTTCCACGAGAATATTGATCGGGCCAAGCACCGTGTGGACTTCCTGGGGGCGGGCCTGCTGTCACTTTCCCTCAGCCTGCTCATTCTTGGAGCACTCGGCGGTGGCCAGTCATGGGCCTGGAACTCTCCCATAAGTATCGCGATATTTGCTGCCGGCTCTGTCCTGTTCGCTGCGTTTGTGCTCGCCGAAAGGAGGGCAACGGAGCCGATACTGCCTGCGTGGGTAGTGTCCCGTCGGCTGCTGGCGACGACGGCGATGACCTCTTTTGGCGTCGGTGCGGTCATGTTCGGCCTCACCTCCTACGTTCCCACGTACCTTCAAGGAGCCACCTCGACCTCCCCAATCATCGCGGGGCTCGCTTTGGCTGCCCTGACCATCGGTTGGCCGATCAGTGCATCCCAGGCGGGCCGTTTCTATCTCCGCATCGGGTTCCGGAGGACCGCCCTGATTGGTGTCACGATCACGGTCTTGAGTACAGCTGTTCTTGCTCTGACTGCGCCTGCGCCCAACATTTTTGTGGTGGCTGCGGGCTGCTTCGTCGTCGGGCTTGGCCTGGGGCTGGTGGCGACCCCGAGCCTCATTGCCGCACAGACCAGCGTCGAATGGAATGAGCGAGGCGTAGTTACCGGTACCAATCTTTTTGCACGTTCGATCGGCAGCTCTGTCGGCGTCGCCGTTTTCGGGGCTGTCGCTAACGCGATATACGCCCGTGTTCCCGGCGGAAATTCGGATCCCCAGACAATCGTGGCGGCATCTACCGCTGTATTCATCGCCGTGCTGGTCAGCGCCATACTCACTGTGGTCGCCGTTGTCGCCATGCCCTCGGTCAACGGCGAAAGCAACACACTCGAGGCATCGGCGGAGGCCAGGGCGGCCTCTTCATCTGGTTAGGAACGAGTCGCCGTATAGACCCGAATCAAATTCTTGCGCTGAGCGCCCGACCCCCTCGTCGAGAGGGTCTTTGCTTTTAACGTGTGCTCCTGAACGTGGGAACCCCAGCGGCAAGGAACGTGCAGGCCGTCCATGCACTCGACAAATATTATGATTCGATCTACGATACGAACGTACCAAAAAACGTACTCAACAGATCAAGGGTGATCACATTGGACGTAGACCTCTTCACCGATATCAGCGGCCCCTATGTGGAGGAAAGTGCGTGTGCTGCCTGGCTTCTCTGCGACCGCCATGATCCGGAGTCAACGGCCTACACGGTAGTCGAAGACAACGGAGCGGCAAAAGCGGTCACTTACGGCGAACTCCACAACGAATCGATCCGGCTTGCCAACGGCTTTCGCGACCTCGGAGTGCAGCCTGGCACCCGCGTTGCCACTCTTCTCCACAAGGGCCCCGAACTCGTGACCACAATGCTTGCGGTATGGCGACTGGGCGCGGTGTACGTGCCGGTGTTTACCGCCTTTGCAGGCAAAGCGGTCGAATTTCGGATCCATACGGCACAGGTAGGCCTGGTTATTACGGACACAGCCCAACGCGGGAAGCTTCCGGACCTCACGAGGCGCCCCATCAAGGTCGTCGTTGTCGATGGAGCCGGCGAGCCCGAAGATGTTGACTACCAAACGTTGCTGGCTACCGCTTCCACCAAAGACTTGGAGACTTTTGTTCAGGGTCCCGATGGCCCTCTCGTCCACATGTTCACATCCGGTACAACGGGTTCCCCCAAAGGTGTCATTCACCCGCTGCGACAGGCSGCAGGATGGCACAGCTACCTTAAATACGGGCTCGGAGTCGCCAGCGACGACGTGTATTGGTGCGCAGCGGACCCTGGATGGGCCTACGGCCTATATGCCGGAATCGTTGCCCCGCTCGCGAATGGGACGGGGGCGATCCTGCAGGCCGGAGCCTTTGAGCCCACTGCTGCATGGAAAATCATCGAGAACCTGGGAGTCACAAACCTGACGGCGGCCCCCACCGTATACCGGGCGCTACGCACTCATTTCCCGGTCCTCCCATCGCGCACCCGTCTGAAGCGCCTGTCAAGTGCGGGTGAACCGCTCACGCCGGAGGTCAACGTATGGGCAGGGGAACAGTTGGGCCTGGAGGTCCACGACCACTTCGGCCAGACAGAAGTTGGTATGGTCTTCGGCAACGTCCACCACCCCGCGATCGCCCGCAAGGTTGTCCCGGGATCCATGGGCTACCCGCTTCCCGGATGGGCGGCGACGGTGCTTGGTGAAGACGAGGCCATGGAACTCGCGCCGGGCGTGATGGGCCGGGTGGCAATCGATGTCGCGAAGAGTCCAGCGATGACATTCCGAAGCTACCAGGACCCCTCGCAGACAGCATCGCGATTCACCCGCGATGGGCGCTTCTATCTCTTGGGCGACCTCGGCCATCGGGACGCTGATGGAGCCTTCCATTTCGCATCCCGCGATGACGACGTCATCATCATGGCCGGCTATCGGATCGGCCCGTTTGAGATCGAATCGATTCTCAGCGAACACCCGGCCGTCGCCGAAAGCGCTGCGATCGCCGCTCCCGACGCGGATAGGGGAGAAGTGCTGGAAGCCTACGTCGTACTCAGTGATGGGTGGGAGCCGTCTGACGCCCTTCGGCAGGATCTTCAAGGATTTGTGAAAAGCCATTATGCCGCTCATGCATACCCCCGATCCATCCACTTCATCCAAGAGCTTCCGAAGACACCCAGCGGCAAAATCCAACGCTATGTCCTGAGGCAGCAGCGACGTTCCGAGGTGGAGAAGGCAGGGCAGCTGTGACGTCCCAGCATCTCCAAGTCGAACAACGGGGAGCGGTCCGGTGGCTCTTCCTGAACCGCCCAGCTCAGCGCAACGCTCTCAATGGCGCCTTAGCGAACGCCTTGGCCGCTCAAGTCGACGATATCGCCCATGATCCAGGGACGGCTGTCGTCGTGCTGGCCGGGAAAGGCAAAAGTTTCAGTGCTGGCGGGGATTTCCGGCATTTCCTTGCACTTGAGGACGAAAGCGAAGCCGGCGTGGTGGAATTCCTCGAACGTCTTTCGAACGTCGTCACGACTATAGAGCGAAGCTCCAAGCCCTGGGTTGCAGCTCTCCACGGACACGCAATCGCCGGCGGTCTTGAACTCGCTTTAGCCTGCGACGTCGTCATTGCTGCTGAAGGAACACTGGTCGGCGACGGGCACCTGAACAATAAGCTGACGCCCGGGGCAGGGTCCAGCGTTCGTCTGGAGCGCGCTGTTGGAAAGAGCCCGGCACGGTGGATGCACCTCAGCGGTCAGCCCATGACAGCGGAAGCATTGCGACCAACTGGCTGGCTGCATGACGTGGTGCCATATCAGCAGTTGCACCCGAGGGCCGCCGAGGTCGCCGCCCAGCTCGCCGCCAGGGACTCGCCGGCGCAGCAGAACTTCAAAAACCTGCTTTCGTCGATTGTCGAACTCGACGATTCAGACGCCCTTGATCTGGAACTCGCAGCATTCCAGGCCAATTGGCGTGACAACAATGTTCCAGATGCGCTCCGCCAGTTTCTGGCAGCACGCAGGCTCAACCAGAAGTAGGAGACACACGCCTTGAAAACCCACAAGACCCCGGTGACCGACCGATATAAAGGCAGGACCGTGGCGATAACAGGGGCTGCCCAAGGCCTGGGATTGGCTATGGCCAGCCGCTTTGCAGCGGAGGGTGCTTCCTTGGCGCTGGCCGACGTCAACGACGTATTGCTCAGCGAAGCCATGAACCAGATCCAGGTCCACGGCGACGCCACCGTCAGCCAGAATGTGGTTGACGTGACGGACTCGTCCACGGTGAATGGATGGATCTCGGAAGTGGAACAAACCCAGGGAGCAGTCGATGTGCTGGTGAACAACGCTGGGATCATCCGGGACAACCGCATCGAGAAAATCAGCGACGCGGACTGGGACGCCGTGGTGGACGTCAGTCTGAAAGGTGCCTTCTACTGCTCCCGTGCCGTATTCCCGGGGATGCGGAAACGCCGCTACGGCCGGATCATCTCGTTTTCGTCGATGTCCTGGAGAGGTAACTTCGGACAGTCCAACTATGTAGCGGCCAAAGCTGGCGTGGTGGGGCTGACGAGAACGCTTGCCCTGGAAGGGGCACGTGACGGTATAACTGCCAACGCCATCGCTCCCGGGCTCATTGAGACGCCCATGCTTGCATCAATGAACGATGCAGCACGGAACCTCCTCATCAATAAGGTCCCGATGATGCACACGGGTGACCCCTCGGACATCGCGGAAGCAGCAGCCTTTCTGGGCTCCGAGGGAGCGGCATTCATCACAGGTGTAGTTCTCGACGTTGACGGAGGCATCTCGATCGGGTCCTCCATACGCTGAACAGACCCCGATGCGGGGAAGGTGCTCGCCCACCTTCCCCGCATAATTACTGGGGCTTAGCCGTCAATCCGTGGATGACGAGCTCGCCGATTTCCGTGAACGCCTCACCTGCAGTCAGTCCCGTCGCCTCCAGGAGCTCGCCGGACTGCACACCGTCAATCAGCAAAGAAATGGCTTGACCAGCCAAGGCTGCATCTGCGGCCCGGAACGCTCCCGAGGCCACACCATCTTCGATCATGCCTTGAACTTTTCGGGCAGCGGCACGGGAATTCAACCGATAGATCGCCGCGGTTGGCTCGTAAGTAATCATGTCGAGGTAAAAGGCGCGCGAATTACGACTCATAGCGGAGCCGACACCCGCAAGATAGCGAATTATCCGGTCTGCGGGATCCTCGATATCGGTAATTCCAGCCTCTATGGCTTTGGTAGACCTTTCAAAAAAGTGCCTTGTAACCTTTTGGATGATCTGCTCGCGGCTGCTGGCCACTGAGTAGAGCGTAGTTTTGGAGCATCGAAGCCGGCTGCAGAGCTCCTCGATCGTCAAACCGCTGAATCCCTCTGCCAAAAAGAGAGCCTCAAGCTCCACCAGTAATTCCTGGCTCCTGGACCCGTCGTCGCTCTTGCGGGATCGACGGGCGCGGCCCGTTGCCGAAGTGGCACCTTGAGGCATCATGTGACGAGCCCTCCTTGTCTGAACTTGGGAGTACGAACGTATCATGTCCCGTACACCTCAGTTCTTCCTTGGCGCCTCGGCTTGCCGCCGTGCCCTCCCAAACTGTCAACCGGCCGCCGTCGAACGTTAAATGTTCGACGGCGGCCGGGGCTCGGGCGGTTCCTAGCGGTTGATGACGGGCAAGACGAGTCGGCTGGGATGTTCGGATCCGTGCATGATCCGGTTGGTCGCTACGACCGCCTGATCCAAAGACTCCCGGGCGATAAAGCCTCCGGTGTTCGTATTCCGGTCGTAGCGGGGGAAGTTGCTGCTGGAAATATCGAGTCGGATGCGGTGACCGGGCAGGAAGACGTTGGAGGTCACCGCCATCGGTACGGTCACCTCGTACACCTCACCGGGGGTCAGGGGCGCGGGGTTCGACAGGTCGTTCCGGTAGCGCAGACGCAGGATGCCGTCGCAGAGGTTGATTGCGCGTCCGTCGGGGAAGACGTCAACGAGTTTGGCGGTGATATCCGTGTCCACGGCGCTTGAAGAGACGAACACCTTGAGCTCCACGTGCCCGGTCACTTCAATGGGCTCCTCGAGGACGGGTCCGGTGTAGCAAAGGACGTCGGATCGGCCATCCACAACCTTCTGGTCAACTGGTCCCACCAATCCCGGCACGCTCGGAAGAAGGGCGCCACCGGCGGTGGGCAGTGGATCACGTGGATCGTACTGGAATTCGTCGTGGCCCGCCATCGAGGATGCCGCGGACTGGAGGGTGCCATCGCCGTGGCGGGTGTTGGCCGACCCGCCACTATGCAGGTGGTAATCCGTGTAAGACGTGTCGGGGAGCGGCCAATCCTGCTCATCACGCCATTGATCAATGCCCATGACGAAGATCCGCACCCTGGGGGCGGCGGATTCGGGTGTCAAGCCGCGAAGTGCCTGGTCGAAGAAGGCGATATGCGACTCGGTGGCGTCTCCAACGCCAAGTGGCCCGAAGTGCCGATCTGCATACTGCCCGGTGAGCGGCCCGTGTTCCCATGGGCCGATAATCAGACGGGAGTCCTCACGGGCCGTTTCCGATGCGCCCTGTGTGCGGACCCTGATGAAGTCTGAGACCGTCCCGTTGATCTTGAGGTCATACCAGCCACCGATGGCCAAGACGGGAACCTCCACCGAGCTGACCAAGGGGGACCAGTCTTGGGCGGCCCAGTAGCCGTCGAAGTCGGGGTGGGCCAGCCAATCGTCGAACCAGCGCCCCTTTCCGATCACCGCCAAATCGGCGACGGGCGTGGCGTCATTGAGTGATAGGACGTTCAGGAATGAGCCGCCGAGCCGTATCAGTGTGGCGGGGTCGCTCGCCCTGCCGCTTGCCAGATCACGTTGTTCTTCGTTGGCGTACATCATGACGTTCCACATGGTGTCAAGGCTCAAGGACAGTGCGCCACCTTTTGAATACCAAAGCTCGGAATACCAGTCGGTCGCTGCCATGGTGGGGGCAATGGCTTTCAGGCCCGGCGTTTCCTTGATCGCCAGGGCCCACTGGGTCATCCCCATGTACGAAGCCCCATACATGCCGATCGTGCCGTCTGACCATGCCTGCCGGGTGATCCAATCCGCCGTGTCCTGACCATCAGCGATCTCGTTGATCTTGGGCTCGAACTCACCTTCCGAGCCAAAGGTGCCTCGCGCGTCCTGAAGGACGACTGCGTACCCCGCGTTCACCAGTCCGATCAGGCTGGGGTGTGGAGTTCCTGGTCCACCGTACATCGTCGGCGTCTGCCTGTTGTACGGAGTTCGTACCAGAAGGGTCGGTGCGGTTCCTTCGAGCGGGCGCCAAATGTCAGCTGCCAGTGTGACTCCGTCCCGCATTGCCATCGTGACGTTAGGTTCATAAACGTGCTTCATGAGTCTCTCCTTTGAGAACTCGAACGATCAGCGCTGGCGTAAGCCTCAGCTGTGTCCGCTTGGTCAGCGTTAATGTTTAGCAGTGTGCCTTGGATGAGGCATGGCGTCAGCGGGTGAAGCAGGGGAGATCAATGCAGACGCGAGTACGATATTCGATACGAACTACCCTTAAAAAGTATCACAAAGCATGGGGAGTGCAAGGGGCGATTTGGCTGGCGTGCAGGCAGTTTGCTTACCCCTGTTACACTGAATGATGGAATCATCAATCAAGCGGCTCCCATCATGGGGCGAGAGGCAATCATGGATGAATTTTCCGATTTTCGGGCGCCTCTGTATGAGGTGAAGGCCAACCTCTTCAAAGGCTTGGCGCATCCGGTCAGGATCAGGGTCTTGGAGCTGCTGAGCGCGGCTCCAGAGGTATCGGTGACTGACATGCTGGCCGCGACTGGTCTGGAAGCATCCCACCTGTCCCAACACCTGTCCGTGCTGCGCCGCTACCACCTTGTCACCGGTGAACGCCGGGCGTTGCAAATGTTCTATTCGTTGGCCTACCCGCAGGTCGCAGAACTGCTGGCAGTGGCCCGGCAACTGCTACATGACATGCTGGACACCACCCGCGAACAGCTTGAACATTCAACGGCGAACCTTTCTGCGACAGCCCCTTCCGGCGCCCCGCGATGACCGCCCTTCGCGCGGCCCGGGCGCTGCTGCCGTCCTTGCGGGACTATGCGGAACTTCCCCGGTCGTGGAAAGGGGATCTCGTTGCGGGGCTTACCGTAGGAATCGTTGCGCTGCCCTTGGCTCTGGCATTTGGAGTCAGCTCCGGGGCCGGAGCGGCCAGTGGACTGATTACCGCGGTGATCGCCGGAATCGTTGCGGCTGTCTTTGGCGGGTCCAACATTCAGGTTTCCGGCCCGACCGGCGCCATGGTTGTAGTCCTCGGCCCTGTCATCGCAGCTCACGGTATCAGCGCGTTGGCCGCTGTGTCGGTCCTTGCCGGCGCAATGGTCATCGTCGCTGGTGTCCTTAAGCTCGGCCGCGTCGTGACCTTGCTGCCCTGGCCGGTGATCGAAGGATTCACACTGGGCATCGCGCTGATCATCTTCCTCCAGCAGGTACCTGCTGCGTTCGGAGTGCACGCTGGGTCAAGCAGCAACGCGGCCGTCTCGGCTGTCCAGGGACTGGCGACGACGTCGGCGGCCGCCTTGTGGGCTCCAGTGGCTCTGGTGGTCCTGGTAGCAGTGATCATGGTCGCCGCACCGCGGATCCATCCGCAGATCCCTGGTTCGCTCCTGGCAATCGTTATCGCCAGCGTCGCCGCCGAGGTTCTGGACCTTCCGGTGGCGAGGATCGGCGCACTTCCTGGCGCGCTGCCGTCCCCAGTCGCCCCCACCCTTGACTGGGGCACTGTGGCAGCGCTGGCAGCCCCGGCCGCAATGATCGCAGCGCTGGCTGCGATCGAGTCACTGCTTTCTGCACGGGTCGCCGCCTCGATCTCTGACACCGGTCCCTATGATGCAGACCGCGAACTCCTGGGCCAAGGCCTGGCCTCTATCTGCTCCGGGTTTTTCGGCGGTATGCCTGCCACCGGTGCCATCGCCCGCACAGCAGTGAACATCCGCTCTGGCGGCCGGACCAGACTGTCCGCCGTCATCCACGCCGTAGTCCTGCTGGCCGTTGTCTACCTTGCTACGGGTCCAGTCTCGCGGATTCCGCTCGCTGCTTTGGCCGGTGTCCTGATGATCACCGCCACCCGCATGGTTTCCGTGGCCACCCTGCGCAGTGTGATCGGGTCCACGCGGGCAGATGCTGTCGTGTTCTTTGTCACTGCCGTGATCACCGTGTCCTTTGACCTGATTCAGGCCGTGGCCATCGGCATCGCCGTCGCGTCCTTCTTTGCCCTGCGCACGATGGTCAAGTCCAGCGGGGTGCACCGTGAGGAAATTCCCGGTCCTGTCCAAGACGGGGATGAACACATTGCCGTGTTTCGACTGGATGGGGCGTTGTTCTTCGGCGCCGCCGAGCGTGTTCTGGAACGCGTCAGTGCTATCCGCAACGTTGACGCAGTCATTATCCGCATGTCCCAACTCCAAGTCCTGGATGCTACTGGGGCGAGGGTCATCACCGACATCGTCAATGCACTGGAACGGCGCGGAATCACAGTGTTGATCAAGGGAATCCAGGCCCGGCACCTTGCCTTGGTCACGCGGGTGGGCGTCCTGGAATCCCTACGCCACCACAAACACCTGTTCGAGGACCTGGCCCCGGCCGTCGAGCACGCGCGCAGTCATGTCGCCCGGGCGATGGCCGCCCGCGCCGCGGAGCAAGCCGGCGCACCTCCAGGACGACGGTCCGATCAATGATCAGGAACCCCTTCGCCGGCCTGAGAAGGCCTGTCCACTGAGGATCTATTCGAACGAGGCACGTCGGGCATCATTTGTTTTGGTTTGCCACACGTCGGGTGCGTTGACCTTGAACCGCCGGCCTGTCAGGGCGCGGGGTACCAGTCGGATGTAGTTATCCTTGGGGCCAGGTTGCCATGGTTCAAGTCCCAG
The DNA here is from genome assembly GCF_056394745.1 of Paenarthrobacter sp. 10N417. Lineage (NCBI taxonomy): Bacteria > Bacillati > Actinomycetota > Actinomycetes > Micrococcales > Micrococcaceae > Paenarthrobacter > Paenarthrobacter sp. 10N417. The sequence goes on from NZ_JBFTIL010000002.1 coordinate 103,115, forward strand.
CGCATCGACCTTCGCTGTCTCGTCGGGATCTGTCATGAGAATTGTTTCACCGCGGGCGACGACACTCCAGGCTTCCGTTGTCGCGGCGTCGTACCCATCGATTTCCAAAACCCCGGGCCGGGACGCCATTGCTCCCCACAGTTTCCGTCCGGGGCTGCTGCGGAAAACGATGTGACGATCAAAGAGAACGTAATTCACCGGGAAGATTTCGGGGTGGTCATCCACCACCAGACCAAGGCGGCCTATGGTCGCCGCAGCCAGCAAATTCCAGCACTCGTTAAAGGACAGCGACGAGTCATGACCTTCAGAGGTTTCGTCGTCCAGCGTTGGGGAATCATTCATCTCAGACGTCACATCTTCCTGTGGTTGGTTCCGGAGCTGTCGCTTCCAACAATGCCTTGTGGGCCGGTGCTGTTCAATGGCCGGGTTCCGGCCGTTTAGTGTTCCCGTCCTGTACCGAAGAAAAGTGCGACGGCGGCACTCGCCCGAGTGCCGCCGTCGTCCGGTTCCTTTTAGCTAAGCCAGGACGTCACCGTTTGCTGGTGCGCGTCCACCCACTTTTTGGCTGCGGCTTCAGGCGTCATGCCGCCCTGGATATCCGTCGCTACTGAGTTCTGGTCTTCGTTGGTCCATTTGAAGCCCTTGGCCAGCTTGGCTGCCGGTGAGCCGCTGTCCGCGAACTTCTTGGAAATGACCTTGTTGAGGGTATAGGTCGGGTAATCGCAGGCGACCTTTTCCGCGTCGGTATCGCAGCCCTCGGTCCAGGCCGGCAGGGCGACCTTCTTAAGTGGAACCTGGGACAGGAACCACTGTGGCTCATAGAAGTAGCCCAGCAACGGCGTCTTGTTTTGCTCCGCCGTCCGGAACGACTGAATCAGGGCAGCCTCTGATCCAGAGAACACCACCTTGTAATCCAAGTTTAGATTCTTCACCAAGGCTTCGTCGTTCGTGACGAAAGCGGGGTCGCCGTCCAGGACCTGGCCCTTTCCGCCGGACTCGGAAGTAGTGAACATCGAGGCGTACTTGTTCAGGTTCTTCCCGTCCGTGATGTCCGGGTACTTCTCTGCCATCCATGGTGGTACGTACCAGCCGATGTGGCCTTCATTGCCGGTGGCACCGGCGTCTACAGCCACCTTCTGATCCGTAATGTACTGCTTGGTGAGGTCAGCATGGCCCCAGTTTTCCATGATCACGTCCACCTCACCGGAGGCGAAACCCTGCCAGGAAATCTGTTCGTTCAGGTCCTTCTGGACCACAGTGCAACCAAGCTGGTTTTTCGCCACGTAGCTGTAGACGGCAGCATTGGCCGTATAGCCTACCCAGGCGTTCATCGCGACACTAACAGCGCCGCAGGGTGCATCCCCGCCACTTGCGGGGGCGGCGGCCACCTGGTTCACGGAAGCACCCCCACAGCCTGTCAGCAGCAAAGCGGCCGCGGCGACTCCTGCCATCAGCGGGATAGTTCGTTTCAACAGCGGTGGGACTTTTTTCATTTGTTGGGTCTCCTTGTTGGGGGTGGGAGTATGGCGGGCTGGATTGTTGGTTTGAGCGACTAGGTTGAGGGGGTCTTGGCCGAGGCAATTTTCCGTATCGGGGCTGCCGCTGCAGCCTGGGTCATCCTGTCGAGCAGGATGCCGAGGAACACGATGGCAAGGCCAGCGGCCAGGCCCTTGCCGAACAGCGAACTTTGGACAAAGCCGGCGACGACGTCGTACCCGAGTCCGCCTGCACCGACCAAGGCACCCACGACCACCATGGCAAGGACGTAGATCAGCCCTTGGTTGGCGGCGAGTGCCAGGGATTTCCTTGCCATCGGCAACTGGACCTTGGTAATGACCTGCCATGGCGTTGATCCGCTGGAAATGGCAGCTTCAAGGACGGTGGGGGAGATCGCTGCGATGCCGTCGGCGGTGATTTTGATGGCGACAGGAGCTGCATAGATGATGCCTGCGATGATCGCCGTGAAACGGGTAGCGCCGAATAGTCCCAGGAAAGGAACAAGGTAGACGAACGCGGGCATCGTCTGGCCGGCGTCGAGTATTGGCCGGAGGACTTGGTCCACCCTTTGCGAACGGCCCATGGCGACTCCGAAGACCACACCAAGGACCATGACCAGCACGGTGGCCACCAGCGTTCCTGCGAGGGTGACCATGGAATCGCTCCATAGGCCGAGGTAGATGATGACACCAAGGCAGGCGGTGGTCACGGCGGCGAGCTTCCAGCCGCCCAATGCGTATGCCGCCAGGGCAATGACGCCCACGAGGATGTAGAAGGGCGTGTCCGTGAGCAGGGACTGGAACGGGTTAAGGATTCCAGTGGTGATGGATTCCCGCAGGGACACCGTGAACAGGGACAGGTTGTTCTGCATCCACTGGCTTGCCGAGCTTACGGCCTGAACGATCGCCGGGCCGATGTTGAAGTCTTTGGGGAAAGCCGCGGCCCACAATGAGCTTCTGGACAACTGGACCATGACCAAGGCCAGGCCCAGCGTGACGCCCAAGAGTATGTATCGATTCCTGCGGGAGATTCGTCCGTTCCGGGCAGCGCCGGGTTCCGCACGGCGGCTGGCCGCAGTGGTCACCCGGTCCAGCACGATCGCTAGCAGCACGATAGAGAGGCCGGCATTTACTGCAGTGCCGACGTCGAGCGATTGCAACGCGCGGACAACAACCTGGCCAAGCCCTGGAGCGGCAATAAGTGCCGCAATAGTAACCATGGATAGAGCAGCCATGGTGCTTTGGTTGATTCCCATGACAACCGTCCGCCGGGCCATGGGAAGCTGCAGGGTGAGCAGCCGCTGGAGGCCTGTTGTACCCAGCGAGTCCGATGCCTCCCGGGTGTTCTCCGGGATGCTCCGGATGCCGTGGGCCGTAAGGCGGATGACCGGAGGCGCGGCGTAGATGACGGTAGCAATGACGGCCGAGGCCGGGCCAATGAGGAAGATGAGCGCCAAGGGTGCCAGGTAAACGAACGTGGGCAAAGTCTGCATGAAGTCCAGTACCGGCGTGATCACTGTGGCGACGCGCGTGGAGACGCCGGCGAGGATACCGAGCGGGATTCCGACCAGTAGTGTCAGCAGCACCGCGGTGAGGACCAGGGCGAACGTGTAAGTGGCCTCGACGAACAGACCTTGGAAGCCGAAGAAGGTAAAGACGACTACCGTCAGGAGGGCCACGCGGGCGTTCCCGACTGCGAATGCAATCCAGCCAAGCAGTCCTACGGTTCCAAACCAGCCAATTTCTGGCAGTCGCAGACCGGTGGAACTTGCGGCAAAGAGCGTGATGAAGAGGTTGGCGACGTTGTCCACCACTGCCCGCAGGGGCGTGAAGACATACAGGAAGATCGGGTTGTCCGCGCGGTTGGCAGCGACCCAGGCGTTGAACTGGTTCAGCGAACGATGCAGATCAGTCAGCTCGGAGGCAGGCAAAGTCAGAGTCGACGTCCCGTGCAGGATCAGGAACCCCAGGATCCAGACGACGCCCGCGCCCACCAGCAGAACGGTGCGGCGGCTGGGACGGCGGCGCGGTTCCCTGACAGGGGTCGATGTTGGCTGGACCTTTTCCTGGTCCCGGACAAGCGTAGTCATCAGGCCGCTGCTTCCGCTGGCTGCAGCACAGAGAGGATGCTGTCACGGTCGATCTGCCCGATGATCCTGCCTGCTTCATCCTCCACGAGGACGGGGCAGGAGGAATGCATCACCGCCGTTATGGCGTCCCGGATAATCATCCCGGAACTGAGGACCGGAGCATCCATGGGCGTTCCATCCGTCACGGGACGGATGATCCACTTCAAGGTCAGAACGTCCGCGCGGGGAACTTCGGACACAAAATCCTGAATGTACTTATCTGCAGGGGATCCCACTAACTCATCCCCGGTGCCGCACTGGACCATCTCGCCATTGCGCATGATCAGGATGCGGTCACCGAGCTTGAGTGCCTCGGAAAGGTCATGGGTGACAAAGACCATGGTCTTACCCATTTCCTTGTGGAGCCGGATGACCTCGGCCTGCATGTCACGCCTGATGAGGGGATCCAGTGCCGAGAAGGGCTCGTCGAAAAGGATAGTGTCTGGATCGCCAGCCAACGCCCTGCCGAGGCCAACGCGCTGCTGCATCCCGCCGGACAGTTGGTCCGGATAGTGCTGTTCGTACCCCTTCAGTCCAACCAGTTCAATGATTTCCCGAGCCCGGCCGTAGCGCTCGTTCTTGGCCGCCCCACGGATCTGCAGCCCGTAGGAGACGTTGTCCAAAACCGTCCGGTGGGGCAGGAGTCCGAAGTGCTGGAACACCATGGACATTTTGCGCCGGCGCAGTTCCCGCAGCTCCCCGACGCCTGCCTGCAGGACATCCTTGCCGTCCACCATTACCTGCCCTGACGTGGGTTCGATGAGCCGTGTGAGGCAGCGGATAAGGGTTGATTTGCCGGATCCCGAAAGACCCATGACTACAAAGACCTCACCCTTTGCGACGTCGAAACTCAGGTTTCGGACGGCCGCCACGCAGCCCGAGGCTGCCAACAGTTCAGCGGAGCTAAGGGACGAAAGCTCAGGATCGCCAGGGACCTTTTCGCCAGCGGCGCCAAAAACCTTCCAGAGGTTCCGTACTGAGATGTCGGGGCTGTTCATTGCTGTACTCCTGCTTATGGCGGCTCGAACCAATGGCCGGGCTTCGAGTGGACGTTTTGGTGCTTGTTCTTTCGCCGAAGTCACCCACTCGGCTTGGGGAAGGCTGGGGGTTACGTCGGTGGAGGCAGCGCTCTCTACGTCATGCTCCAGACGCCCGCGGGCAATCCTTGCGCGATGTCGCCAGGGCGCTGTAAGTCTTCTTCGCTGCGAACGGGCTTGAATCTGTATCTGGCTGGTTGTGTATGCATCAACATCACCCGTAATACGCAACAGTGATGTATCTCACTCAACCTGTCAAGGTTTGGAAATAAATAAAAACGATGGCTAACAGCTTCCATGAGCTTGGCCCTCAGAAGACCGTGGCGTGCCCAGTGCGGGCGAGAGGGTGAGTCTGTTTGAGCTGAAGCTGCCAGCGACGAAGGTTCAATCCGAACGTCCAGCCATCATGAGCGACGCCTGCGGGGTCCAAATGATTGGGGGATTGGGTGCTTGGCCAAGGGAATGGTCACCTTGAGGGAAGCCGTTTTGTGACGGTACCACTGCGTCGTATTACGGGCAATGACGTAGTGGGTCCCCGGACTGCACTGTTGGCAGCCAGGGGACCCACGGGTGTTACTTCTTTCCGGAAAGGAACATCGACTGTTCCATTGGCGTCACGGTCAGCGACTTCAGCTGCGCGGTGCCGCCTTCTGCGAAGAGTGCCATCTTGTCGGCTCCGGCGTTCGGGAACACTTGGTCGGTGATGGTCTGCAGGCCGTTACCGGTGAACACCTCTACTGATGAGCGGTCCACGTAGATCCGCAGGGTGACATTGCCCTTATTGTCCAGGGCGACAGGGGCGTCATCCACGGAAGAGAATGCAGTGTGGAAAGCGATGTTTCCGGACTTTGTTCGGTCAACGAAGATCTTTCCGGTCGTGGCGTCGTAGCCGATGATGGTGGAGGAGCTGCCGTCGCCCAGTACCGTGATGCCGGACTTCTTCGCGGTGCCGGGGGCGAAGGTGATGTCCACACGCTGGACCTGGCCCGAAGTCGACGCCGGCAGCGACGTTGTTCCGGCCGCGACGGCGCCGCCCTTCTTATCGGCGTAGCTGGGCTTTTGCGCGAGATCGTCCACTTGCTTGACGGCGCTCTGGGTAAGGCGTAGTCCGTCAGGTGTCTGGGTCAGCTGCACATCGCGGGGCAGTGACATGGCGCTGCGCCACGGGTTGGTAGGGATGTCGTTGGCATAGTCCCAGTTATTCATCCAGCCCACCATGACCCGCTTGTTGTCGGGCATGTTCGCGAAGGAGACGGCCGCGTAGTAGTCGCGTCCGTAGTCCAGCCAGTCATAGGACTCCAGACGGGACGTCGCTGCTGTGGAGCTTGCGGTGAACTCGTCCGCGAGTATGTGCCCCCAGCCGAACCTGTTGTTATCGACAACCTTGATTTGTGCCTGCTGCCCAACGAATTCCTTGACATTCCATGAGGCCCAATCCAGGGTTTCACTGTCGTTGCCTGTGGCCGTACGAACCACCTGTCCGTTGACTACCAAGTTCACCGTTTCTTCATCGGACCTGGGGACGGCGGGGGTGTCGGTGAGCATGACGTGGTCAAGGGTCAGGTGACCCCACCCGCCGGTAGCTTGGTCAACCACCCGCAGCTGTGCATTCTGGCCCACGAATTCCGAAACATCCCAGCCTTTCCAGTTCAGCAGTCCGGCGTTATCGCCCGCCAGGGAGCGGACGACATTGCCGTTGATGAGCAGCTGGACGGCCAGGGTCTGACCTGAGTCCGCCGAGCGGTGGCCGCCCCCAACGAGCATGCTCATGAAGTTCTTCGTGATGGGGAACTCAGGGGATGTCAGGGTACCCTGACGGTCGTCACCGGGTACGGTGCCGGTTTCGAACGTGTTGATTCGTTTGGCGCCAAGGTAAAAGTCCCCACCGCTGGTGGCCGGCTGGAAGTTGGGGGTCAGGTCTCCTGTGCCGGTCCAGCCGGCATCGGCCAGCGTTGTGCCATCTGGTACCTCGAAGCCGTCAAACTTGAGTTCTCCTGGGGGCGGGGTGTTGTCCAGCTTGTCGGAGACGCGAGGGTGCTTGCCGCCGCCTATGAGGAAATTCAGGTAGTCGTCGGTCACGGTAAAGGTTGGTGACTGCATGGAACCCAGCGGCCAGTCGCCGTCGTTGAATGAGTTGATCAGTCCTGTGCCGCCAAATTGGGTCACCGGATTTTGACCGGGCAGGGAACCGGCGGCGGGAGCGTCGCCGAAAGGGCCGTTCTTCCAGTTGCCGGGTTCGTTGTTGACGGTCCAGCCGCTGTAGGTGCCATCGTTGAAGCCGGCCAGGATAGTGCCGGCCGGTGCCGCTGTGGCTGGTTTCGTGGTTTCGGAGGTGAATGTGGTGCCGTCGAAGTTGCCCACGAAGTACTGTCCAGCGGAGCCTCCGGCGACACCGCCGGGGTTGATGTTGACGACCATGACCCACTTGATGTTGTTCGTATCCCCATCCACCGCGAGCGGGAACATATCAGGGCATTCCCACTGGCCGCCGCTGGCGTTGGCGGGTCCGAATTCGCTGAGGGCAGTCCAGTCCTTGAGATTGCCGGATTTGTACAGGAGGACCTTGTGATCCTGTGATTCGACTGCGGTCATGACCCAATATCCGCCGCCGGACGGGTTGTCGTACCAGAAGACCTTTGGGTCCCGGAAGTTGGCTGAATTGCGGTTCAGCACAGGATTTCCTGAATATTTGGTCCAGGTCTGGCCGTCATCCAGGCTGTACGCCAGGGACTGGGCCTGCAGGCCCCGGTGCGGGGAGGGCTCCTTGTAGGCACTGGTGTAGATGGCCACCAGCGGGGGGTTTTCCTTCGTCCCGAAGCCGGTTGTGTTGTCCTTGTCAACCACAATGCTGCCGGAGAATACATCTTCCTGTGCGTCGGTTGGGAGAGCGAGGGGCTGCTCCTGCCAGTGAACCAGGTCCTTGGACGTCGCATGGCCCCAGGACATGTTTCCCCACGTGTTGCCGGAGGGGTTGTGCTGGTAGAAGAGGTGGTAGACACCTTTATGGAAAATCATCCCGTTGGGATCGTTCATCCAATTCTTCGCGGGTGTGTAGTGGTAAGCAGGCCGAAATTGCTCACTTCCCAACTCTGGTCCCGCGGAGGCTGGTGTCACACCAGCCATGACGCCCGTAAGCGTCAGTCCCGCCAACGTAAACGCAGACGTTGCTACCCGCATGCTTTTGATCTTGAGTTTTCTCATTGTTTTTTTCGGTCGCCCTTCATCGCGGCGTGCCTATCCCCACTTAGACAACGTTGTCAGTGTCAGAAGCTATGGCAAGTCCATCGGACAAGTCAACGGTTTCTTTTAGCCCTCTTAGGTGGCGCTTTCTGAATCAAACGTGGTGATTGACCGCGTTGAGTAACGCGGGTAACCTCAATCACATACTCAGTCGATAACGCGCGTTACTCCGCGCTTGCTACGTTAGGCGAGGCGACCAGACAAAGACTTCAGAGATCGTCTTCGGGACGGGCAGTGAGAATCCGATGGGCGCTTTGCTGCAGGATGCCAAGCGACTCTTGGATCAGGGGCGATGTGATGCTGCCGCGCCGCACCGCGGCGACAATGCGGCGCGAGGGCTTACCCCTTCCGGTGATACGCAGGCGGACTACGTTTTCTGCACTACGCAGCGGCGCCAGTCGCGGCAGCAGGCCCACGCCCAGCCCCGCGCCCACGAACGCGATTTGGGTTTCCCACTCAACGGCCTCATGAGCAATTCGTGGTGTTACCCCGGCTGCAGTGAACGCCGCGGTGAAGAGGGAATGGTACGTGGAGCCGGCGGCCTCGGTGATCCAGGGTTCCGAGGCCAGCTCTTGGAGAGTCACTGTTTCCCGCGATGCCAACGGATGGTCAGAGGGAATGATCACGTCCAGGGGGTCATCGAGCAGGACGGTCTGTTCGAAGCGGGGATCGTCCTCAGCGTAAGTGTCGGACTGCATGGCAACAATGACCGCGAGGTCGATTCGCTCGGCAACCAACAAGTCGAAGCAGCGGGCTGGGTTGGCCTCGAGTACCTGCACTTCCAGCAGGGGACGGGTTGAGCGAAGAGTCGCGGCGAGCGGCGCGAGCAACTGGGCGGCCGCCGTCGAGAATCCGCCGAGGCCAAAATGGGACTGCACCTGGTCGCCAGCCTCCATGGCGGCTGCACGCAGGCTCTCCCAGTCGGCAATGAGGGTGTCCGAACCCGCCACGAGAAAGCGGCCAGTGGCGGTCAGTCGCACCCCCCGGCCGTCCTTCGTCAGCAGCTGCATTCCAAGCACGCGCTGGAGCTCGCGCAACTGCGCGGAGACGGCGGAGGGAGAATAGCCTGTGAGTTCCGCGGTGGCGCCAATGGTGCCGCAGCGGGCAAACACTCGAAGTGTGATGAGTCTCGCATCGATCATGCACCTATTGTGCATGGTTATCTTCCAAATGTTGCGCTTTTGTTGCAGCTCATTGGTCCCTAATCTCATGACTACAAGGATTTTGAAAACAACATCGGTTGCACCCAAGCACCCTTGGTCGCCATGAATCGCACGCTAACCCAGGCCTCCCGGGAGGAAACACATGTCTGCTCCAGTCTTGCCCCTCAATTCACGCGGAAAACTCGCTTCATCTTTGCCTGCAGAGCAGCTGGCAGAGATCAACGAGTTGTTCGAGTTCCGGCGCAAGGGGTATTCCCTCGATGCGCCTTTCTACACCGATGCCACGATCTTCAAGATCGACATGGAAGCCATTTTTGGCCAGCACTGGATCTTTGCCGCCAGCATCGCGGAACTTCCGGAGCCGGGCGACTACGTCACCGTCGACTATGGTCCCTACTCCCTGATCGTGCTGCGCAATGACGACGGCGGCGTGAACGTACTGCACAACGTCTGCCGCCACCGCGGCGCCCGCGTCTTGACTGAGCCCGCCGGATCAACAGGCAACCTGGTCTGCGGCTACCACTCCTGGACATACTCCCCGGAGGGCAACCTGATCCATGCCTCGGCGCCGGGGGAGACGAAGTTCGACAAGGGGTGCTTCGGCCTCAAGCGCGCCCACAGCCGCGTGGTTGCCGGACTGATCTTCGTCTGCATTGCGGACGAACCGCCCACCGACTTTGACGAGACCTCCAAGATCTTCGAGCCTTACCTCGCACCTCACGATCTGTCCAAGACGAAAGTTGCCTACCAGCAGAACATCGTCGAGGAGGGCAACTGGAAACTCGTCATGGAAAACAACCGTGAGTGCTACCACTGCGACGGCCACCCGGAGCTCGCCTGTTCCCTCTTCCCCACCTGGGGCCTGACGGAGGGCTTGATCCCGGCCCACCTTGAAGAGGTCTGGGACCGCAACAAGGAAGCACAGGCATCGCTCGAGGAGCGTTGCCGCCGCTATGGCCTTCCCTACGAGGTGGTGGAAGAGCTCGACACCCGAATTGCTGGAATCCGTATCTCACGGGAATCGTTGGACGGCGACGGCGAATCGTTCTCGCCCGATGGGCACAGGCTCTCCAAGAAGCTGCTCGGCGATTTGCCGGACTTCCGGCTTGGCCGCTGCTCTATGCACCTGCAGCCCAACAGCTGGTTCCACTTCCAGAGCGACCACGTCATCACATTCGGGGTCTTCCCCATCAACGAGCACCAGTCCTTGGTCCGCACCACGTGGCTGGTAGCCGACGACGCCGTGGAAGGTGTCGATTACGACCTGGAGAAGCTCACCTACACCTGGAAGCAGACCAATCTGCAGGACAAGGCGTTCGTGGAGCTGTGCCAGACGGGCGCCGGCAGCCCCGCCTACGAGCCCGGCCCGTACATGAAGAGTGAGTACCAGGTGGAGGCATTCATTAACTGGTACGTGCAGCGTGTCCAGGAGCACCTGGCATGATTGAACTCCTCACTGAGACGGCAGTCCAGGAACCGCAGCGCATTCGCGGCCTTGAGATGCCTTGGAACCGGGTGATGGGTAGCACCGAGGGACCCGCCAGCGCTGCCCGCGCACTGGGCCCTTGGCATCCCCAGGAGTTCATGGCCGAGTGTGTCGAGGTGGTTCCCGAGGTGGGCGGCATGATGACCTTCGTGTTCCGCCGCAGCGACGGTGCGCCGCTGGCGTTCCGTGCGGGGCAGTACGTGAACATCGCCTTTCCCGTGAACGGCGAGGACCAGGATCCGGTGGACCGGAGCTACTCACTGTCCAGTTCGCCAACTCAGCCGTGGACCTTTAACATCACAGTCAAACGCGACGCCACGGGCCTTGTCTCTCCTTGGGTGCACGAGAACATCAAAGCCGGCACCGTCCTGGACATGCTCGGCCCGGTTGGGGCATTTCACCTGCCCGATGCCGACCGCCGGGCACGCTACCTCTTGTTGGCTGCCGGCGCAGGGATCACGCCCATCATGTCCATGGTGAGGACCATCCACTCCCTGCCCGGCCACGCCGACGTCATCGTGCTCTATCACGGCGCGGAGGCTGGAGGCTTTGCGTTCCACAAGGAGTTGGCCTACATCGCCTCCGTGGATTCGCGGGTCAAGGTCTTCTACTCCCTTGGCGACCGCAGCAAGCCGGAGGGGTGGGAAGGGCTCACCGGAAGGCTGACGGCGGCCATGTTGGACGAAGTGGCCCCCGACGCCAACGGCCGCCAAGTCTATGCCTGCGGTCCAGAGGGTTACCTGAACACCGCAACGGAGCTCCTGGGGAAGGTCGGCGTCGACGACACCTCCATCTACATGGAATTCTTTTCGGGAGACCGCCAGACCATCCTTGAGTACCAGGCGGAACTCGCGCTGGCGGCGGACATTGCCGAGGAAATCGCGGAGGAAATCGCCGATTCCGCGGAGGACTACTACGAAAGCCAGCCCACGGCGTTCGGGCTCTATGAGCCAGGCTACGACGCCGAGGGAACCCTGCAGGCCGGGGGACTGCCGCTGGAAACCATCGATCCGGATGCACCTAGTGCGGAAGCGCTCGACGGCGGTTCGGACGCGGTGCCGCAGGCCGCGTCCCCGGATGCTTCAAGCTTCGACACAGTCGGAACGGGAAGCCTCACCCTGTCCTTCATGCGCACCGGAATCAATGTGCGCATCGACCCGACCGAACACATCCTGGGGGCCGCCCAGCGTGCGGGCGTCAGGATCGGGGCGAACTGCAAGGAAGGCATGTGCGGCTCGTGCAAGGTCGTCAAGCTTTCCGGTGAAGTGGAAATGAACCACCAGGGCGGGATCCGGGCTAGGGAAATCGATGCAGGCAAGTTCCTGCCCTGCTGCTCCACAGCGCGGACCGATATGGTGATCGATGCCTAGGGTCTTCCAGGTGCCTGAACCGAAACTTCCCTGATTTCCCGCTGCTTGGAGGCTTGGAACCCACTTCGGGTCTACCTTCATGCCCGGCAAACCCCCTCGCGAGAGGGGGTTTCTGCTTTAAGCTAGCACCACAATTTATAAGCATACTTACTAAAGTCGCCTCAAATTGTTGACACTAAGCATACTTACCTTTAGGCTCGAAAACAGAAGAGCAATATTGGGGTTGGTATGGGATTCTTCTTCAAAGGCCAGTGACAGTGGCATGTCGGGCAATGTGGTCCGACGAACCGGCCCCCGCTCCTCTCTACCGCAACCGGCGGAACCTAAGAAAACCACGATGTCCGTCTTTCCACGTGACACTGTTGGCATACCTGTGGGTATTCCAGCTTCTGGGGATGACTTGGGGAAAGAACGGACGAGTCCAGGGAGTACAAAAATGTCCATCATGCGCAGAATCACCACAGCAGCAGTCGGATCGCTTTTTCTCATTGGAGCTGTAGCTGTCCCATCCCAAGCAGTCAGGAACACCACGTTCCAAGACGGCTTGGTTAACGTCAATGTCGGGGATGTGAACGTCTTGAACGACGTCGATGTGGCAGCAGTGGTTGGCATCGCGGCCAACATCTGCGGTGTCGACGTTGGCCCTATAGCCGCTGGTGTCCTTGGTCAGGCCAGGGCAGTCGACGCCTCCGGACGCGATCGGACCATTTGCAACGCGGCTGGCACCGGTCTGCCTGTAACGATTACCCAAAACTAAGCACTGCATGTCGGAATGACAACGCCGGAGACCCAAGGGTCTCCGGCGTTGCCGTTGCTGGCCCGGCTTTCCTGGCCGGGGAATGCTCCGCGTCAGATGGATATGCTAACGCTCTGGGATCAAAACGGGCGGGATTGTCACCGTGAGGTCAGGGATTTCGGCCGACCAGGCTTCCACCTCGACGAGCGCGTGTTGCGCCGTCGTGGCCTGTGACAGGCTTGAGGACGGCCTGTCTGCTGTCAGGACATTGGCATTCCCGTGCCTGCAAAAGGAGGGGTCATTCGGCGCCGGATCGTACCAAGCTCCGGCCGAAAGCTGAACAACACCCCGCCGCAGAGAAGGACTGATAGTCAAACCCGCCAAACAACTTCCCCGGTCATTCCGCACGAGAACAACCTGTCCGTTTTCAAGACCGCGGGCTGCCGCGTCATCCGGGTTCATTCTGACGGGCTCTCGCCCCTGGATCTTGGATTTCTGGCTTGTGGCCCCGACATCGAGTTGGCTGTGAAGTTTTGTCTTTGGCTGGTTGGCAATGAGGTGCAGGGGATAGTCGCTTGACGAGCCAAGCCATTCGTCAGGTTCGATCCACACGGGGTGGCCCGGGCAATCGGCATAGCCAAAACCGGCAATTGTCGAGGAGAATATTTCGATCTTTCCACTCGGTGTTCCGAGCGGGTACTTCCCGGGATGCCGACGGTAGTCCGAGAGCAAAACCTGGCTAGGTTCAATGACGGGGATCTCGATCTTTTCTGATTCCCAGAATGTGTCGAAATCAACGACTTCGACGCCTCGTTCGCTGAGCTTGCTGCTCCATTGTCCGTACAGGTGGCGGAGCCAACCCATCGTGTCGCGTTTCTCCGTGAACGCGTCAACTGTTCCAAGCTTTGCTGCTATTGCGGCGAAAATATCATAGTCATCGCGGGCGATGCCGGCAGGTTCAGTCAGTGCATGCATCGGGAAATACGAAGGGTCATTTCGGCCCGCTCCATAGTCGTTTCGCTCGATCGACATGGTTGCTGGAAGCACGATGTCGGCATGGCGTGCTGTACTGGTCCAGAACTGTTCATTCACGATGACAGTAGCTGGTTGGGCCCATGCCTTCCGGAATCGTGCCAAGTCCTGATGATGATGGAACGGGTTACCGCCGGCCCAGTAAATCAACTCGATCTCTGGCAGGGTGATTTGCTTGCCATTGAAATCTATCTGGCTTCCTGGATTGAGCAGCATGTCGGCTATCCGGGCCACAGGTATATATGAAGTCTCGGGATTGCGTCCTTGGGGAAATGAAGGCGCACTGGAGACACCCAAAGGTAGTCCTACATCTGCGGAGGAACCGTAACCGTGCTGGAACCCTCCGCCAGGCAACCCGATCTGTCCAAGCATCGCGGCGAGGGTCACCCCGAGCCATATTGGCTGCTCACCGTGCTGTTGCCGCTGCATGGACCAACTCAGATTGATCATGGTTCGTGATGCAGCCATGTCACGTGCGAGTTGGGTAATTCGAATCGCCGGAACCCTCGTCAGCTTTTCAGCCCAGCTCGGATTTTTTGGTTCACCGTCAACATCCCCCCGAATGTAGGGCAGGAATTCATCAAGACCGACACAATACCGGGCGAGGAACTTCTCGTCGGCGAGTTTTTCATTGTCCAGTACATACGCAAGGGCCAGCATCAGGGCGGCGTCGCTTCCAGGTATCGGCGCGATCCACTCGGCACCGGCTTCCTTGTACGTGTCGTCGCTTATCGGCGTCACGTCAATGAAGCGGCAGCCCCGAGCTACTGCTTTCCGGATTGCGGCCCTTGCAACATGGCGTCCGACTCCGCCAGGAGCAATTCCGCTGTTCTTCTCGGAAATTCCCCCGAAGGCAACGAAGAGCTCTGTCTTCTCACTTACTACTTCCCATGAGGTTGCGCCAGCCATGACCTGGTTGGGCGAAGCACCGATGACGTGCGGCAGAAGCACACCAGAGGCGCCGTAGCTGTAGTCTGTTACGCCGGAAACATAGCCCCCCAACCCGTTCAAGAATCGGTGGATCTGACTTTGCGCGTGATGAAACCTGCCGGCGCTGGCCCAGCCATATGAACATCCATACACAGCGGAAGGGCCTTTTTCGGAGTAGACCCGCCCCAGTTCTGCGCTGGCCAACTCAATTGCACGATCCCAGGAAACTTCAACAAAGGGTTCATTTCCCCGGCCAGACCCGCTTCCGGGTCCATGTTCCAGCCAGCCAGCACGAATGGCAGGGCGCAGTATACGAGTCGGGTGGTGTTGTGCGGACGCCATGTTGTCCAAGAGGTCACGGGGGTCGGGGTCTTGGGACCAAGGTCTGACAGACAGCAAAGATTTCCCGTCACTTTCGGCTTCGAAGGCTCCCCAGTGCGTCAAATGCGTGCGCATGCGTCAGTCTCCCTTGGATGCTCTTCGGATGACCGTTGGCCAGTGTTGGAAGGTCACGGTCAGATGAGTGATCGAAAAATGTCCCACCCGGTGCCAATGGTTTCGTTGGTGGGAACGAACCCGCTGTACTTGAGCAGGTCACCGTCCGGGTTGATGGCGATGGTGTCGTTTCGGGTCACGGTGTGCCCCCAATGTATAGCCTCGCCCAGGTTGTGTGTATAGCTGCCGACGCCGATGATCTCGGACATCGCGTCCCAGCCAGGGCCCCAGGTCCCTGCGCCTTCCCAACCTCCTTGGCCATCGGAGCGGTATTCGTGCATATAGCCGCTGTAATCACGTCCGAGGATGTCGACATTACCGTCGCCGCTTAAGTCGCCGGGGGCAATGATCTTGTCAAAGACCTGCCACCCGGTACCCACAACCTGTGGTCGCTTCCAGCCACCGTCGCCATCGCCGGGGTATAGGTGGAGGTCGCCTTTGGCGTCGCGGGCGAGCACGTCGTTGATGGAGTCTCCGTCGAAGTCGCCGGCGCCCACGATCGTGTCGAATATGTTCCAGCCCGTGCCGACGACGGTTCTGTCCAGCCAGCCTCCGTGGCCATCACCGGGGTACAGGTAGAGGTCTCCCTTCGCGTCCCGGGCGAGGATGTCGTTATTGCCGTCGCCGTCGAAATCGCCGGGTGACAACACGATGTTGAAGATGTCCCATCCGGTGCCAACAAGTCTGGGCTCATCCCAGTGCGCTGTCTCGTAGCTGGGGCACAGTCCCGCATCGCAGGCTCCCAAACCATAGGTATAGGTCCGTGGATACAGGACCAAGTCCCCGTCGTCTGTGCGTCCCAACACCTCGAAGCTGCCCCGCCCGGTCCAGCCCATGGCCCGGTTGGAGGCTGCAATTGGCGCCGTTTCCTTACTGTGCAGCAGGGTGTTCTCATCGCCCCGCAGGGAGTCGCCGCATTGTGGCTTTTCCGGAGTCGTGGCGTAGACGTTGAAGGACAGTCGGTTCCCGCGGTCCTCAGGCAGAATTTTTAGCGGTTCCACCTGACGTTCTGGAGGAAGAGGGGTTCCATTACTGAGCCATTCGATCGTGTAGCCAGCAGGCGCTGCTTCAGTCTTGTCGCAGCCCGAGAATTCGGCTGGAGCACCCATTCGAAGCTCTGACCCTACGTACGGCATTCCGATCAGGGAGACGATTCCATCCATATCAATGTGGTGGAGGGGGCGGGTATCTGCGGCCGCTGCAGGCGCAGCGCCGCCAGCAGCCACAGTGGTCACAAGCAGGGCAGCGATGACGCCGGGGCCCGTCAACCACAGCGCCTGCATAGCGGCAAGAACTCGTTTGCTCAGTGATGAGGAGATCATTTAGGCCCATTCCTGGTAAGGGTCACGGCTGTTGCGGACCCACGCAGGCCCTCGGGTATCAACCTATCGGCAGACGTTCCGGGACGGCAGGATTAACGTACCGCGAATGTGATGTTGGAAGGTGGCGGGAGCGTAGCAGGTAGCGTGGCCGCGGTTGTGGAGGAAAGACGAGTACTGACTACTCGTGCACCCAGATTGCATGTTGGTCTTTACTAAATGCAGCGGAACCCAAATAACTGCCAATGACCCCCCAACGCTTGGCGGTTGGTGCCCAAGGGTTCCGTCGGCCTGGACCGGACAACTGCAGCCAATGCAGATGTCCGGCCCTTAGCCAGGCCAAGAAAACATTAGAAGCCGAAAGGTCCGAAGCGGGCGATTGCGACGCCAGTGCCAAGACCTTGAGGAAAGTGCGACTACGAACCGGCCGGGTGGTCACTATCCGCAAGGATTTCGCGGACCATGGGAACTACCCTGCTGCCGTAGAGTTCTACTGCTTTGAGCCGATGGCTGATCGGCTGGGCTCCGGAAGTGAAGATGAGGTCGAACCGGCCAATCTCCATTGCGGCGACTGCCCAGGCGATCTTCTTGGCCACCGTCTCCGCGGATCCGATGTACATGGAGCCGTGCTCGATTTCCGCTTCAAAGTCTGAGCGGCGGACGGGGGGCCAGCCGCGGAGTGCTCCGATCCGATCACGGACTATTTTGTAGTGGGGCCAGAAGATCTCTTTGGCTTCGTTGTCGGTGTCGGCTATGAACCCGGGGGAGTGCATTCCTACAGGCCATGCTGTGGTGCCGAATTCTGCGGAAGCCCGCTTGTACAGATCAATGAAGGGCGTGAACCGCTCAGGCTGACCTCCAATGATGGCGAGCATCAAAGGGAAGCCATACTTTGCTGTCCGGACCACGGACGCGGGTGTGCCTCCGACGCCGACCCAGGTCTTGAGCCCGTGCTCGGTCTTCGGATAGACATCCGCGTCAACCAGCGGCGTGCGCGTGGAGCCGTTCCATGTGACGGGTTTCTCTTTCAGGAGTTGTGCGAAGAGCTCAATCTTTTCCTCAAAGAGTTTGTCGTAGTCCTTTAGGTCATAGCCGAAAAGCGGGAACGACTCCGTGAAGGAGCCTCTGCCCAGGATGACCTCGGCACGACCGTTGGACAGTGCATCAACGGTGGCAAACCGCTGGAAGACCCTCACCGGATCGTCCGAGCTGAGCACCGTGACGCCGGATCCAAGCCGGATACGGGAGGTAACAGTGGCCATGCCGGCCAGCACAGTTTCCGGGGACGACACCGAATATTCCGGGCGGTGGTGCTCGCCAACGRTGAAGACATCCACGCCGAGCTGATCAGCGATTACGGCCTCATCCACTAATTGCCGGATGGCCCGGGCG
The DNA here is from genome assembly GCF_056394745.1 of Paenarthrobacter sp. 10N417. Classification (NCBI taxonomy): domain Bacteria; kingdom Bacillati; phylum Actinomycetota; class Actinomycetes; order Micrococcales; family Micrococcaceae; genus Paenarthrobacter; species Paenarthrobacter sp. 10N417. Next base: position 120,940 of record NZ_JBFTIL010000002.1, read on the forward strand.
TGGCTCACTGGTATGCCTGCATCGTCCAGGGGGATATCACCGAAAGTATCCAAACCAAAGATCACGTGCTCACGGCCCTTCGCTAATTGATACGTCAATTACTTAATTGACGCGTCAATCATCACCCGGTATTGTTGACATGTCAAGCGAGGGGAAAAATTGTGATGAAGCAAAGCAGCAACGGCGTCAGGCGGAGTCCAACTGCCGATGAGCTTGCTATTTGGCGTGAGTACGTGGAGACAAGTGAGGAAGTAAAGCAGGCGATGGCAGCAGGGCTCCAGGCCACCTCCGGCGTATCACCGGGGGATTACTCGGTGCTCCTGAGGCTGAGCGAAGCGGAGGGGCATCGCCTCAGGTCCTCCGCCCTGGCTGAAGGAATTGGGTGGGAGCGGAGCAGGCTGTCCCATCATTTGGCGCGGATGGAGAGTCGGGGGCTCATCTGCAGGAAAAAGTCCAGTAACGACAGTCGCGGCGCCGTGGTGGAACTGACCGACGACGGCGCACGCACTTTCCGCGCGTCGTCTGCTCCACATCTTCGGCTCGTACGCGAGCTGTTCATAGACGCGCTCAGCACCGAAGAGCTGGACACCCTTGCCGAAATCGTCAAGCGACTGCGCCGACATCTGGAGGATGTCCTGGACGTCTCCGCTCCCGGAACCTCTGAGGCCTAACCTCAAGGTAGCCACGGGAGGCACCTGCCGGCGTCGTGCATTTCCACCTGATTCAAGGCGATCTATCGCAAAGCGTTGAGACCGGYGCCAATAGGCGCCGACCTCAACGGGGTACATAGACAGGAGCGGGCTCGCGCTAAGCGGTGGCGCGTCGCGCCACGTTGTAGAAGCGGATGTTCTCGTACTCTTCGAGGCCCTCGGCGCTTCCTTCGCGTCCGAGACCCGACTGCTTGACGCCTCCGAAGGGGGCGCCTGCGTTGGATGGGACGCCTTGGTTGATGCCGACGATCCCTGTCTGGAGACTGTCGGCGACATTAAGGGCGCGGTCCAGGTTCTCGGTGAAGACGTAGCCGGCGAGTCCGAATTCTGTGGCGTTGGCGCGGTCGATTACTTCGGCCTCGGAGCTGAAGCGCTGTATCGCTGCGATGGGACCGAAAATCTCGGACTGGGCGACGTCGGAATCTTGCGTAACGCCGTCCAGGACGGTCGGGGCGAAGAAGTTGCCTACGGAATCGTATCCGTGGCCGCCGGTGAGCAGTGTGGCGCCCAGGGCAACGGCGTTCTCGGTGTAGGACTGCATTTGAGCGACAGCACGGTCATCGATCAGCGCGCCAAGCCCAGTCTGCTGTCCGAGGCCGCTTCCCACAGCGACCTGGGCGAAGCGTTCGGTGAGCGCTGCTACAAAGTCATCCGCTATTCCGTCCTGGACGTAAATCCGGTTGGCTCCAATGCAGGACTGGCCGCCGTTGCGGAGTTTTGCGGCAAACGTTCCATCCACTGCCCGCTGCAGATCGGCGTCGTTGAAGACGATGAGCGGAGCGTTGCCGCCAAGCTCCATTGAGCTGCGGAGCACGTTCTGGGAGGCGAGCTTCAGGAGCTGACGGCCCACCGGCGTCGATCCCGTGAAGGATACCTTCCTGACTCTGGGATCGAGCAGGACGGCTTCGCTGAACGCCCCTGATTTTGAGGTCGTGATGACCTGGATCAGTTCTTCAGGAACCCCTGCTTCGATGGCGAGTTGAACAGCAAAGTACGTCGTGAGTGGAGTGAGGGTCGCAGGCTTGATGACTACGGGGCATCCTGCAGCCAGGGCGGGTGCGATTTTTCGGGTTGCCATCGCTAACGGGAAATTCCATGGCGTGATCAGTACCGCCAGGCCGACGGGGGAGCGGCGTGTCAGGAGGCTCGCACCACCATCCGGCGTTTCGCGGAAGTTCCCTGCGGGACGCACGGCTTCCTCGGCGTACCAGCGAACGAAGTCGGTGCCGTATTTGACCTCGCCGCGTGCCTCTGCCAGCGGCTTGCCCATTTCGCGCGAAATCAGGTGAGCGAGATCCTCAGTGTGGGCCACGAGCTTGTCGTACCAGGCGTGCAGGACGTTGGCGCGCTGGCGCAGGGTGCTCTTGGACCACACCGCTCCAGCGTTGTCGGCCTTCGCAACAGCCTCCAGTGCGGCCTCGACGTCGGCGTCGGGGACATGAGCTATGGTCCCACCTGTCGCAGGATCGTGGACTGCGATGCCCGAGCTGGGAAGGCTGATGGATTGAATGACGGCATCCGCGTGTTGGAGGTTGACGGGGTCTGCCGGAATCAGGGGAGTAGTGACGTCGGATATGAGGCTCATCGGTTCTCTCTTTAGTAGTGGCCTGCCTGAAGCCAATGTATCTACGACGAAAAGTAAATAAAAGCGAACCTTTTTGACGCGTATATGTAAGCGCTCCTTACATGTCGCTGGCGTGCAGCACTTGGGTTATCCCTTCCCTGACGGCGACAAGGGAAGCGCTGCGCTCAGAGCCGGACCGAACCAGGAACTGGATGCTTCGTGATTGATCCGCCGGCAGCCAGGAACTGGGCGTCAAAACACTGCCAGCTTCACGCACCACCATGTCAGGAAGGAAGGCCGCGGCGAGGCCTTGCTCAACCATGCGGAGGTGGAAAAGGAGATCCGAAGACACGTAGGCAATCACGGGTTCAATGCCCAGTTCCCGGCAGACGCGCATTGCCCATTGTGACGAGGCCGTATGCGGCGGCTCTGCTACCCAACGTAGCGCCTTTAGATCGTCAAAGTCAGCGAACTCCAGGCCATGGGGAAGGTAGCCGCGGATTGGGTCCTGGCCGATCACGGTGGTGTGCACTCCTCCGGGCGGCGCAACTGTTGTTCCAGGAAACGCATCGCTGACCACGGCATCGACCTGCCGCGAGACCAACTGGACGACTGCCTGCTCGGGATCCTCGCGTCGCAACCTGACATCGAGACCGGGGAAATTTCGGGCCAACTCGGCCAGCGCAAGGGGCATCACGCTGCGGCTGATGGTGCTGAATGCCGCTATGGTCACCATGCCTTGAGGCCGCTCATGGGAGGTCGCAAGATCCGCCTCAGCGCGTTCCATCGCCGCCAATATTGCCTCCGTGTTGTGCACTAGTTCCTCGCCTGCCGGGGTGAGCCGCACATTGCGCCCCACCCGTTCGAGAAGGACGACACCTGTTTCCTTTTCCAACAAGCCGAGCTGCTGCGAGATGGCGGAGTGGCTGTAGGAAAGTTCACGGGCGGCGGCACTCATGCTGCCGTGCAGCTTGACTTCCCTGAGGAGGGTGAGGCGATGGAGGTCGAGCATGCTGGTACCTGCCTGATTGCTGTCGGATGCGTTTAGAGGAGCACCGCCCCGGCGGCGCGACTGGGTGGGCTCCATCCAATCAAACCAGTTGGGGCGACATCCGAGGATACGGGTAGATGCGGCAGATCGAGATGCCGGTGTGCATGTGCCCCATGGGAATCGGGAACACCGCGGTGGACATTGGTTCGTTGTGTGGATGGATCCACGTAGTGCCGCCTGCTGTCTCATCCCCGTTGAGTAAACGTCCGGATCGGGCATCAGCCACCCCGGATATTTCCTGCACGGATTCCATGCCGATGTTCGATTCTCCGTCGATCACGGTGAAAGCTATTTTGAATCCGCGGCCGATCGCCGCGAACTCATTGGATCCCAGCTGGCGGATGATCCCGTAAGCGCATGTGCCGATAGGGTCGGTTCCGATGGCAGTCATGCGCGTTACAGTCATTCGAACAGTCGAAAAGACGAGGTCGATCTGCGGCTGCTGATCTGTAAGGAAGAACCCGTGCTGTTGTCCACCGGAGTGGGCGGCGTCGCTAAGAAGTGGATCGGCGCGGGCGAGGAGATCGTAGGCGTCAGCAAGTGCTTGGAGATCCTCGGCACTGCCGGAATCAACGCCGAATGGTGATACGCCGAGGGCACCGAATTCGCCAATGGCTTCAAAGATATGCCCGACTCCAGTAACGTCGCGCCGCATTTCCGGGATGAACAGTCCCTTGGATGCGGCAAGGTAATTGCCGAAGATTGTCCTGCTGTCTCCGAAATAGAGATCGGGCGCCAGCAGATCGATGGAGGGCGCGCACGCCTGCCAGATGTCCGCGACGTGGGGGAGCGGCCCACCACTTGGATAGATGCCTGGCCGCTGGCCGCCAGCAACAGCGAAACCCGGAAGGTCGACGTCGATATCGCTGTCCAGCCACGCATTGACGAACAACGGAAGTGCAGAGTACTGGCGGCCAGCATGTGCCACCCGTTCGATGTGGGTTGCGATTCCGTACGCCATGAACGCCTCGTCCGAGCGGTCTGGGGAGCGGAGCACCTCCGGCCACATGGCGATATTGGCGCCCAGTGCTTCTCGTGGCCGGTTTGCCAGGGCATCAACCACAGGCTGCGGCACTGGTTTGGTGAATGCAGCATTGGCTGGATGGGAATGATCCCGCGGAGCTCCAAGAAGGCCGACTTCGTTCTCCACCTGCACCATGAGGACGGTTCTCTGCTCGCCGTCGATCATCTCGACGTGCCGCATCAGAGCGGCAAACGCCGTGGCATCCAATGGCTCCTCTGTGAAGGGAGAAAGGGTGTCAGTGAGACGCCCATCCTCCAGAACGCATCGCGTAAAGCGCGTCCAGTCCCTCTTTACCCAGGCAGGAGCATAGGTGGAGGCCCCATTCTTCCAAGCCCCGAACCAGAGAATGATCAAACGCAATCCAACACTGCGGGCCGACTCAATCAAGTGTGTAACTTGGGCCAGTTCAAAGGCGCCTTCAGTGGGCTCGACGGTCTCCCACGACACCGGTGCCAGGACTGTATTCGCGCCAACCGTGAGGGCTGACTCCAGTCCATTCCGGAACGCTTCAGGGGACGAACTGGACGAGTTATGCAGTTCGACGCCTCGGACCAGAAAGGGGGAGCCATCGACGATGAGTCGTGCCCGTCCAGTTGATCTTTCGAGCGTGGGAACATGCGTCGGACTCAACGCCATTTGGACAAGTACTTCGGTTGACACGATTCGGACCTCCATTAGTTAAAATGTGGCAAGTGCACGGTTTTAGAGTAGCAGGGCATAGGAACTTTTCTCAAAATGTAGCGCATGCACTGTTTTTGAGCTAACGTCTTCCTTGTCGGACCTTCGTCCCATGCAAAGGAGCATCCCCAATGGCAATAACTTCCTCAGCCCCAGGCCAGTCTCAGGACGCCGTGCCGACCCCACGACTAGGGCGCCTCGGGCCACTTCTCTTCCTGGCGCATGCTGGCTGGATGCTACCGTTCAGTGCTGCTGGCGCCCTTATCCCCGCCCTGATGGCCCAGATTGATCCCGATCAAAAGGTTGCACTCTATGCCACGCTGGCAGCGGCCGGTTCGATCGCCAGCATGATAGCGACCATCGTTTTCGGTGCCTTGTCTGATCGGACACGTACCCGTTTCGGACGGCGAAATCCCTGGATTGCAAGCGGTGGAATCGTGCTCGGCCTTGCCGCCACGATGATGTCGTTCACGAGCGAGTTTGCCATCCTGGTCGTTCTCTGGGTTGTTCTTCAGATCGGGCTTGCTGTCGTCCTCGCTCCGCTGTTCGCCGTGCTGCCCGAACGAGTGAGCGCCAAGAACCTTGGAAAGGCCTCCACCCTCATCGGACTCGGTCAGCTGCTGGCGCAGAGTCTGGGCGCGATCGTTGGTGGCGCTTACATCACGATGCCGAGGGAGGGACTCCGTTGGCTGCCGTGGCTCATAGCCGTGGCAATGATCATCTTTGTCCTCCTCTCGCGTGAGAAGGACAACCGCGACGTCGCACGCGAACCCCTGTCTCTTGGCGCACTGTTGCGCGGCTTCGTTCCGCCAAGGGACAGGGATTTCCTGCTCGCCCTTATCGGCCGCTTCCTTCTTCTCCTGTCGTTCATGATGGTCTTGCTGTACCAGCTCTTCGTCCTCACGGACTACATCGGACTGGATATTGCTGAGGCGGGCGGCGTGATCGGGACCGGCGGAGTGATCATGGCCATCTCTTCAGGAATCGCCACGCTGATCTCGGGCCCGCTCTCGGATAGGATCAAGCGGCGCAAACCAATCGTGATCGTCGCTTCCTTGGTTTTCGCTGCAGCCGAACTTCCACTTGTTTTTGCCGCCGACCTTAGTGCCTTCTACCTGTTCCTCGCTGTCGGTGGTTTCGCCTACGGAATGTATATCGCCGTTGACCAGGCGCTGCTCGCTGAAGTTCTCCCGGACGCCGAGAATCAAGGCAAGGACATGGGCATCCTGAACATTGCCAATACTGGACCCCAGATCATTGCCCCTATCGTGGCAGGGGTAGTCGTATCGATCGCAGGATTCCAACTCGTGTTCGGAATGGCGGTAGCGCTTGCAATCCTGGCAGCGGTGGTACTGGTTCCGATTCGCCGCGTCCGATGACGATAGACGGGGGGTCGGCCACCTGGTTGACCCCCCGGTCCGCGTAGCATTGCCACGTGACTACTTCCGCTACGCCAACCCCCAGAAGAGCTACGCGAGGCACCTACGCGAAAACGGAAGCCCGCCGGCGGCAAATCATCGAAGCCGCCACCGTCGAGTTCGCCACCCGCGGTTACACCGGTGGCTCTCTCCGGGAAATCGCAAAGGCCCTTTCGTTAAGCTTCACAGGCTTGATGCACCATTTTCCGAGCAAGGAACTGCTCCTCGAAGCCGTGCTTGAACACGCGGACCAGTTAGCCGCCAGCGAGTTCGAACGCCGTCGACTTGCCGACGGTCTCCTCGAGGCGATCCTTTGGCTGGCGGAATATAACCTCGGGCATCCCCAGTTGCTCCGCCTCCTGGCCGTCCTCAGTGCAGAGGCATCATCACCGGGGCACCCCGCGCACGACTGGTTCACAACCCGCTATATAAACCTCCGCCAGGCTTTCGCTGCTCACATTCGCGAGGATCAAGCCAAAGGACTCATCGATACAAGCTGCAACGCTGAACTCGCCGCTGCCTCCATCGTGGCCAGCTGGGACGGGACCCAGCTTCAGTGGCTCATCGATCCCAGCTTTGACATGATGCCCGCCTTTAGCCACTCAATCCGGACCGCGCTGCGCGGCATGGCGTAAAGCCCATCACAAGGTACACCCGGATTGGTCAGCCCGTGGTTCCGGTGTCATCATGAGCCGAGCCGACGGGCTTGGACTCCGGGGATCCGCGTTGGCGAAGGTAAATCGACAGGACCACCATGGATCCGACCGCAAGGAACTCCGACTGCCAGTTCTGCAGGGTACGGTTCCAAAAGTCAGGGGACACCAGGTATTCGGCCCATGGAAGGGGCTCTTGGAAGTTGCGCAGTTGCTCTTCGTTGAAGGCGATATGACCTGCGATGGACTGGACCAGCCACGACAGGATAAAAATCAATCCCATGGTTCCAGCAAGTGAGTTTGAGAAAACGGTGAGGCGCCAACCTTTGGCCTTGGCCCATGCGGGGGACTTGGCATTGGCATGCTCGCCAACGAGTTGTTCTTGGTCAGATTCCAGGCCGGGTTTGTCCAGCTCTTTTGATTCCGGCGAGCCCTTCTGAAGCAGCCAGATGGTGGCTGTGATGTAAAGGAGAAACTGCAGGTACTCCGACTGCCAGTTTTCTGACACGTCAACGGCGAAGCTGGAAGAAGTGATGTATTGGGTGAAACTGATTTCATCAAGGCCGGCGGTGAGTTGACCTTCGTTGAAAACGGCCTGTCCAGTAATGGCTTGACCTGCCAAGGCCAGAATGAAGATCAGACCGAAAAATAGACTCAGTCCGTTGTTCCTCAAAGCTGTTTTCACGTCGCCCCCTATCCGTGAACCAGTCCAACGGCGACCATGTAGGCAAGCCCGCCGAAGATGAGAATGAGATAGAGAGTAAATACCACACGCATTGCTATCTGCCTCCTACTTCACAGGAATAGGGGATTTCCTCCCTCGGCGTACAACCGGCAGCAGTCACACGCCAAGTTGAGCCGGAAACAGCCACGAAAACCGCATCTCCCTCGAACTCCACCAATGCTTCCCGGCCATAGGCTTCGGTTTTGACCACGTGGCCGGGGACTCGAAGATGTACGGACGCCAAGTGGGTCTGGCAGTCGTCGCCATCCTTCTCTTCTGACTTTTCCCGGATCGTTGGCTGGAGCAAATCGCATGCAGCAGCCCAGTTTGAGGCGTCCACTGCACGATGGAAATCCTCCGCGACCTTGGTTGCGCCTGCAGTGTCTACGGCGCAGCCTGTTGCAGTCAGAAGGAGAAGGGTGGCGACAGTGGCGGGGAATATTCTGCGCATGCGGACCAGCTTAAGAGACTGGGCCAGGCAACCGTAGCTTCGACATGCGCCCATGCGTTCCTCCCCGCCACCGACACTAAGCAACCTGATGATCTGGTATGGCTTCAGTGTAAACCAAGGGACTGCTTAGCTACTCGTGGTGAAGGAACTCCACTTCTGCGAGGTTGGTGTTGCCACCGTGTTCATCGAGCACCCTGACCTGGGCGTAGTCAACCCGTTGGGGAAGGCTGAAGGCGTACCAGTCGGCCGCAGACATGCCAGTGATCGTCAGGAATGTCTGCCATGTGGCGCCGCCATCGTTGGATCCCTGGACAACAGTTCCATTTCCGCGGGTCACAAAGCCGGCTCGCGGGTACACGCGGACGATGTCGGCGGTAATGCGCGTCGCATCGGTCGGCTTTACCGTCACCCAGCCATTCGCCGTCGTGGTGTCCGTGTACGTGGTGGTGTTGTGGTCGAACATCTTCCAGGCGTTCTCTTGCGTGGTGCCTGTTCCGGGCCATGCCCGGGTGGAGGCGTTCACCCAGCCTTGAACCACCGGTACCCGTTGTATCGCGGTGTTCCACAGGGCAAGCCGGCTGTTATCGGTGGTGGCGGTGATTGTCGTCCCGGTCTTACCGGAGGCAGTCTGATAGTCCACGGTGAACTGTACGTCACGCCCGTATCCGACGTCGTTGGGCAGTTGCGCGGTGGCCTTCCAGTTGATCCCGTCGGCAGATGTGGCGATCGCAGCTTGTCCCTCGACGACGACCTTCAGTTCGGACAGCGGCTCATTTGCGACGGCGTTGAACGTCACCGTGTCACCGTTGGTCGCCAGACTCTTGTCCGGGTTGGAGGTGGAGATGGACAGGGAGGAAACAGCCATTGCCATCTCGTGCCGTTCCCCTTGGATATGGAACTCGCCGAAGGAAGAGATGCCGGGGTATGCGGGATCAGTAGCCACGCCGGGGTGGTCCACTTGGACTTTGAAGTAGCGGAACGTCTGGCCCGCGGCGTCGGCGCGCACGGGGATGGTTTCCATGGCAAAACCACTGGCCGTTGTGTCGGTGGTTTCACGTTCGGTCAACAGGGTCCAGGTTCGTCCGTCGCGGGAACCGTAGACGTTTGCCCCTTGGGAACGATTGGCGAAGTTGTACCGGGCCTGGAGGCCGAACGATTTCGCTGAAACCTGGAAGCCTTGTCCGAAGTCGACGGTGAACGGTGCGCGCAGGTCTCCAGTGGTGGTGTCGAAGCTTCCGTCCAACAGGTTCCTGGGCTGAACGGTTGCCGGGTCGGTGGTGACCAGTCCGCGGTAGTCGATGGATCCGTCGCTCGCCAGCCGGGGAGTCAGGAGTTTGAGTGCCTTGACCGCGTCCTGGAGACGAACGAGCTGATCGAGGAAGCCGGCGTCGTCGGTCGCGTCCGTGGCGGAGCGGACCTCGGCCCGAACCTTTTCAAAGGCTGCAAAGGACGGCGTTTCATAAACGGCATTCGGATCGAAACCCGCTAACGCGGTGTCGACGGCGGCCTGCCGGTTCGCTGCAATGATCACTTTTGCCGGACGCGTCGCGACGGACGTTCCGTCATCTGCAGTGACCTGGAACGTGTGTTCGCCAACTGCTGTGGTTGGTGCGGCCCATGTGAGTTGGCCTGTTGCGGGATCCAGCCGCGCGCCCGACGGCAGACTGACGGCGGAGTATTGGAGTGCATCGCCGCCGGCGTCTGTTGCAGCGAGCGAGTGTGAGAGTTCTGCTCCCGCCAGGCCGATGAGGGGAGTGGTGGTGTCCTCGGGAAACTGCGGGACAGTCAATTGTGTCTTGGCCTCGAGGTTCACATAGTCAAAGTCGACTTGTGTATCCTCCCCTGGGCTCATAACCGTGAAGTAGGCCAGGTTTTCGCCACCAAGGCTCACGCCCGTTAACTTCTCGGCGTCAACGTCATAGGTAACGTAACGCCACTGACCGTGGGTATCAGGAAGAGGGACGGATAACCGGTTTGCCGGGTCCTTACCGATGGCCAGGGTCGCCGGCCCGTTGGTTCGGAACTGGACACCCACGGGACTGTATCCGCTTCGGCCCACGTACATAAGGGTCCGCACCGCGATAGTGCGGCCCTTGCCTGTCGCGTTGACCTGAACAAAAGTTCGTCCGTCTTCGCTCACGACCTTAAGCTTCTTACCATCCGTTGCCGAGCTTCGCGTCTCCATCTGTACCTTGGCATCCGTGGCTACGGGTCGGGCCTGACCGGCCACTGATGGCGGCAGGGACAGCCAGAACTCGGGGCTGTAATCGGGGTTGCTTTCCCAGGAGTTGTAGGCGCCGACGCCCCAGAAGAACTTTGGCCCGTCCGCCTTGGCGTGCAGCTCGGCGACATAGGGCGCCTCACGTTCAACATCCACGCCAAGCTGGTACTTGTAGACGTTGTAGAGCTCATCAATGGGGTTGTACATGCGGCCGCGGTATGCCTCCGAGATTCGGCCCGGTCCGCCGGTGGTATCGATCCATGGAGTGTCGTAGCCGAGCATATAACCAGTGAAAGCGTTCGCGGCCATGAGCAGGCGGTTACCAAGGAATTTATAGGGCGAGACGGCATTGGGAGCGTTGGAGACTGTGCCGGCAGACGGATCCACTTTCGTGCCCTGGATTGTCAGGAAGCGCGCGATTGCCCCTGTGGTGTTGATGCCGTCCCAGGCGTGGGCTTGGTCGCGGCCCATCTCCTGGTGCTGAACGAAGGAATAGCCATAGGGATTCAGGGGATCGTCGGCCGATATGAGGGGGAACTGGGCTGCGATGGAACCGTTCTGCTCCGGACGGGACGTGGAAGCGTTGACCGTGTACCACTCGACAGCCTCGGAATAGCGATCCCGGTTCCCAGTGAAGATGTATCCCGCGATGGAACCGACCAAGGGATAGGTGTGTTGATTCAGGTAGCGCCAGTTCGTGTGCAGGAAAGTTTCCGTCATCGGCACGATGAGATTGCTGCTGAGTTTGCTCGTGTCCTGGTCATGCCAGCCCAGGTCATAGGCCGTGTAGCCGTCCGGAACACTGGTGGATCGGAAAATCTCGGCTGCCGCGACAAGCCTGTACAGCGGAACGCCGGAGTGGATGTGCGCATCCGGATAGTAGACGTACTTCGAGGGGTCCATATTGCTCCACGTGCGGATAATCCGCATACCGTTTTCGCGGTACACCGGATCGCCGGTAATGACGTAGAGGGTGGCCTGCGTGTAGGCCCCGAACGCGTCCCGGATGAGTTTGCTCTGTACGCCTTGGGAGTTGAAGGCAGTGGTGCCCGGCTGGTCAATGATGCTGCTGGAATTTGAGGAGCGGAAATCGCGCGCTGCGAATGACGTCTCCGCCATGGCAGCGTAGTAGCTCTTCCACGGTTCCGTGCCAGCCTTAACCATGGAGCGGGCGTTGCGAAGGCTATCGGCGCTCACGCCAATTCCAGGGTGGACGAAGCCACTCGCGTCCACGCTTTCGGTAATGGTCACCTCCTGCCCGGAATCCGCAACGGCCGGGGCCACGCCACCAAAGACGGGGATGCCTCCGGCCGGCGCAATGAGGGCGACGGCGGCGCCAAGCGCAAGCACGCGGGCCCACCGCCTTACAGTTTGAGGATGCTTCATCGGTCCTCCTGGATCGATAAGTAATGAGAGTGATGTGGTGCAGTTCTGGCGTGGACATTTCGCCTGCCGCTTGGGGTAGGCCCAGGACACGAAAGGGCCAGGCGGGGTATTCGCAGACGAGCCGAATTGCGTGTGGCTCGGGACATCGGGCGGATCGGAAAGGTCTTCATCACCGTTCCGGCGGCAGTCAGCCTGCCGCAACGGGTCGAATGTCGGCAAGCTTAGCTGGGGAGAGTCATTCAGGCAATCGTTTTCCTGAAGCTGCACTGATGGCATCCCGGAGATCCCCGAGTCGCCTTTACGCCGACTTCGGGCAGCCTCTTGACAGCCCGTGATTCACGCCGCAGGATAGGGGATAACGTTTTCCTCGCTATCCCTTCCAGCCCTTCGCCAGTACGGAAACATGCCACGGTGGCATCGTCTCCCATCACTGTGAGTCCCACCTTCTAGAGTCAAGGGAGTGTGCCATGCAACAGCGCATGACCGCCCACAACGAGAACACCGCGGATTATGCGGTCTCTGTTCCTAAAGCACGCGCCAAGCTTTCACGAAAACACCGCAGCCGCGGTTCCGGCGTCCTGCTGCTTCTGGCAGCGCCGGGAATCGCCTGGTTCCTGATTTTTGCCTATGCTCCCATGGCTGGACTGATCGTCGCCTTCAAGAATTTCGATGTCAGCAAAGGGATTTTCAACAGTCCGTGGAGCGGACTGGATAACTTCAAGTACTTCATCGAAAGCGGTGATGCTCCCACCATTGTGCTGAACACTCTTGTCCTCAATGTTCTCTTCCTCGCGGCAACCTTGGGAGCTGGCCTCGCCCTGGCCATCATGCTCAATGAACTGCGCGCCCGGTTGTTCAAGAAGTTCATGCAGTCCGCGATCTTTTTTCCTTACTTCGTGTCCCCGATAGTGATCAGCATCATCCTTCAAGTCATACTTGCCGGCRCAGGCGGCCACGGGGGAGCGGTCAATGACGCGCTGGGATTGTTCAACCTTCCTCAGATCAGTTGGTACACGGAGCCAGGTCCCTGGCCTTGGATCCTTACCATCGTGAAAGTCTGGCAGCTGGGTGGCTACATGTCGGTCATTTTCCTGGCAGCGATTACTTCTATCCCCGAGGATGTCTACGAAGCGGCAATGCTCGACGGCGCCACCCGGGCGCGGATGGCATTGTCCATCACCCTGCCCCTCTTGAAACCGACGGCCGCCATCTTGATCGTGCTCGGCGTCGGCAGGATCTTCTACGGAGACTTCGGCACCATCTTTGCCATCATCGGCGACAACGGCACACTGTTCTCCACCACTGACGTCATCGACACCTACGTTTTTCGTTCCCTCAGGACCATCGGTGACTTCGGTACCACCGCTGCGATTGGCCTGTTCCAGTCCGTGGTCGGATTCATCCTCGTTACAGCGGCAGTGCTCATCCAACGCCGCTACTCGAAAGAAAGCAGCATCCTGTGAGCACCTCCACAACACCCGCCGTGACAGCGCAGAACAATCCTGTAGAGACCGAAAAGACGCCCAATCGACGACAGTCCATGTTCTCCCGGGCAGCAAAAGCGACAAAGGTTACGCCTGGCAAAGGACCCAAAAAGACCAGGCTTGAGCCCTTCACGGCAGTCAGTTATGTGGGTGTTACAGTCTTTGGCCTCTTTGCCCTGATTCCGTTGTGGATGATCGTGGCAGGCTCTTTGACGGAAGAGTCCACTCTTGCCCGCAGCGGCTACAGCTTCTTTCCCGAACCATTCTCGTTGGATGCGTACGTTGCCATTTTCAGCGGTACGGCCCTCTTCCAAGGCTATGCGGCCACGTTGTTCATCACTGTGGTTGGCACCGCGCTTTCGCTGTGCGCCACGGCGTCGTTGTCCTGGGTCATTGCGCGCCGGATGCCCCGGATCAGCAGGCCGCTGACGGTCTTCGCCTACCTTCCCATGCTCTTCTCGGGTGGTCTGGTGCCCCTGTATCTGCTGGTAACGCAGGTGCTGCAGCTCCAGAACAGCTGGTTCGCCGTCATTCTCCCGCACATGATGGCCCCCTTCCTTGTCTTCGTAGCCGTCAGCTTCTTTCGCCAGCTCCCCGAAGAAATCCTTGATTCCGCAAAGGTAGATGGCGCGGGCGAACTGAGGGTCTTTTTTGAGATCGTACTTCCGCTGTCCAAACCCATTCTGGCCGTCATTGGCCTGTTCTATGCCGTGTCCTACTGGAATGAATGGTTCACAGCCATGCTCTTCATCTCGGATCCGGAGAAGTACCCCCTGCAGCTGATGCTGCAGAACCTCATCGCCAACGTCACCAACGCCGCGATGCTGCCCGGATCCGGCTCAGTGGCCCCTATCTACCAGCTCCGCCTGGCCCTGACCGTCGTAACCATCGGCCCCATCCTCCTGGCATACCCCTTCGCGCAGCGCTACTTTGTCAAAGGCCTCACGCTTGGCGCCACCAAAGGCTAGTCGCTCCGCAAACACCAGATCTTCGTTCCAGTCTCCAGCCCCAAAAACTCTTTAGCCCCACAAAGTGTCTGGCCCACGATGCCAGCGTACAAAGGAGTGCAGCACATGATCCCCAACTCATCAGTTTCCCGGCGCGGTTTCCTTGGTCTGGCCGGTGGACTTGGAGCAGCGGCAGCGCTTGCCGGCTGCGGTACATCAGGATCGTCCTCCACGGGCGGCGCCGTCACGGGCACGTCGGTGGCGGTCCTGCCCAGCACTGCTCCGGCCACGTGGAATGCTGTCCTGGCAAAGGTGAACAGCAAGCTCAAAAGTGATCTCGGCTTCGACTTGGACGCGCAGTTCATTAACTGGTCCAACTACCAGCAGCAATCCCTGCTTAAGTTCACGGCGGGAGAGAAATTCGATTCAGCCCTGCAGGCGCTCTGGCTGAACATGGCGCAACTACAGCAGAGCGGGTCCCTGGCAGACCTCACCAACGAGGTGGCCAAGTACAAGAACCTCAGTGCAACACTGCCCAAGAAACTGTTGGAGTCCAACAGCTGGGACGGGAAGCTCTGGGGGATCCCGCAGGTCAACAGTGCGGCACGCGTCCAGCACTTCGTCATTCGCCAGGACATTGCCGACTCCGTTGGCTTCTCCACGATGGCAGACTTTGACCAGCTCGAGAAGTTCTTCTATGCCGTGAAGCAGAAAAACGACGGCACAGTGGCTTACGGGGCTGCCTCCAACAGTGGCTACCTTCACGCACTGCCCGTTCCCACCGGAATGTTCAATGCCTCCTCATGGGAAAACCCGGACACCATCGCCCGCGCCTTCAGCGGAAAGGGTATGTTCTTCCTGCTCGCCAAGGACGCGGCCAAGACGGGGTCCTCAACGCCCAAGGCCTTTTGGGAGGACGAAGGCATCGTGGATACCCTGCACCGGATCCGCAAGTACTACAACGACGGAATCATCAACGCCGATGCGCTGAACACCGATGCAGCAACCCTGAAGAGCCAATGGATCGCCGGTAAGTACGCAGCTGGATGGGCCATGACCGATGGCACCGCGAGCAACTCACTCAGCACCCTGCAAAAGGCCGTCCCCAAGGCAGCGTTGGCCAATATCATGCCCCTCACAGGAGGCTTGTCTGCAAAACCCAACCAAACATTCCAGGCCGACAATCTCGTTGTGGTCAATTCCAAGGGCGGCAATCTGGACCGGACCATGCAGCTCCAGGACTGGCTCTCCATCAAGGAAAACCACGACCTCATCACGTATGGGATTGAAGGCACTGACTGGGAACCTGCAGACGGGAACAAATTCAAGCCCCTGAACGACTACGCGTTTCCGGGTTACGCGCTGTCCTGGCGGTCCAGCCTGGAGCGGAAATCGATGTCCATCAGTCCCACGGAAGAGAAGATCTTCGACTGGGCACAGAACTTCGACAACTTCACTCTTGACCCCTTTGCTTCCTTCATCCCGGACACCACACCCGTGAAACAGCAGGTGGCGGCGATGTCCAACGTCATCACGCAGTTCGCCAACCCACTCTTCTACGGTGTGGTGGATGTAGACGATCAATTGGACAAGCTGAAAAAAGCAGCCGACGGTGCCGGTGTCGCGAAATTGCAGGAAGAGATGGAAAAGCAAGCCAACGCCCATCTCAAAAAGCAAGCCTGACCCTGCCTGAATAACTGACAAAGAGAAAGGTTCCTGATGCTGTCATACCGGTTGGCGCTGCCCGAGTCACCGGCCACTGCCGTCGTCATCGCCATCCACGGCCTGATGGAATCTGCAGAGTGCCTCGAAGCTGCCCGTCCGCACTGGATTTCCCAGCAATGGGCAGTCCTGACAATGGATCTTCGCGGGCACGGCAGTTCGCCCCGCTGGTCAGAACAGGAGCTTCGGGAACACCCTGGGGATGTCATGGTCAGGGATGTCCTGGACCTCCTCGAGTTGGAGGAACTGCAGGACGTGGCACAGCTCCCGGCTCTTTACTATGGGCACTCTGCCGGCGGTGGCGTGGCAGCCGCCGTTGCCGCCAGCGCATTGAAAAGGCCACCTGCCGGATTTCGCCCGGCGGGTGTCCTCCTCGAGGATCCATTCTGGCGGCTACCAGTGACGACGCTGCAGGACCGTGATGTTGCAGAAGCCGCCTACGCTCACCTCGTTGACGTTCAATCCCGCACGCCGGAAGAACGTGTGCAGATGAGGAGACGCGAGTGGCCCAACTGGAGCGAGGCCGAGATTCAGCGCAGTTGCAAGGCGCAGGAGGATTGCGACACAAACCTCGTGCGCAACGGCAACGTCATTCCGAGCACGCCATGGCCGGAGTTGCTCGCATCATTCACGGCATCGGGCGTTCCTACGCTGATTATCACTGGCACCGTCAGAACCGGGATCACGCCGCAGCACCAGCAGATCGCCCGAACCGCAGGCGCCGCGATTGAGGTATTCGACGGCGCGTCCCACTTCATCCGGCGCGATATGGAACACAGATTCATGGACACCGCAACCGGCTTTTTTGCTCGCGCCCTGACGAATATGACCCCTCAAACACAAAAGCCCGTCGCCATGGCAGTCATGGCACCGCCTGAACTCTTCTCCAAGCTCTTCTCGACTGCCGCGATGAGCACGTTGGACCGGTTGGTGGACCTTCGTGGACCGGTTTTCAAAGACTTCTCGACGCCGGGCGCCCAGGCAGCACTTGCCGACGTCGAAGTCCTCATTACCGGCTGGGGATGCCCGAAAATCGATGGGGACGTCCTTTCCGCAGCCCCCAAGCTGCGTGCCATCATCCATGCCGGTGGGGTCATCGCGGGAAACATAGGGCCGATTCCCGCAGGCAGGAGAATTGTGGGTTCCAATGCTGGTGAGGCGAATGGACGTCCCGTCGCCGAGTACACGCTGGCCATGATCCTGCTCGCCAACAAACAAGCCTTCGAAAGCGCCCGCATGTACGCGGAGCGCCGTTCGCCGATAGACCGTGAACAGGAATTTCCCCGGGCGGGAAACTACCAGAAAACCGTGGGTCTGGTGGGAGCTTCCCGCATCGGCCGCCAGGTTGCCAAGCTGCTGCGGCCGTTCGATCTCGACGTAGTGATTCATGACCCCTATCTGGACGAGGCAGAAGCAGCCGCCCTGGGGGTGACGCTGCTTCCACTGCAGGAGCTGATGACCCGGAGCGACATTGTGTCCCTCCACGTCCCCGTCACGTCGGAAACCACAGCGATGATCGGGGCGTCCGAACTGGCGTCAATGAAGGATGGCGCCACGCTCATTAATACGGCGAGAGGCGAGGTCCTGGACCAGGCAGCCCTCGAAAAAGAGCTGGCCAGCGGACGGATCAACGCGATCCTCGATGTAGCAGTGCCGGACGTGCTGCCCCCGGAACATCCTTTTTACGAGCTGCCCAACGTCATGCTCACGCCGCACATCGCTGGTTCCATGGGCACCGAACTGCTCCGCATGGGGGACCACGTGGTGGCCGAAATGGAACGGTACGTCAAGGGAGAGCCGTTCGCCTACCCGGAAGAGCTTTCCTAGCATGGAGAAAATAGTGACCGTCATCAGCAACCCTGTCCTGCCGGGGTTCTCGCCAGATCCGTCCCTTATCCGTGTAGGTGAGTGGTTCTACCTGGCCAACAGCTCCTTCGAGTGGTACCCGATTGTCCCGATCCACCGTTCCCGCGACCTTGTAAGTTGGGAGTTTGCCGGCTCGTTCAGCGGCCCGGACGCGGTTCTGGAACTCAGGGGACTGGGGGATTCGGCAGGTGTCTGGGCGCCCTCGTTGAGCTGGTCAGATGGCCTTTTTTGGCTGGTCTTTACCGTGGTCCGGAGTTTCGGCGGACCACACAAAGACATGGACACCTACATCACGCGAGCGGTTGACGTAGCCGGTCCTTGGTCGGCGCCAACCCGTGTAACCACCACGGGTTTCGATCCATCCATCTTTCACCACGAGGGCCGGCACTGGCTGCTGAACATGGAATGGGATCACAGGCCAACCGGCCGTGGAGGATTCGCCGGCATCAACCTCCAGGAGCTGAACGCGACGGGAACGGCCACCATTGGCGAACCGAAAATCATTCATCGTCGTGCCGAGCTCATCGAGGGACCCAATCTCTACTTCTTCAAGGACCGCTTCTACCTCATGCTCGCCGAGGGGGGAACGGGGCAGAACCACGGCATTGCGATGATGCGTTCCAACGATCTCTTCGGCCCCTACGAAGCAGATCCTTACGGCCCGGTCCTCACTACCCGCGACGATCCCACCCACGTGCTGCAAAAGGCCGGGCACGGTGAAATCGCCGTCGCGGAGGATGGGACCCTTTTCCTGGCACATTTGGCGAGCCGGTGGGTCGAAAGCGAAGGCAAGCAATATTCCATTCTCGGACGCGAGACCTGCATTCAGCGGATGCGGTTTACTGACGACGGCTGGTTGCGCCTGGAGCAGGATGGCTGGCATCCGTCACTGACGGTGGAAGGTCCAAAACCAACGTTCGACGGCGCCGCTCCGGTTTCGACGTCGGTGCCGGCCGCTCGGGCTGCTGATACCAGCACCGTTGGCGGGTTCGCCACAGAAGCGGTGACCAATGATGGCCACCTGACTCTGGGTTGGCCCTGGAGTTCCCTGAGGCATCCCGTCTCATCACAGTGGGCCAGCCTTTCGGAACGGCCTGGATGGCTTCGCCTCAAGGGCCGATACAGCACGGACTCGGTCCTGGAGCAGTCATTGGTGGCGCGCCGCTTGACCAGCGGCAGCCTGAGGGCGGGGGTGACAGTTGAAGCGCAACCAACCAATTTCACTCAAAGCGCCGGACTCATTTTCTACTACAACACCTCAAGTTACTTCTACCTCAGGACGACCGTAAGGGAAGCCGGGGGAGAACTGCTTGATGGCAACGCACCAACTGAGCAGATTCTCGAAGTGTTCGAGAAAGACCCGTATAAGGGCCTGCCTTCCTTCGGGTCCGTTGTGGTGGAATCGAGCGTTCCCCTCCGTTTGGAAGCCACTCTTGACGGCGGACGTTTGCAATTCTTCTGGTCCGACCTGGGTAAACCGCTGCAACGGATTGGGCCCGAACTCAATGCCCTCCAATTGTCCGATGATCATGGAGACACATTGCGGTTCACGGGGGCCTTCGTCGGCGTCGCCGCACAGGACCTGCGCGACCAGCGCTTTACTGCCGACTTCACGGACTTTCAGTTCCAGCCACTGGCAGGGCAGTAAGGCCCATGAGCGAGAGCCCTAAGAAGCAGACCCCCATGCAACAGAAACCTCCGGTCCTCGGGGATGTCGCGAAGGCAGCCGGCGTTTCCGTTCCAACGGTTTCCCGTGTCTTGACGAGCAGCAAGTACGTAGCCCCCAGCCTCCGGACCCGGGTACTGAAAGCAGTCAATGACCTCGGCTATCGTCCCAACGTGGCCGCTCGAGCCACAAGGTCCGGAAAGCGTTCAATGGTGGCGGTTCTGACCGGCGCTACGTCCAATTATGGATACGCCCAAACCATTGAAGGCATTGAGAGAGCTGCGCGCCAAGCGGGCATGTCCGTCATCATCGCGGTAGTAGAATCCGATGCCGAAGAAGCAGTCAACGCCGCAATCGACCTCGTCCTCTCCCAACCCGTAGCCGGCGTTATCATCCTGGAATTCGATCGCCCCGGACTCGCTGCCGTCCGGGTCTTTCCGCGCTCCATTCCCATGGTGGTGGCCGGCGGAGGAACAGGGCGTTCCACCAGAACCACCAGCGCTCTGCTCGACGAACATGGTGCCGGGAAGGATGCTACCGACCACCTTCTTTCGCTGGGGCATCGGACAGTGCACCATATAGCAGTTCCCACCATGGGCAAGCAGTCCGGCCGAACAGAGGGTTGGAAGGCAGCTTTGACAGCAGCGGGGATTCCTCTGCCCCGGATTCTGCACGCTACCTGGGAGCCTTCCAGCGGCTACAGCGTCGGCCGGAAACTCGCCGCCCAAAGTGATGTTACGGCTGTGTTCTGCGGGAATGATGATGTGGCGATTGGCGTCATCAAGGCATTCGTGGAATCCGGCAGGCGAATTCCCGAGGATGTTTCCGTGGTGGGCTTTGACGACCAGCCGCATGTGGCCATGTGGCGACCAGCTCTAACCACCATCCGGCAGGACTTCCAGGACCTCGGTTCCCGCGCGTTCGGGCTGCTGGAAAAGGCTTTGGACGGCGGTCCCAAGCCGCCGACTGCTTCCACGGTTAAACCAAAACTCATCATCCGCGGCTCCACTGCTGCCGTCGGATCCATCTTCAGCGACTGACAAAAGGAGAGCTTTACCCATGAACACTTCCTGGAGGGCACCGTGACCCTCACGCACCCCAGTTCCGATCTAGAGAACAAGCCGCCAACCGCAGGTGTTCCCCAAGGAGGGGATGTCCTGGCGTGGGGTAATGATTGCCTGACCTTGCACATTCTCCATGGGGAGCGCATGGCTCCGAGGCTGCTTGCGATCGGGCACGCACAGCTTCCACTGCCGGACCTGGAAGGGTTGCGTCGGTCGTCCTTGCCCGTTGTGGAGATTGCACTGGCTGGCGACGGTCGGCATGGCACCGCGGGCAAGCGGCACGTCGACGGCGCTGCTGCCCAACGTTTGCGACTCATCGAAGTGCATGAATCTGAGACCCATGGTGTGGCCCGGCTGTGCCTGCTTGCCCGCGATCCGGAGACCGGCCTTGAGGCAACTGTCTGTTATGAGCTGGCGGCGGGGTCCTCGGTCCTGCGAAGCTGGACTGAGCTACGGGCCGGGGCATCCGCCGTCGGGCTTGAATATGCGTCCTCCCTGGTTCTTTCCGGGTTGAGCCACTCCCGGGACTGGGAAGAGGGCATGGGTCTATGGCAGGCAGCGAACCCGTGGTCCGGCGAATTTCGTTGGCGGCGTGCCAGTCTTGCCGAGCGTGGCCTGTACAACGTGGGCATGGTGGAATACGAGCAAGTCGGTTCCAAGAACCGGATTGCATTGACGTCAACCGGCGCGTGGTCCACGGCAGAACACCTTCCGATGGGAATCCTGGAAGATCTGGCCACAGGGGCGATGCTTGCGTGGCAGGTGGAGCACAACGGAGCCTGGCACTACGAATTTGGGGACCGGTACAACGACCTCTACCTCGCAGTGTCCGGTCCGACGGCCGCTGAACACCAGTGGGCACTGACGCTCCGACCAGGAGAAACCTTCACCACCGTTCCGGCAGCTGTGGCCATGGTACCGGCCGGCGGTATTGATGCTGTCACGGCAGAACTTACTGGCTACCGTCGTCGGATTCGCAGGCCGCATGAGGACAATGTTGAGCTTCCCGTCATTTACAACGACTTTCTCAATGGGCTCATGTCGGATCCCACAACCGTAAAGGAACGTCCGCTCATTGCAGCAGCATCAGCACTTGGCGTTGAAGTCTTCTGCATCGACGCCGGCTGGTACGACGACGAAAACGGCGGCTGGTGGGATTCGGTAGGGGAGTGGGAGCCCTCCGTTACCCGCTTCCCCGACGGCGGCCTGGCTGGCCTGGTTGCAGAGATCAGGGCCGCCGGTATGAAACCCGGGTTGTGGCTGGAACCTGAAGTTGTGGGTGCGCGAAGTCGAATCGCTGAGCTTTTGCCTGCCGAGGCCTTCTTCGTGCGCAGTGGCCGACGGGTCAAAGAATGGGGACGCTACCAGCTGGACCTGCGGCACCCTGCTGCGAGGTCACATCTGGACGGGGTGGTCGACAGGTTGATGGCTGACTTCGATCTTGCGTATCTCAAACTGGACTACAACGTCGATATCGGCGCAGGCACAGACCTGAACGGTGCCACTGGTGCAGGGCTCCTGGAGCACAACCGTGCCTATCTGGACTGGGTGTCCGGTGTGATGGATCGGCACCCCGGACTGACTGTTGAAGGTTGCGCGGCCGGTGGATCCCGAACCGACGGCGCGTCCGGTGCGGTCTTCCCCATCCAGTCGCTGACGGATCAGCAGGACTTCGTCAAGACGCCGCCCATCTCAGCTGCCGCACCACTGGCCATTACTCCCGAACAGTCCGGTGTTTGGGCTTCCGTGGATGGGTCAATGGGTGATGAGCAACTGGCGTTTTCGATCGCCAGCGCACTGCTCTCCCGCTTGCACCTCGGGGGCCGGATCGATACCCTCAGCCCCCGGCAGTTGGGTGTGATCCGTGCGGGCCTTGATGCCTATAAGGCCCTGCGCGCCGATATTTCATCCAGCGTGCCAACCTTCCCCTTGGGACTGCCGGGCTGGCGGGATAACTGGATCGCCCAGGGCGCGCGGCTGGGAGAACGGACGCTTGCCGTCGTTGTTCACAGGCGGGGAGGTGACGAGCAGCAATCAATTGACCTGCCTGCCTGGCTTGGAGAGCACCCCAGCGTAACGGTGGCGTATCCGCCCTGGGGTGCGGCAGACGCCGTCGTACTACCAGCGGCGGCCGGTGCCGCGGTACTCAACGTGACGCTCGCTCAAGAAAACAGCGCACGACTGATCCTCCTGCACGCCTAAGAACACTTCCATTAACTCCAGAGTCAGGTACAGATATGAGCCCTTTTCCGCAGACGGCAGCCACCGTCCGAACAGCCACAGCAGTAACCGACCAGCACGGTGACATCGCCCAACTCCATGGAGTGGGTGTGCTGTTCCACGAGGGCCGATACTACGCATGGGGTGAAGAAAAAAGTGCAGGAGCACTCTTTACTTCCGTCGAGTGCTACTCAACCGAGAACTTCGCCGTGTGGCGCCACGAGGGGACTTCCCTTCGCAGGGAAGGCGCCGGCGATCTGGGTCCACAAAGGATCGTTGAGAGGCCGAAGGTGCTTTTCAATTCCGCCACGGGGTATTTCGTGATGTTCCTGCATATCGACTCACCGGACTACGCCGAAGCCAGACTTGGTTTCGCCCGATCAACCTCACTCCTGGGCCCCTATGAGTACCTGGGGAGCTCCCGTCCACTGGGCAATCTAAGCCGCGATATTGGCGTGTACCAGGAGACCTCCGGCCTCGGTGTGCTGATGTCTGAAGACCGGGAAAACGGGTTGCATCTGTACCGCCTCACGCCGGACTACCTGAGTGTTGAGTCGGTTCTGTCAACCACCCTGAAAAATGATGGAAGCCATGGTTACGAATCGCCGGCCTTGGTGCGCGTTGATGATTTGTATTATCTGTTTGGATCAGACTTGACCGGCTGGAACATGAACGACAATAAATTCGCAACCGCCGCCTCCCTTGAGGGACCATGGTCTGAATGGCATGATTTCGCTCCATCCGGCAGCCGAACGTTTGATTCACAGGTCAGCGCCGTAGTCCCTGTCCTTGGATCCAGCAGTGTTTCCCACGTCTACATTGGCGACCGCTGGAACCAGCACGACCTCTACAACTCCCTCCCCGTCATCCTTCCCATCAGCATCGGAGGCGGGCACGCCAGTCTTAGCTGGCGGGACGAGTGGTGGTTGGACTGACGGCGGCAGTTGACTCGCGGATAACGAGCTCGGGTTTGACGGCGGAGGAACCGGGAGCCTCGCCAGTGGCCACTGTTGCGGCAAGAAGTGCAAAAGCCCTAGCTCCCAGGTCCCGGAAATCCTGCCGCACGGTGGTCAAGGCGGGCCGCCACATGGCCACGTGCGGCTGGTCGTCGAAGCCAACCACCGACACGTCCTCCGGGACGCGCTTGCCGCTGTCGAGGAGAGCACTGATCACGCCGATGGCGACATCGTCATTGCCGCAGAAAACCGCAGTGACGTCGTCTCTGGCTGCAAGCTCTTTCCCCACGCGGTAACCGCTGGCCGGTTCCCAGGTTGCGTGCAATACCGGCGGGACCGGGGCACCCGCAGCGGTCAAGGCTGCCCGCCATCCTTCGGTGCGGCCTGAGTGCTTTCCCATCGTCGGAACTGAAACGTGATGGACGGTTTGGTGGCCGAGCGACAGCAGGTGGTTGGTTGCGTCCCTCCCGGAACCGCGCTCATCCAGAAGCGCCGCCGGAGTTTTTCCAGTCCGTCTGCTTCCCCCTCCGGCCGAGACCAAGGGGACAGATTTCGGAAACGCTTTCACTGCAGCCAGGCCCGGCCGGTCGAACTCAAGGATGATGACACCAGCCACGGGCTGGGAAAGAACGAGG
The DNA here is from genome assembly GCF_056394745.1 of Paenarthrobacter sp. 10N417. Taxonomy (NCBI): domain Bacteria; kingdom Bacillati; phylum Actinomycetota; class Actinomycetes; order Micrococcales; family Micrococcaceae; genus Paenarthrobacter; species Paenarthrobacter sp. 10N417. The sequence continues at coordinate 145,380 of NZ_JBFTIL010000002.1, forward strand.
TCGATGGCCGCGTTGACGGCGTCGTCGTCGTCGGACTCAATGACTGAAATGATCACTGAGAGGCCCGCGGCCCGAGCCGCCTGCTCGATGCCCTCGATGGTCTTGGCATAACCGTAATTCGAAGTCGCTCCAGTCAACACGGCGACCATCGATCGTTTCCCGGACCTGGTTGCCCGGGCAGCGCCGTTGGGCCTGTACCCGAGCTCGGCGACAGCTTTCATTACCCGTTCGCGGAGTTCCGGTGCAACATACTTGCTGCTGGTCAGAACACGCGAAACCGTGGGAACGGACACCCCCGCTGCCTTGGCGACGTCGCCTAGCACGGGAACTTTCTGCTTCAAGGGGTAGTCCGGAATCTTGGTCACAGTCCCCAGCGTAACCGCACTTCCCGCCATGTCATGGGAAGCTCCGGGCTGTGGAGGTAATCGTTATCTTCACGTCAGGTCGTCGAAGTCTCCGCGCGCCCACGCTGCATGCCGCTGGGCCGAATCGTGCAGTACGGCTTTGGCTCCGGAGGCGATGATGTTGTTGAAGTTACCGTAGATCCTGTCGAACGTGAGTTCTTCCAGCTGCGCCGCCACCCGCAACGCTACTGCCCCCGATAGCGGCAGATGATTCGGGTAGCTGCGCATGAAGGCGATGGATCGGCGGTCTGGATTAGGAAAGACGCTGTCACCGGTCAGCAGGACTCCATTGCCGCCCGCTCCTGCAGTCCAGTGCGCAACCGCGCTGCCGGGGAAGTGGCCTCCGGTTTGGTGCAGTGTCAACCCTTCGGTGATGGTCCTGCTTCCGGACCAGTAGGAGATGACCGCATCATCGCGGCCAATCCACCGCCGATCGGCGTCGGCCACTAGCACTGGGACACCTCCGAGACGATGTGACCATTCCACCTGTACTCCGAACATGTGGGGATGACTGGCTGCGATCGCCACAACGGGGCCTCGCTCAAGGATTGCTTTCACAGTGATGTCATCAACGAATCCAACGGGATCCCACAGCAGTGAACCCTCTGGTGTCACGACAAGCTGGGTAGTTTGGCCGATCCCGACTTTCGGCGCGGTTCTGATGCCGATAAGTCCGGGCTCGTTCTCCTCCAGCAGTAACTGCTGGCCGGCCTGCGCCAACTCGTCGAGTGAAAGCCACTTTTGCCCGTCCTCGGGCACGTATTGCCTTTCGTCGGTGCAGATCGGGCAGAGTTCCGGCGTCGGCTCGTCGCGTTCGACGGCGCAAGTTGCGCAGATCAGCACAGGCATCCCTTCCTCACTCAGGCCCAGCTGAATCCGGTCGGCGCCCGGACAGATTTTCGACCGCTTGCTCGATCCCCACTACCTCGCGCTCGACGTCCTCCATATACAGCCTTCCGGACGCGATCAGGCCGTCCTTTACTTCGAAGAGGGTGACCCCACGGGCTTGGAAGGGTTGCCCGTCGGTACGATTACCGGTCCATGACCATTCTGTCCATGTGGTGTTCCCGTCGTCGACTGAACGGATCAATTCTGTCCGGAAGTCAGGGATTCCAGCGAACATCGCCGCCCAGTTCGCGTGCATCTGCCCTCTGCCGGTGAACGTCCGGCCGGGGTGGGCAGGCTGCTCGCTGTGGTAGTCCTCGTGGAACAGGGCTGTCACCGCTTCGAGGTCGTGGGCGTTCATCGCCAGCAAGAGCCGGTCTATGGCTTCACTCAACCGTGGTCTCCTTCCGCTCACTGATTGCGGCTTCAGCCCCGTTCCCGGACGCGTAGGAAAGAGAGCCGAACCTGGCGCCAATTTACGCGCAATCAGCCCTCCACTCCAGTCCCTAAATCTCCGGCAGGGTGTGGATTTCATCCGGGTCTGGTTCACGCTCTGAACTAAAACCCGTCCGTGTACAGCACGTACAGCAGGTAGAGCCGTGAACCTGCGCCCAGTCAGGGATGTAGCCTAAGACCCTAAGTCCATCCCTGAACCAATAGAGGTAGCGCTGAATGGCCAAGGCCGACGCCGCGCCGGACGTTGCCCCGACGCCGCGCCACCAACACTTGATCGTCACTGTCTATGGCTTGTATGCCCGGCATCAGGACGGAACGTTTGCGATCGCGGACCTCGTACAACTCCTGGGAGACCTGGGAGTTGAATCAGCCGGAGTACGTTCGTCCGTGTCGCGGTTGAAGAAACGCGGAGTCCTGGTCAGTGTCAAACGCGGGAATTCTGCGGCATACAAGCTATCGCCGGAACTCGAGGACGTTTTCAATGCCGGTGACGAACGGATTTTCGCTCCCCGCCGTGCGGACAAAGACGACGCATGGCTCCTCGCCTCTTTCTCGGTCCCCGAGACGCAGCGTCACTTGCGGCACAAGCTCCGGAGTATATTGACCCGCATTGGCTGCGGGCAGGTCTCTCCGGGACTGTGGATCGCACCTGGAAATCTAGCGCCCGACGTCGAGCAACAGCTGCGGCGGGCCGGGCTCATGGACTATGTGGAACTCTTCAAGGCAACCCATCTGACCGGCGGCCACCTGGAAGAGAAGGTGGGCCAATGGTGGGATCTGCCGTCGTTGGAAACCCTCTACACGGACTTCATTGCACGGCATCAGCACGTACTCCATCGCTGGGAGAAGCATGAAGAAGAGGCTGCGGCGGCCGAATCGCTGAAACAGGCCTTTGTGGATTACGTTCCCATGGTCACACAGTGGCGGAGGCTTCCCTATATGGACCCTGGGCTCCCGGAAGAATACCTGCCGGAAAATTGGCATGGACTGGCCGCACAGGAGCTCTTCACCAAACTGCACGAGCTATTGGGTCCGAGGGCCCAGGATTATGCGCTGTCCGTCGTCGGATCACCTGCGGAACCAGATGCGGTAGCAGTCGCATCCCCTTAAGAACTGTGTGAAAGTACGCAACGGCGGAAAAGGTTGGGGCAGCATTGCGCCCCAACCCTTTTCCAACGCACCACCCAGGATCAGTGTCCTTGGAAGGCCTCCGCCAGCCACCAGGAGCCACCGTCCGAGGCGATCTTGGCATCGATCACCAAGGGCCGGTCCTGTCCGCCATCTCTGAACGCGGCAACCCATTCCCGCACTGGTTGAAGGTCCTCCAGCGTCCGGACGGTCACCCCGTCGGCACCGTATCCCCGGGCGATCGCGGCAATATCCGTCTCGGGGAAGGACACGCTGCCCAATTCCCCTTGCGGGTGGTGCTCCGCGAAGTGGTGGACCTCAGCGCCGTACGCGGCATCGTTGTAGACGATGCAGACCAGCGGCAACTTAAGCCGGACGGCGGTCTCCAGTTCGCTGATGCCCATCAGGAACCCACCATCTCCGGCCCCCAGGACCGGCAACCGCTGTGGTTGCGCTATGGCAGCACCGATGGCCGTGTAGAGGCCAAGGCCAATCGCCTGGAATGCCTGGGTAAAACAGAACCCGAATTCGTCCGGCACCGCCAAATACTGGCTCGGGTAGCCCATGAAGTTGCCCGAATCCACTGCGACGATCCTGTCCGCGGGAAGGATGGTATCCAGTTCCCGGCTGATCACCCGTGGGTCGATCGACGTCGCAGTGCCAAGATCCGGAGTCTCCACGTCCCGCCACCGTGCACTCTGTTTGATGGCGAGGGCGTTCTGCTCGGTGCGGTACTTTTCAGCCGCAGCAGGCTGGATCGTCCTGAGCACTTCCAGGGCGTCCTCGGCGGTGAGGGCGGAATCACCCAGCACGCCCAGTGTTATCTGCCTGTTGGCGCCCAATGAGGAATCTTCGACGTCGATCTGCACTACTTTTGTTCCGGCCGAGATCAGCCGGCCGTGACGCATGGTCCACATATTCAGGGTGCAACCCCACCCGATAATCAGGTCCGCTGAGGTAATAAGCTCCGCGGTCAGGGGAGAGGAGAACCCGCCGGAGATGCCCAAGTTATGGGAATCGCCGTTGAACAGTCCGTTGGCGACGGCCGAGGTCGCCACGAGCGCGCCCGCATGCCGGGCCAGGGCCAGGATGGAATCCCGGGCGCCCCTGCCGCCGCGGCCTGCCACGAACACGGGACGTTTCGCACTCGAGATCAGCTCCACCAGCTGGTTCACTGCGCTGGTATCCGGACGAAGCCGCGCCGGTACAGGCACGACGACGGTACTCACCGTGTCTGCCGCGGTTCCGCTTTGGACATCCAAGGGCAAGCTGAGGACCACGGTCCTGCGCTCGTTCACCGCTGTTCGGAAGGCCCGGACGGTATCCGCTACAGCCGTTTCGGGGGAGTGGATCCGTTCCGCCACGGCCCCGACACTGCGCGCCAGTGCATCCTGGTCGATCTTGAAGTTGGACCGGATGGCTGCCGCCTGTGTATCGGCCGTCAGCACGATCATGGGTGTGCGGCTCTTGGCAGCTTCTCCGACGCCGGTGATCGCGTTGGTCAGCCCACATCCTTGGTGCGTGGTCACCACGCCCACCTTGCCCGACATCCTGGAGTAGGCATCGGCCATGGTGGCAGCGCCGCCCTCGTGGCGGGCCGCGGTGTACGGAATTCCGGCGTTCATCAGGGTGCTGGTGACGTCGAAGTTGCCGCTACCCACCACCCCGAAGACGTGACCGACCCCCAGTTTTGCCAGCGTCTGGCCCACCAGCGTAGAGACTCTTACCTGCTCGGTCATGCGCCCGGCTCCGAAGCTGAATTTGCTGAGCTCTCAACCAGCGCATAAACGCGACTCGGACTTCCCGTCCCGCCAACGATAGGCAGGGGTGCAACCACCAGCGTCGCGCCGGTGACCGGGAGACGGTCAACGTTCCGCAGCGACGTCACACCGTATTTGTCAGCGCCGAGCAGGAACGAATGGACGGGGAACATAGGATCCAGCGTCGCGGCCTGGCCGGCGTCAATGCCGACCGTTTCCACGCCGAAGCCGCTGATCGACGCGTTTCCGGCCAGCCATTTGGCACCAGCCGCGGAGACCCCCGGAGTGTGGGGGCCGGCGTCGTCAGCGTTCATGAAGTCCGCAGCGTTACCGCCACGGGCGGACCAGCCGGTGCGGAAGATGACCCAGCAATTTTCGGGGAAGGGGCCGTGCTCCTGCTGCCACCGCTCAAAGTGTTCGGGCTCCAGCAGGAAATCGGCGTCCTGGGCGGCTTCGGCGGTCTTGTCAATCACCACGGCCGGCCCCACCAGGCGGTGTGGCTCGACCTGGTCCACGGACTTCCCGTCCTTGCCCGTGATCCAGTGGACGGGTGCGTCCAGGTGCGTCCCGGCGTGTTCGCCCACCGTGACGTCGTTCCACGCCCAGGCCGGTCCGGCGTCGTCGAAATTGCTCACGGGAGTCAGCGAAAGCCCAACCGTGTTGGCCAGGGGTTGGGGAAGATTCAGAATCGGGGTATCACCGCTGAGCGGCGTGGTGAGGTCGACGACGTCGATGGCGCCGGATGACAAGCCTGCGGTGAGCTCATTTAGAACAGACATTGTTCTCCTGTCGGGTTGATGTGTGGGTTCATTTCAGTTTCTGGGCAACTAGATGCCCCGATCCGCCGGATAGCCCGGGGCCGGGGTGGGTGGACGCGCCGATGTGCCACAAGCCCTTGATGGGGGTTTTGTGGTTTGCGGCCTGGGGAAAGGGCCGCCAGAGGAGGTTTTGGAAGAGTTCCGCGGATCCGCCATAGGGATCGCCGTTGACGGCATTGGGGTTTTCCGCGGCCAGATCGGTTGGTGCCACGATGTCCCAGGCCAGGACGGACGCCTTGGTGCCCGGCGCGAATTGTTCGAGCCTGGTCAGGACGCGTTCCATGTACTGTTCCTTGAGTTCCTGTGTCCAGCCGCCGTCAACGGCGAGCGCCCCTGCGGCATCCGCCACGGGTGAGAAGGGCACTTCCTGTAACTGCAGCCATAGTGTCGCTTTGCCTGCTGGGGCTCTGGAAGGATCCAGCACGCACTGTTGACCGACGACGACGGTAGGTTCCGTGGGCAACAGCCCCGCCTCCGCTTGGGCGCAAGCAATTGCAGTACTGTCCGAACCGTTACTCAAGTGAACCAGGGGCACGGAATCCAACCGGGGATCGAGCCATTGGACCGGTTTGTCCAGGGCCAGGTGGATCTGCATGGCTCCGCGACCGTTCTGGTAACGCGCGGCGGCTTCGGCCAACCCGGCTGGTGGCTGGCGCAACAGTCTGGAATACAGGGCCCGGGGTGACACGTTTGCCAGGACGGTCCGTGCGCCGACCAGCCCGTTGGATGTTTGCACTCCCGTTGCACCTTTGGAATCGACCACGATTTCCTCGGCTTCTGTGTCCAGCATGATCCGGACGCCTTTATCCCTCAGGAGGGTCTCAAAAGCAGCGACGAAGTTCCCGGCTCCGCCTTTCACTACCGGGAGGCCAAAGCTGTGCATGCTCAAGGCCATGACCGGAAGCATGACGCCGCCGGTCGCCTGGTCGGGGCCGAGGCCGGCGTGAAGGAGCCAAGGGGACCACAGCTGGTCGGTTTGCCATCCGTTGAAGCGGCTGCGGACGTAGTTGCGGCCACTCATCACCGAATCGCGAATGAAAGCCTCGGTACCCTTGACCTTTCCTCGCCTCAAAGCGCCGGCGGCGATCGTCAGCACCTCCCTGAAGGAGCGGAGTTCAGCACCGAATGCACCGAAAATGGTCCCTGCGTTGCGGCCGAGATCCTCCAGCATGGCCAGGTAGGCGCCTTCGTCTCCGTTCTCCTGCAAAGCCGAAGCAGTGAGTGCCGGGTCGCGATGGGCCACGACCACCCTGTGTTGCCCTGTCTTTGGATCGGCTGCCACGCTGGCCGTCACCGCGCCGTCGGAATTGCAGTATTCCAATCCCCTCGCATGCAGCCCGCTTCCCAAAGCCTGGTAAGCGCCCCCGGAAACGAACAGCGGGTGCCAGGAAGAGAAGGAATCGTGGATGAACCCGGGGAGCGTGCGTTCCCCTGAATGGATGAAGCCGCCCAGCCTGCCCGCCCGTTCAATGAGACAGACTTTCTTCCCGGCCATGGCAAGCTCCGCTGCGGCTACCAGGGAGTTGATCCCCGAACCAATGATGGCAATATCGGTCGAGTGTGTCATGGAGGGCACCGTCATCTCAGAAATCCGGGTGGTTGGTCGCGGCGTGGTACTTGCCGCTGTGGAACAGGAGGGGTTCCCCTCCAGCATTCTCGTACTTCTCCACCTCGCCTACGTAGATGACGTGGTCGCCGGCATCGTGTCGTGAGACGGTCCTGCACTGGAACGTGGCAACTGCGCCGTCCAGCAATGGAATTCCGGCGATTCCCTCGGTGGTTTCCGCGCCGGCGAATTTGTCTGTTGCCGGCGTTGCGAACTGGCGCGAGAGGACGTGCTGGTCGCTGGCAAGGATGTTGATGGCGAAGTGCGTGGCGTCCTCGAAGTCCACCAGGCTGGGAGCCCGCTTGCTGGGGCACCACAACACCAGCGGAGGTTCCATGGAAACGGACGTGAAGGAGTTGGCGGTCATGCCCACCTTCCGCCCGTCGACTCCGAGGGTGGTGACCACCGTGACGCCCGTGGCGAATTGTCCGAGGGCGCCGCGGAAGTCCCTCAAGTCAAAGGCTGACGAATCTTCGTCCTTGCGTGCCTGCACGAACTCGGCGGCAGCTGCGGGATCGAACCACCATGGGTAGAACGTGCGGGGATCATCGAATCCTCCAGCGATGCTTGCGGCCAGAGCCGGGTGATCTGCGGCTTCGGCCAGGACGGCCTGCTGGTGTTCCCGCCGGGGTTTGAGCATGTCATTTGTCCACGCCACCGCCCACTGGCCCCAGCCCCGCCAGAACTCGTCGAAGGTGCGTTCCATCCACTGCTTGTCGAAAGGCTGCTGCCCCCGCCGGATGATGGAATCCAGGTAGTACTTGGCGGCCAGCGTCGCGTTGTTGGACCCCTGCCCGGTGAGGGGATCGTTGAGCAGCACGGCATCGCCCAGGCCGAAGACGAGGCTGCCATTGCCCAGGTCACCGACTGCCGAGCGAACGGTCGGGGTAATCCGGCCCAGGAGTGTTGCGCCCTCATCGGTCAGCGTTGCGTTGGCGAAGTTCTTCGCCTCGTGGGGGAAATGCTCTTCCAGGATTTCCAGTGATCGGCTCAGCTGTTCCTCCGGACTTGTAACATCGGTCCACCTATCCATTGGACCGCCGACGACGCCTTCGAAGACCATCATCTGGCAGGACCCGGACACGGTGAGTCCCGGAAAGGTGAAGAATTCCCCGACACCGGGGACTACGGACATGCGAATGCTGTCAGTGGGCTGATCGGCCGGGTCGGTGACGGCTGTGTCGGTTGAGACCGTATCGAGTGAGACATAATTCAGGGCGAGCACTCTTTGTGGCCGGTCGAACGGCGACTTGGACCTGTCCTTGGGGAAGATCTGGGCGATCTCGCCCTTTCCGGTGCTAACGATCGCCAGCTCGTAGACCCGAGCGAGCTCCTCCAGCATGCGCGGCGTGACTTTCTCTATACGGAAATCGCCGCCGCCAGCCACAAAGGTCTCGATCCAGGCCGCACTCTTGATCCGCTGATCCACGGAGCGGGCGGTCCCCTCAAGGGGCGCCTCCCACTCGATGGCGCCTGAGCCGGATTCGCCTTCCACACGCAATCGGATGGCACTGATCCCCGGCACGACTTCATCGTCATAGAGGTTGGTGAGAGCTGAACTTAGCTGCGCTTCGGCGGCCAGCGCGGTGGGGAACATGCATTGGCTGGACATGACCTTGCCGGTACGGATTTGAGCAGCCGAACGGTCCGAGAACAGGGTGACTTCATACCCCTCCCGCTGCAGGCCCAAGGCCAGTTGGGCGCCGGATTCGCCGGCTCCGATGATTGCGATTTTTCGCATGTCTGGTTTTCCTTCGAGGAACGTTGTTGCCAGGAGTAGTGGAGCGACTGTCAGGTCGCGGGTACGGCGGAGCCCACGCTTGCAAGATATGCAGCGGCCTTATCCGGATCCATGAACCATTCCTGGAAGTCCGGCGGGTTGTTGAATCCGTTGGCGAACCGGTGCGCGATCTCGGCCGACTGACCGGCCGCTCCCAGAAGCGAAAGGACATGCGGGGGCGGCGGAGCCAGCAGCGCGTTCGTCCACTGTGCTACGTGCTGTGCATAGTTCCAATACGTTTCGAAAGTGGCTTGCATGAACGCTACGTCGAAGGCACCTTCGCCGTGCGCCGCGATGCTCTGCAAGTAGGAAGCCGCGCATTTGCTGGCGTTGTTGGAGCCCTGGCCAGTGATGGGGTCGTTCAGCACCACGACGTCGGCGAGTCCCAGGACCTTCTTGCCGCTGGGAAGCGTGGCGATGGGATGGCGGACAGTGGGCGCGAACCGGCCCTGCAGGAACCCGTTGGGATCGGTCAGCTCGACGTCGGCTGCCCGGCTGGCTTCCCACGGCAAGTACTGCATCAGGATGTTTTTGGACGTCTCCAGGTGTTCCCCGGGAGTCAGGCCTTTCCAGCAATCCATGGGTCCGCCCGGGATGCCCTCAAAAACCATGATTTCGCAAGGACCGGTGGTGGTGAGCGCCGGGAAAGCAAAATACTCGCCCACCCCTGGAATCAAGTTGAAGGAAACGGCCGAGTGTTCTGCCCTGGGCTCCATTCCCGTGACGTACGTCAACGCCAAAGCGCGTTGCGGTGCGTCATAGGCGCTGCGCTGCGCATCCCGCGTGAAGAGCTGCGCAATTTCTCCCTTGCCGGCAGCCACAATCACCAGATCGGAGTTCAGGGAGTACCGCTCGAGTTCATCAACACCGGCGTCCTCGAACACGAGCTCGCCGTCCTGCGCCACGAACTCTTCCATGAACCTCGGGAATTTGACCCGCTGGTCAATGGACTTGGCCGGGTTATCCAGGCGGGAGGCCCAGCTGATGGCCCTCTCACCAGCAACCTCAGGATGGGGGATCGTAAACGATATTCCGTCCACGGTGGGAGCGTCAGGCCAGAAGTCCAGGCCGAGCGCCCTCTCGTGCTCAAGGGCATCGTGGAAGATGCACTGGCTGGAGGAGACTTTTCCCTCATGGATTTCTTCGGCCGTGCGGTTGGAGATCGTGGTGACCGCAAAACCGGCCTTAAGCAAACCGATGCCAAGTTGCAGGCCCGATTGCCCTGCTCCGACGATGGTGATGTGGCGCTGTGTCATAGTGTTGACCTTGTCTTTCTGCTGTCTCTGCATCCGTAAATGATGGGGGAGGATATTTGGCCTGGCCTCGGCGTTGGCTCGGGATGGGTTTGTTCCCAGCCGGGGAGACCAATGTGTACGAGCTTGATGTCATTCATGTGTCGTCACCTCTTTTCGGCGGCGAGTAGTGGGATGGCTTCTTCGGCGCGTTCGGGCCCCAAAGCGGAGTAGCCGCCGTCGACGGCCCAATCAGCTCCTGTGACGAAGCTGGCAGCGTCGCTGGCGAGGAAGGCGACCACGGCTCCGATCTCCTCTGGCCGTCCCACCCGCTTCAGCGCGTGGAACGGGGCTGCCACCGAGTCCGTTTTGTCTATGTCGCCGCCGGACAGGGTGTCCATGATGTTGCTCCACACCCATCCAGGGCTGACCGAATTGACGCGGATGCCGTCGTCGGCGAGATCTACTGCCATGCTCCGGGTCAGCTGGACCAGTGCGGCCTTGCCCGCGGGGTAGAGCCAGCGGCCTGTCTGGGCAACGGAACTCGAAATCGAGGTGAAGTTGACGATGGCTCCGTGCCGGGATGCCTTCAGGTAGGGGCGCGCCGCGTTGCTTGCCATGACGGCGCTCACCACGTTGACGTTCAGTGCCTGAAGCCAATCGTTCCTGTCCGAAGCCGCACCGTCGTCCTTGTAGGTGCAGGCCAGGTTGACGAGGATGTCGATGCCTCCGTGGGATGCTGCCGTATCGTCCATGAGCCGCGCCACCGCTGCGTCATCTGTGATGTCAGTGAGGGAAAAGCTGATGTCACTTCCCAGCGTGTGGAGCTCGGCGCCGCCGTCGGCGTCGATGTCGGCGACCACAACGGTGGCACCGGCATCGCGCAGCGCCTTCGCGACGCCTTGGCCGATCTTGGTGACGCCGCCTGTGACGACTGCGGTCCTGCCCGAGAGTGCTGACATGGCCAAACCTTTCGTAGTGAATCCATGGGGTGGGAAGTCGTGCCTACTTGACGGTGGGCCCGGGCGCGGGCTTCGGATGAGTCCGTTCCCACTCGATTCGGCGGTCATGGACCAGCTTGACGTTCTTCATCTCTGCTCACCCCTTCCGTCGGGTTTCGTTGCTGCGTTTCTATGACGTGCGTCATACTTGTTCTAAGAGCGACTCTATTCACAGGCGAAAAACGGGTCTATCCGCTTGGCGCAGGGCTCATCCGAAAAACGAAAACCGGGGAAGGAACGCGCAATGGTGAGGATCCTTCCCCGTGACGTCCTCAGGGGCCTCCCCACAGTGACCACGACCGACGTGGATGATGCGCACCAGAAAATCGCCGATTTGTTCTGCGGTCACGATCTCGTTCCGCAGACCCGGGGGACGTCAGTGGACATGAAGCTGCGCTCGTTGCACCGCGGTGATGTTGGCATCGAATTCCTGGACTATGGTGCGGACGTCAGGATCAGTCCGGAAGGCCTGGAGAACTTCCATCTGATCCAGATTCCCCTCGCGGGCCGCGCACACATGGAAGTGGGCTCATCCTCCGTGGAGTCCAGCCCCAAAACCGCGACAGTACCGCCGATCGACCGCCCCTTCACCATGACGTGGGATCGCGGAACCCCGCATTTGATTGTTTACGTGAGCCGCCTCGCCCTTGCTTCCGTAGCGGCGCAACTCTATGGCGAGGATCCGCACGGTCGTGATCCCGGCAGCGGCGATCGGGAGAAGAGCGTGAAACTTGGCTACGCGATGGACCTCACCGGCTCTGCCGGCCGGGCATTCCTGAGGTCTGTCGTCGAACTCCACGACGACATGATCAGCCAGGAGCAAAGGACGGCTCCAAGCTTCGTCCAGAAGCTTCTCGCGGACACGATGGTTTCACGGCTGCTCCTGGCGATGAATCCTGTGACCAAGGCTGACCGCTCCAGTCCGGCTTCCGAAAGCCGGTTGATACGACAATTCCGGGAACTGCTGGAACGGCACGCCTCTGAGGAGCTGGCGGTTCCAGACATCGCGGAGAATCTGGGAGTGTCGGTTCGTACCCTGCAACTGGCTCTTCGCTCCGAAGTGGGGGCAACACCGTCGGAATTGTTGAGGAGGGTGCGCCTGGACCGGGCCCGGGAATTGCTTCTTGCTGCTGCCCCCGGACAGGAAACCATTGTTTCGATCGCTGAGCGCTGCGGCTTCTCCCATCAAGGGCGCTTCTCTGCCCTCTACCTCGACACGTTCGGCGAGCTGCCATCAGAGAGCCTTCGCCGCTAAGCTCGCTCAAGTGCCAGCGTGAGAGGGTCCTCAATGACTCACTTCACCAACCCGCTGCGGCGGTTCAGAGGCCTGTTGCCAATGGACGCCCCCGCAATCTTTGGAGCGTAACTGACGGGGATTCCTTGTACTTTTCGCTGTAGTACGCGGCAAACCGCCCAAGGTGGGAGAACCCGGCGTCGAAGGCGGCTTCGGCCACCGTGGCCGCGACTGGACCGGCCTGTCCCTCCAACATCCGGCGTGCACGCGCCAGCCTCATGTCTCTCAGTACGTGTGCGGGGCTCTGGCCGATGTGTGCCTGAAAGGCATTATGCAGCTGCCTTGTACTGATACCGACGGCGGAGGCCACATCATCAATCCGGATGTTTGCTCCCAGGTTCTGCTCCAGGTAATTGCAGGCTGACTCAACGTACGCCGGAGCCCCCTTGTTGCCAGGCAAGGGGGCGAAAGCCGGCTCCAGGAAAGGAGCAAGCCCGGCGGACATTGTGGCAAGAAGGATATTCTCAAGCCACGTGACAGATTCTCCTGCGAGGCCCTGGTCCAGCTGGCGGCAGGCTTCCAACCAGGTTTGCGAAACCATGTTTGGATTGCTGAGCTGTAAGGGAACGTCGCTGGCAAGGGAAATGGGCTTGACCAGCACCCTATTCGACGTAGCCGCCAAATAGTTTTCCAGCACATCGGCGTCGACGCCGCCAACCAGGGCTCCGCGCAGTGGATCCGGAACCATCTTGGTCTGATGATGGGAGCTCAAAGCGAACGGAGTGTTCGCCACCCACTGGTTGCCGCAGGATTCCACGAGCATCGGACCCCTCGGGATGACAAGCAGCGCCCTACGGCCCGAAGGCGGACTGACAATCGTGACCCCAGTGCCGTACGAGACAAAAACCAGGCTAATGGCGCCCGCCACCAGACCGTTGACCGTCCCGTCGATTCCGCGTCCCTGATGCGGAACCAGCAGATGCTCATCCGACGTCAGGCTGTTGACAGAGTCCCGGACAACTGCTGCCGAGGTGCTGCGGGTTAGAGCATGTGCCTCAAGGGGTCTGTCCGCAGGCAACTGACATGAAACAGCGTCTAACGCCCCAGCTGAGTCCATGTAATGACCTTTCCCTGAAAGGGATCTTGATCCCGGTCGCGCCAGCTGCTCCTCGAACATCGTCAAAGGCATATAGCGTGTGCTTGACGATAGTCATTGCTTCTATACATTGGCAAGTGCCGGTTCGCGAACGCCCAGCTTCTCCAAGCGCGGGAGTACCTCCTGGACGAAGTACTCAAGCTCGCCCGCGTAGTCCACAAAGGCAAGTGTCATCCCGTCAAAACCGGCCTTGGCGAAGCGGGCAATTTCAGCGGCCACTTCATCGGGTGTGCCCACGAGCGGGCAGGAGCCATGGCCCGCGGCAAAACGGGATCGCATGGTCCCCAACATTTCCTTGGTGAAGGACTCCGCGTGCAGACCCTGCAGATTCATCAGGTAGTCCACCGCACCCCAATCGGCATTCTCTTCTGCGTAATACGCGAGATAGTCCGTTGCCTCCTGCTGGCTCGGCCGGCACACCACATGGCTAAGCGTCAGAACACCCACCTCACGCTGGTAATTCGCCATCGCCTGGCTTTTCACGGAACGGACAATTTCCGACCCGTCCTCGGGTCCGCCGACCACTGTGAAGACGAAATCCGAATTCCTGCCAGCGAAGTTCCTGCCTTGCGTGGAGGAACCCGCATTGAGAATGGGAACCTTTCCACCGGCGGGCTTGGGCAATGCCTCAACATGCTTGAGCGAGAAGAATTTCCCATCGAAATCAAAGATTCCTTCCTCTTGCCATGCTCGGCGCACCACCTCCCACCACTCCTGGGCGAAACCGTAGCGATCATCATGGGCCTCCGCCATATCTACGCCCATGGTTTCGTACTCGGGCTGATTCCAGCCGGCCACGATATTCAGTCCAGCACGGCCGCCACCGATCGCATCAAGGGTGGCGATCTGCTTCGCCGTCACCAGTGGATGGTTGAACGCTGTGTGAACCGTTGAAAAGACAGAAATCCTTTCGGTGGCGGCCAGGAGCGCGGCGGCCCATGGAATGGGCTCGAGTACTGAACCATGAAAATTCGTATCGCCCTTGTAACCGATCCATCTCGCAATGGGCAGCAGGAAATCAATTCCTGCTTGGTCGGCTATGCGGGCCATCCGAAGGTTTTCCTCCCACGTTGCTCCCCATCTTTCGGGAATCGTTGTGACGGCCAATCCTCCGGAACAATTTGCCGAGAATAGTCCGAGCTTGAAGTGGTCTTTTCTGTTCATGGGATGCATGATTCCTCTTTCTGGTCCTGTCAAAGTGTTGGTGATGTCATGAGCCGTCAGGCGCTGTTCTACGGTTTCCGCAAGTGCTGAAAGAGCAGGGGATCGAACGACTCCGGTTGCGTTATGTGGTCCACTTGGCCGACCAGGATCATGTGGTCGCCGCCCTCATAGCGGGCCCATAGCCGGCAGTCGAGTCGCAGCCCTACGTCCGGCAACGCAGGCGCGCCGGTATATCCCACAAGGGGAGTGAGACCTTCAAACTTGTCCTTGCCGCGCTGGGCGAAGCGGGGGACGTAGTGCCCAAGATCCTTCCCCAAAACGTGGATGGAGAAGTTATCTGTCGCCATCCAGGTCTCAATGCTGGACGATGCTTTGTCCACACACCATGAGACAAGGGCCGGGTCCAGGGAGACGGACGCGAAGCTGTTCATGACCATGCCGGCCCGTCGACCACCCGCCGCCGTTGTCACGACGCTGACTCCGGAGGGCCAATGCCGCATGACGGACCTCAGGTCCGGAGGGACCTCACAGGCTTCCAGGTCTTTTGCTACAAACGGTTGCTGTTGGATGCTTTCAGTCAACATCGTGTGCCACCTCCAGTCAGTGTTGCGAACGTTCCACAATTCTGCGGATCGCAGGCTGACTGGACTATCCGTTCTTCGCTGACTTATGGCCGTTTTGCGCCAACTAACGCCGCGCCCCAATCCAGCGAGGGAAAGTACGAGGCGGCGTTTCTGTCACGGGAACGCGCCCAGCTGGATGTTGACGGCAAGCACGACGGACGCCAGCGCGAGGATTCCCGCGCCGAGCTGCAAGAGGAAGCCGTCCCTGGAACGCCGCAGCGCTCCTGGAGTGGACCGTGGCATGAGCGAGACTGCACTGAAGCTGGTCACCAGTGCCGCGGCGATGATGACGCTGAAGCTCAGCATGGCGTCAGAACCTTCCCCGGCTTGGATAGCTTCCAGGGCGATACACGACGACGTTGTCGCATGGTGGCTGCCTTTCGCAGACGGATGCAACAACAATATCGTCAATTGTTGACAATGAACAAGGGCTTGTTGCTGGTCTCGCTCAGCCTTCTCTGGCGGCGTCGGAGGAAGGCAACGCTCGTTCGGCAAGGTCGCGCGCCATCTCGTCTCCGACTTCCCTGAGCTTTTCTGCCAGGAGTGCTGCACTGGGGGCCAAGGGCCTATCTGGATGGAGCAACAGGCCCACTTGTTGAGCCAGTCCGTTCAGATGAAGGCTGAGGATCTTTACATCCGGTTCAGCCAAGGCCATGGACTCCGGCATGAGGGCCAGGAACCCGGCCTCCACCACGAGCGTACGCACGGTGGCCGGAGCACCGGATTCAACCTGTTGTGCAGGTGGGGCCAGTCCAGCATTCCGGAAGTTCTGTTCGAGCTCATCCCGAAGGGGCGTGTTGGCAAGTGGTACCACCCATCGGTAAGCTGCCAGGTCCTGCAGGGAGACTTCGGGCATGGCGTGGGCGGGGTGCCACGGAGCGGCAACGATGCGAAAGTCCTCGCGATACAGCGGGACGAGCCGCAGCCGGGCGGTACTGGGATGGTCGGTCACCCGGCCTACCAACAGGTCCAGGTCGCCGTTACCCAGTTCCTGGATCAGCGTTTCGGGAGGTGCTTCGCGCAGTCGAACTTCCACCCGTGGCTTTTCGGCGGTGAGCCGGGCGACCGCCCGCGGCAACAGGAGATTGGCCCCGGTGACATGGGCGCCCACCTTGACAAGGCCCGACGCCGGATCGGCCAGTTCGTCCACCCGTCGCCGCAAGGTGCTGAGATGGCCGACGATCGCCTTTGCATGCTCAAGGCATGCCTCCCCGGCCAACGTAGGCACCATCCCACGCGCTGTTCTCTCGAAAAGAGGCGCGCCGATGGCATGCTCGGCTTCCCGTAAAGCCCGGCTCAACGCCGGCTGTGTCAGATAGAGTTCTTCGGCGGCCCGGACAAGGCTGCCTTGCTCCGCGACGGTGAGCACAATAACAAGGTGGCGCAGCTTTACGTGGGTTGTCAGCAGCGCCCGCAGGTCCATGTCTTCATCCTACGGGTCCTGCTCCTGCGGGCTGCTGCACCGACAGCGGGCCGTGATCAATCAGCGGGCAGCAACAGCAGTCGCCCGGCGCGGGGAGGCGACATCCCTGTCCCACTGCGCTGCCTCCCTACCAGCGGCTTTAAGCACCTGCTTGCGCACTTTGCCGTTCTCGGTCTGGGGCAGTTCATCCACCACCCGCAGGAAGCGGGGGATAGCGAAGGAAGCGAGCCGGGGAACACAGAACTGGCACAACTCGGCAAAATCGACAGGCTCACGGAGGACCAGTGCGGCCATCACCTCATCTTCACCGAGTTCGGAATCCACTGCGTACACGGCAGCTTCCTGGACGGCGGGATGCTGCCGCAGAACCTGCTCAACCTCCACTGAGGAGATGTTTTCCCCGCGGCGCCGGATGACATCCTTGATCCGGTCAACAAACCGGACCCACCCGTCCTCTTCCAGGACAACCCTGTCCCCGGAATGGAACCAGAGATCCTGCCACGCCTTCGTTGTCGCTTCAGGCATTGCATGGTAACCCGTGGCCAGTGCATGGGGCTGGTCACTGCGGATGAGCAGCTCACCCGGCTGCCCGTTGGGAACGGGCACTCCATGGGCGTCCACAACCCGGATGGAAAATCCGGGCCGCACCCGGCCAACGTACCCTGGGCGCCACTGATGGGGCGTGGACCCGATCACCGAGTTCGTCTCGGTGGATCCGTAGCCGTCCAGGAGGAGCACTCCGAACCGCTCCTGGAAGGGTTCGACCAGCTGTGCAGGCGTGGCCGGGGAAAGGGCTAGGCGAATGTGGTGCTTCCGATCACCCGGTCCCGGCTCCTTGCCAGCGAGTATTCCGACCATGGCGCCGAGAAGGTAGGTCACCGTCGCTCCCGCCGAGGACGCATCTGCCCAGAACCGCGAGGCCGAAAACCGTGGGCCGAGTACGTACTCACCGCCGCAAGCGACGGCCTGCATGAAGGCATTGAGGGCGTTCGTGTGAAAGAGCGGCAAACAGGTGTAGAGCACGTCATCGGGCCTCAGACCCAGCTGGTCTGACATATTTTCGGCCCACCAATAGAACTGCCCTTGCGGGCACAGCACACCCTTGGATACCCCGGTGGTGCCGGAGGTGTAAAGGATGGCGGCCGTATCTGCCGGTCCTGTTTCCACTGGTTCCACTCCGGGAACCGGTTCAGGGACCGGCATAACCTCAAGAGCGGTGGTGACGTCCGCCGTCGGACCATCAAGTACCCACACCTTCTGGAGGTCCGGTATGGGACCAACTGCGGCGATATGTGCCAACAGTTCAGCTTCAGCTACCATCAGTGCCGGCCGGGAGTTGGTCAGGACGTGCCGCAACTGTTCGCCCCTGCTCGCTGTGTTCACAGGCACAGCGACGGCGCCGATCCACGCGCAGCCCAGGATGAAGTCCAGCAACTCTGTCCTGTTGGAGGACATCAGGGCCACTGTTTGACCAGCCTCGATCCCGGCACTGCGCAACAACCCGCCGGCGCGGGCAGCGGCATCGGCCATCATCTGGCTGTCCCGACGAATTTCACCGCAGCGGAACAGAGGCGCTGCAGGAGCTTTCCGGGCTCGTTCAAGGAGCATTTCCGGGATGGTCAAGGGACGGAGGTTTGGGTCTGTTACCTGAGGGTTCATGGCTGATTCTCATTTACGTTTGAGCGGACAGGGATGAAGGCGTGGACGCCGGGGCCGGCGTTTGGGTTATTGGTGAGCGGCAGGCTCTCACCGGGCACTGTTGTGCCGCCGGTCACGCGGGCAATGACATGAGGCCCGTTCGGGACGGTCAACGTGGCCAGAAGCGTGCCGTCGGCCAGTTGCGTTGTCTGCTGAACGTCTGCCTGCTCGGCCTGGACCGTTGAAAAGTCATCCTGTCCGCAGCGTGGACAGATGAGGCGTTCCGGAAAGAGGAGGCTCCCGCATCCAAGGCAGGCTTGGATGGCGGCGCTCATTCGGCTGCCTCCAGCACCGACATCGTGGCGCAGGCCCCGTAACGGTAAAGGACCATCCCGTAACCGCTCACGACTGCGTGGCGTGCCGTGACCTGGCGGGCCCCAGCCCGCCCCATCAGCTGGGCGGCGGCTTCAACAAGTCCGTGCATTCCGCCCGCAGCCCCAGCTTGCCCGGCCGAAAGCTGGCCTCCGGAGGTGTTGACCGGCAACAGGCGCGTGGCAATACGGTGTTCGATGAAGTCGGCCGGGTTGTCCTGGTCTGAAAGAAGGCCCAGATCCGCCAATTGCGCCACCACCATGGCCGGGTAGTCGTCATACACGCAGGCGAGGCCTATGTCGCTCGGACCGATCCCGGCCTGCTCCCAGCCGTTGGATGCGCAGGCTTGCAGGCCGGTTGCCAAGCCGTCGTCGGACTGTTGGTCGGAGTTGTACGAGGCCTTTACGGAAAGCACTTTGGCGCGGGGAGTTCCCATGCTCCGATCTGCCACCAGGACAACGGCGTCCGCCCCGGTAACGGGAGGTACACAGTCGTACCGGCCCAAGGGGGTGGCAACCATCGGGGCATTAAGGTATTCGTCCATGCTCAGCGATTTGCGGTAGACAGCAGCTGGGTTATCCATGGCCCATTGGCGCTGCGCCACTGCGATGCGGCCGTAATCTTCACGGCAGAGTCCGAGGTGCGCCATCTGGCGGGAGGTGAGCATCGCAAAGAGTGCATTCGGTCCATTCATCGGCAGGGGTGCCAGATGGTCTTCAGTGGCCTTGTTGTAACTGGCAACAAGACGGGAGAACGCGGCCTGGTCCATGAGGTCGCCTGCGGCCAGGACGATGACGTTGGCGTCGCCTGCTTCAATGGCACGGACGGCATGCTGGAGCATCCCGCCTGCGCTGGCGCCCCCGTTCGTGTCCTGCATCAGCCAGGAGAGTCGAAGGCCCATGCGCCAGGCCAGATCGATGGCGTGATCGGGTGCGAGCGTGAAGCTGGATACCGCAAACCCATCCACGTCACTGGTTTGGAGGCCAGCATCATGCAATGCCTTGCTCACAGCCCGGGCAATAACCTGGGACGTCGTTGTCCCTGCTGAAGGGTGCCGGGTGTAGGGGGACTGTCCAGTCCCGATGATGGAGACCGTCATGGCCATCCTTTCTAAAGAACGACAGGAGAGCAGAAGAACTTTTGGGTGCCTACGAGAGAACTTCTGCCTCGTGGCCGGCCTTTTCCTTCTGGTCGGCTTTGATGCCATGGCGGGAGAAAACCAGTGCTACGAGCGTGACCAGGACCAGGCCAATCACATAAAGGGATACCGGGATGGAGGAACCGTATTGCAGAAGCAAGGCTGTGGCGATCAACGGGGCGAATCCGCCGGCAAAGACCGCTGCGAGCTCGTGGGCGATGGCCATCGCGGAATAGCGGACCTCGGCGGAGAACAGTTCGTGGAAGAAAGCCGGCTGCGTTCCAATCATTGCGCCGTGGCAGAGGCCATTGCCCAGGAGGAAGGCCAAAATGACGATGGCGGGAGTGTTGGAATCAATCATGGAAAAGAACGGGAAAGCCATGGCGCCCATGCCAACTGCACCAAGGGCGTAGACAGGACGCCGTCCAATCCTGTCTGAGAGATGGCCGAAAAAGATGTAGGTGCCGAACGAGACAAGCATCGACACTGCCACTGCCATCAGCAGCAGGCCCTTGTCCACGCCCACGTGAACTCCATAGGCGATGGAGAAGGAGAGAAAAATGTACGAGCCGCCGTTCTCTGCCACACGAAGTCCCATGGCGACGAGGATTTCGCGGGGGTGGGTTTTGATGGCCGCAAGCACGGGGAGGCGGTGTTGCTTGCTGTGGCTGGCGGCCGTGAACTCCTTGCTTTCCGGTAGCCGGAAGCGGATGTAGGCACCTACTGCCAGCAGCACCACGCTCAGGAGGAACGGGACGCGCCAGCCCCACGCCAGGAATTGGGTGTCCGGCATCAACTGGACCAGGAAGAAGACCAAGGAGGACAACACGAAACCAAGCGAAATTCCTCCCTGGCTGAAGGCGGAGAGCATGCCCCTGCGGGTAGTGGAGGAGTTCTCGCTGATCAGCAGGACACCTCCGCCCCACTCACCTCCGGCCGCGATGCCCTGGATGACCCTGAGCAGGATCAACAAGGCAGGGGCCCACAGTCCTACTTGCGCATAGGTGGGCAGCAAGCCCATGAGGGCTGTGCTGATTCCCATGATGGACAGGGTCATGACCAATGCGCGCTTGCGCCCCAGCCTGTCGCCGATGTGTCCGAAAATGATGCCGCCCAGAGGACGGGCTGCAAACCCGACGGCGAAACCGGCGAAGGCGGCCATGGTACCAACCAGGGGGTCGACGTCGGAGGGGAAAAACAACCGACCAAAGACGACTGCCGATGCAGTGGCGTAGAGGAAGAAGTCATACCACTCCAGCGCATTGCCCACGAGCGAGGCAACAACGTACCGACGGACGCCGGGACGTTGTCCCGGCAAGGTGTGCTGTGGATGGGACATTGTTGCTCCTTAGTGCGAAAAGCTCTGGCAATCGTCCGGCCAATTCGACGTGTCGTCCTGGCTGAAACTCTGCGGATCAGGTTGTCCGCTTCATGATCGAAACGGTCAATTGTGATGGGCGTTACAGCTGCTGATTTCAGTTTCCCCCGGGCTCAGGGGAACGTCGAATGCCGGTTTTGCCAGGGGCTATGCCTTTCCGGGTAACCCTTGCGATTTGCACAAAAACGCTGTTCCGGTGCGTATGAATGTGCTGCTAATGTCGCAGCCACAAGTCCTGTTGCGCACCGCCACGGGACCCTCAACGCCCTCATCGACGGCGAACCCATCCCCAAGGAACTCTCATGGATACCAGCAATATTGACGTGCGCCAAGGCAGCGTAGCCCAGGTGCTTGCCGGCCTCGCCACGGGCCGGATTGATGTCATTGACCTGACCACCAGGCTCTCGATCAACACTCCAACTCTCGAACTGCCGGAACCCTTCGCAAACCTCATTGACTTCAGCCTCGAAGAGGTCTCCGCCTACAACAACCCCGGATCCTTCTGGAAGCATCACAACATCCACACCGGCGAACACATAGGCACCCATCTGGACGCCCCGGTGCACTGGATCACCGGGCGTGACGGCAAAGACGTCGCCCAGATCGAACCCGCCCGGCTCGTGGGCCCGGCAATCGTCCTTGATGCGACCGAGGAGGCTACTGCGGACCCGGACTTTCTCCTGGACCTTCACCACATCCGCCGATGGGAGGAAACCTACGGACCACTGCCCGACGGCGGCTGGCTCCTCATTCGAACGGGGTGGGACAAGCGCTCCCAAGACCGACAACGATTCCTGAACAAGGACGAGCACGGCCCACATTCTCCCGGGCTCACGGTCGAATGCGCCCGATGGATTGCCGAGGAGTCTTCGCTGTCCGGCATTGGAGTGGAAACCGTTGGCATCGATGCCGGGGCCGCCGGTGGACAGGAACCTCCATTTCCGGCCCACCACTTCCTGCTGGGGAACGACAAATACGGAATCACCTCATTGCAAAATCTGGACCAACTGCCCCCAACCGGAGCAGCCCTCATCGTTGCGCCCTTGCCAATCGTTGGCGGAACCGGAAGCCCAGCCCGCGTGTTCGCGCTCAAAGAAGGAGAATCACGATGACCGTCACCACCGGCAGCCCGGTACTCAAGGAGGACTGCACCACGCTGGCCCCCGCATCCCGCTCTGACAATGTTGCCGAACTCGTGGGGAACACCCTCGCCCGGCTTGGCGTCGGCCACGTCTTCGGAGTGGTGGGCAGCGGAAATTTCGTCGTGACAAACGCACTGCGCCGGGCGGGAGTGCCCTATGCCGCAGCAAGGCACGAAGGGGGCGCCGCCACCATGGCTGATGCCTACGGGAGGATGTCAGGCAAGGTCGGAGTCGTCACCACGCATCAGGGTTGTGGGCTGACCAATGCTGTAACAGGAATCGGCGAGGCAGCGAAGAGCCGAACCCCCATGATTGTCCTAACCGCGGACACGGCTGCATCCGCAGTCAGGTCCAACTTCACCATCGATCAGGATGCACTTGCCCGAAGCGTCGGTGCAGTGGCTGAGCGGGTCCACTCGCCGCAAAGCGCAGTAGCAGACACCCTCCGCGCCTACCGGACGGCAGTAAACGAACGCCGCACGGTGGTCCTTTCCCTGCCGACAGACATCCAAAGTGCAGAGGCGCCGGTAGGAATCGGCCTCTTGGAGACTTTGGAACCCCGGCAGCGGATCAGGCCCTCAGGGGCGGCTGTCAGCAAACTGGCAGAACTCATCCAAGGCGCGAAGAAGCCCGTATTTGTGGCTGGCCGTGGAGGCCGCGAGGCAGGGCCGGACATCGCAGCGCTCGCCGAAACCGCAGGCGCGCTCGTGGCGACCTCCGCTGTCGCTCACGGACTCTTCAACGGCGACGCATTCAACCTCGGTATTTCCGGTGGATTCTCCTCACCGTTCACCGCGGACACTGTACGGGAAGCGGACTTGATCGTCGGGTGGGGCTGTGCGCTGAACATGTGGACGATGCGCCATGGTTCGCTCATTGGCCCGGGAACAAAAGTGGTGCAAGTGGACCTTGAGGACTCGGCACTGGGGGCAAACCGGTCCATCGATCTGGGGGTACTGGGGGATTGCAGCGAGACAGCCCTTGCTGTGCTCAATGAACTGCGTTCTGCCGGACACCAGGCGGTTGGCCTGCGTACCCCACAGATGGCTGATCGGATAGCTGTGCACGCGCGCTGGAACTCGGTGGACACGGCAGACCTGTCCGCTGCGGGGACCATCGATCCCCGGGTGCTCAGCCGCGAGCTCGACCGGATCCTGCCCGACAATCGGATTGTTTCCGTTGATTCAGGCAATTTCATGGGGTACCCAAGCGCCTACCTGTCCGTTCCTGATGAGTATGGCTTTTGCTTCACGCAGGCTTTTCAGTCGATTGGGCTGGGGTTGTCCACTGCGATCGGCGCGGCGAAAGCCCAACCGGAACGCGTGCCGGTCCTGGGCACTGGCGATGGTGGCTTCCTCATGGCCATTTCGGAATTGGAGACGCTGGTCCGTGAGCGGATTCCCATGGCGGTGATTGTCTACAACGATTCCGCGTACGGCGCCGAGGTCCATCACTTCGATGCAGATGATGAAGACCTGGAAGTGGTTCGATTCCCCACCACAGATATCGCCTCCATCGCCGCGGGCTACGGTGCTGCCACCGTAAGAGTCCGGTGCGTGGCGGATCTGGCCCCGGTGGAGGAGTGGGTTGCGGGTCCTCGGAATGTCCCGATGGTCATTGACGCCCGGATCGCTTCCGATGGTGGCGCGTGGTGGCTGGCCGAGGCCTTTAAGGGCCATTGAGGCTGAACGGCGGAGTCGCTAGTCTGGCTCGCAATGATGTCGATTCCGGGTTATCCCGATCGGCGTACGGTTGGAGGCGGCATCCGGGTTGCCTCCCCTGCGAAGGAGTACATTATGGGAATCCTCTCCGTCGACCTGTTCATCACCCTTGATGGCGTGTATCAAGGCCCGGGTGGACCTGATGAGGACCGTGAGGGCGGCTTCGAATTCGGCGGCTGGCAGGCGGCCTATTCCGATGAGGAAACGGGCCAGGCGATCGTCGCGGGAATCAACCGCATGGATGCGCTGCTCTTGGGACGCAAAACCTACGACATCTTCGCGGGATACTGGCCCAACCGGGCCGATGACCCGATTGCCGGTACGTTCAACGCCCTGCCGAAGTTCGTCGTCTCCCGCTCGCTGACGGACCCTGGCTGGGCGGGCACTACGGCGTTGTCCGAGGTGGCGGAAGTGGCTGCCCTGAAGGATCGGTTCGAGGACATCCATGTCATAGGCAGCGGCGAGCTGGTGCGGTCCTTGCTGAAGGCCGACGTCGTTGATCGGCTGAACCTTTTCCTTTACCCCATCACGCTTGGAGCCGGAAAGAAGTTGTTCCCTGACGGCGCCGGCGTGCCGGCAGCGTTCCGGTTCGCGCAACCACCGCAGGGGTTCCCGACGGGCGCGGTGGCCCTTGCCTACGAGCGCGCGGGTGCGCCGGTTACAGGCATCGACATCGGCGAAGGGTAGTCAGGATGCCGGACGGCCGGGCCATTCCTTGCCGGCCCACGGGTCGTAGTCGGCGATGAGCTCCTCCTGGGCCGGGCGCTTTGCTTCGGGGATGTGCTGCAGGTTCACCCGGACCCTGTACCAGAGCGAACTCGAACCGCGCATCCCGTCGATGAGTACATCCGCCGGGTGCAGCTCCGGGACCACGTCAGCGTGCCGGGCTTTCCATTCATCGAGGGCGGSCACCGCCTGGGGCTTTGTCTTGGTGCGGGCCACCTCAATGAGTGGCATCGTTGAAACCCGGCGGCCTGACCCGTCGCCGGCGCGCGGTGCCTTCTCGGCGGGACCAAGTTCCTTGGCCAAGGCCAGCAGACCCTCAAGGGACCCCACGGCGTCATCGATGCCAGCATGGGGATCGCCCAGCTCCGCGAAGCGTTCGGGCACTGAGCGGACGGTGAATTGTTCGGGCCTCGCGGACGTGAACTCGGCCCACGTCAGCGGAGTAGAAACCCGGGCATCGGGCCGGGGCCGGACAGAGTACGCCGAGGCAACAGTCCGGTCCTTCGCATTCTGGTTGAAGTCGACGAAGACGCTCTCGCCGCGTTCTTCCTTCCACCACCGTGCCGTGGCGAGCCCAGGTGCGCGGTTCTCGACCTCCCGGGCAAGGGTCTCCGCAGCGAGCCGCAGCTCGCTGTAAGACCACTCCGGGGCGATTCGCACCAAAATGTGCAGTCCCCGGGACCCGCTCGTCTTGGGCCACCCCACCAGCCCGACGTCGTCAAGCACCTCGCGCGCCACATAAGCGACATCGACGATTTGCGACCAATCCACACCGGGCATGGGATCGAGGTCGATTCGAAGTTCGTCGGGATGATCAAGGTCCTCGGCACGTACCGGGTGGGGGTTGAGGTCCAGGCAGCCAAGATTCACCACCCACGCCAAACCGGCAGCGTCCCGGATGACAGTTTCTTCTGCTGAGGTCCCCGATGAGTAGTGCAGCGTAGCCGTATCAATGAACTCCAGATGGTTTTCGGGAACGCGTTTCTGAAAGAACGGCTCAGCGTCGATGCCCTTGGGGAAGCGCTTGAGCACCATGGGGCGGCCGCCGGCACCCCGCAGCGCACCCTCCGCAACTGAAAGGTAGTAGCGGACTAAATCCAGCTTCGTTAGCCCGGGTTCGGGGAAAACCACCTTGTCCGGATTGGAGACGCGAACTTCGGCGTCGCCTATGTCCAGAATCTCTGCCGGAGTCTTCGACGGGTTCATGCCGCCACGCTAGCAACGATCGGCGGCCCCAGCTAGACCATCACAGCCAGACCGTCACAGCCAGACCAAGGGCAAGGGCGACTATATTGACCATGTCAGCCCACCACCACAATCGCGGGAGTCTGCACACATGGCGAAGGAACTTGCTACCCAGCTCATCGAACAACTCCAGGCTGCCGGCGTGCAGCGTATTTATGGAATCGTCGGAGACAGCCTCAATCCGATAGTGGACGCTGTGCGTCAAACGGGAGGTTCGGCCAAAGGCGGTATCGACTGGATCCATGTCCGCCACGAGGAGGCGGCAGCTTTTGCCGCAGCGGCCGAGGCGCAACTTACTGGGAAGCTTGCTGTCTGTGCCGGCTCTTGTGGCCCTGGCAACCTCCATTTGATCAACGGACTCTACGACGCCAACCGCACTGGGGCGCCGGTCCTTGCCATCGCTTCGCACATCCCCAGCAAGCAGATCGGCAGCGGATTCTTCCAGGAAACCCATCCCGACCGGATCTTCACTGAATGCTCGGTCTATTCGGAACTGATCAGCACTGCCGAGCAGGCGCCCCGCGTGATGCACAGCGCTATCCAGAACGCTGTAGCCCTTGGAGGGGTCGCCGTCGTGACTCTTCCGGGCGATATCGCCGGACTTGAGGCCACCGCGCCGACGCCGTTGCCCGCCATCTTCCGGCCTGCGCGCCTGGTCCCGGACCAGTCGAGCGTCCAGGAACTGGCTGACGCCATCAACGACGCCGGAAAGGTCGCCATTTTCGCGGGGGCGGGCGTCCAGGGAGCCCACGACGAACTCATTGCTTTGGCGGAGTTGGTCAATGCTCCGATTGGCCACTCACTGCGCGGCAAGGACTTCGTCCAGTACGAAAACCCGTTCGACATCGGCATGACCGGCCTCCTCGGCTACGGTGCCGCAGCGGAAGGCATCGAGGACGCCGATCTGCTGATCCTTCTTGGTACCGATTTTCCCTACGACCAGTTCCTTCCGGACACCCGGACGGCACAGGTTGACCGCGCGGCGCAGCGGCTGGGGAGGAGGACCGACGTCGACATTGCCGTTCATGGAGATGTCCTGCCTACTCTGACCGCCCTTCTGCCTTTGGTGAATCCAAAGAAGAACCGCCGCTTCCTGGACCAGATGCTGAAGAAGCACGACCGCCTGATGAACAAGGCCGTGGGCGCGTACACAAGGAAGGTCGAAAAGAAGCAGCCCATTCATCCTGAGTACGCTGCTTCGCTGCTGGACCAAGTGGCGGCGGAAGATGCCATCTTCACCGCGGATACCGGAATGTGCAACGTCTGGACGGCTCGCTATATCAACCCGCTCGGCACGCGCCGGCTGATCGGTTCCTTCCTTCACGGGTCCATGGCCAACGCCCTTCCGCACGCCATCGGGGCACAGGTGGCCTATCCAGGGCGCCAGGTGGTTTCTGTCTCGGGCGACGGTGGCTTGTCCATGCTGCTTGGTGAGCTCATCACCGTGGCCGCACATCAGCTGCCGGTAAACGTAGTCGTCTTCAACAACTCAACGCTGGGCATGGTCAAGCTGGAAATGTTGGTGGACGGGCTGCCCGATTTCGGGGTTGATGTGCCGGACGCCAACTATGCGGCCGTTGCCAAAGCCTTGGGTTTCCATGCTGTTCGGGTGACGGATCCGGCGAATATCGAGGAAGCGTATCGGGAGGCGTTCGCCCACCCGGGTCCTTCGCTGGTGGAGCTCATTACTGATCCCAATGCGCTGTCCATCCCGCCGAAGATTTCCGGGCAACAAGTCATCGGTTTCGCAACGGCAATGTCCAAAGTCGTCTTGAACCGCGGAGCCGGTGAAGCTGTGAGCATGGCCCGGAGCAACCTGCGCAATATTCCTCGGCACTGAGAGGAGTCTTTGCCGGCAGCAGCTTCAAGCCGACAGCAGGTAAAAAATTCTCTGGCCTATGGATGCTCGTAGAGTAGGGCTCCCAGGATGGTGAGGGCTTTGGACAACTGGAGGTCGGAGACTGCACCATACCCGATGACCAATCCGTTCACCGGTGGCCGCTCGGCATAGTATCCGGCCAAGGGGATGACCCGCACGCCCTGTTCCAATGCCTTCGCAGCCAGGTCCGCCGCGTCAGGCTGTTCGAAGCGGATCACGGCATGCAATCCGCCGTCGAGGGCTGAAAGTTCCACATCTGTCCGCGAGCCTAAGCGCTCAATGAGCAGGGAACGGCGGTGCGAGTATTCCCTCCGGGCGCGGGCAATGTGACGGGAGAGCCCGCCGCCCTGAAGGTAATAGGCGAGGGCCGATTGCAGGACCCCGGCCACCGGCGTGTCCAAGGCTTCACGCATTCCCTTGAGGCGTTGGCCGGCATCGCCCCGGACCATCAGGTATCCGCAGCGCAGCCAAGGACTCAGGTTCTTTGAGAACGTTCCAAGAAGTACGACGTCGGCAGTTGACGGTAGGGATGCGACGGCCGGGAGAGGCATTCTGCTGTGACGGAATTCGCTGTCGTAATCGTCCTCCAGCACCAGCACGCCATGGCGATCCGCCCACTTCAGCAGGCCTAGCCGTTCCTGGACTGCCATCCTGCCGCCAAGAGGGTACTGGTGGCTGGGGGTAATGAGGACGGCGTCGGGGATGACATCGAGGCCGGCGAGCTGGCAGCTCTTCAGACCGTCTTCGTCCACGGGAAGCAGCTGAAGTTGGGCACCAGCCGCGCTCATCACGCGTCGCGCCGTGGGGTAGCCCGGGTCCTCAACCAGGATGCGCGGATTGTTCCTCTTGCCGCGAAGCATGGCCACTATCAAGTGCAGTGCATCACTGGTGCCGGCCGTAATGATGACGTCCTCCGGGTCTACGGCCAGGCCCCTCGACACCGCCAGGTGACCGGCCACGGCTTCCCGAAGATCCAACGTTCCAAGGGCTGGCGGCAGATGCGTGTTTCCTTGCTCCGCCAAGGCCCTTTTCCAGGCGTTGCGCCACTCCCTGTCCTGGAACGGCGATCCGGAGGGACGGCCGGGTGTCAGGTCAATCACGTCGGCGATGGCAGGGCTGCTGCTCTGCGCCTTCGCTTCGTTGGGGCGCTGTTGGATGTCCGGCCGGACCGCTACTTTGGTCCCACCAGCGCCGCTGCTTTCCAGGAACCCTTCCCCGGAGAGTTGCTCGAAGGCCCGCACCACCACACCACGGGATATCCCTAAGTCCTTGGCCAGACGACGGGTGGCGGGGAGCGTGTGCTCAGGCTGGAGGACTCCGCCGAGGATGGCGGTACGGAGCTGGCTTGCAACCTGGGCGGACAGGGAGGCCGGACTCTTCCTGTCGAGCTCGATGGGTATTTCCGATTCGCTCATTGGACCTCCAGAGTTGTTCTTTCTTGGACCTAGTGTAGGACCAAGACCTTTGGCAGCATGAGACGCGTAGTCACCCATTTGCTGTGTTCGCGCCCGGCCACAGCCACAAGAAAGCAGGACTCCAGTGTTCAAAGGCCTCAGCGCATTC
Organism: Paenarthrobacter sp. 10N417; assembly: GCF_056394745.1. Lineage (NCBI taxonomy): Bacteria > Bacillati > Actinomycetota > Actinomycetes > Micrococcales > Micrococcaceae > Paenarthrobacter > Paenarthrobacter sp. 10N417. Next base: position 174,852 of record NZ_JBFTIL010000002.1, read on the forward strand.
CCCCTGACACCCATGAGCGGTGAAAGTGTCGATCTGGACGCCGTTGCCCGGCTGGTGGCGCGCGCAGCACAGTCCGGTGTGGATTCACTCGGTGTTCTTGGCTCGACTGGAAACTACGCCTATCTCTCCCGTGAAGAACGCCGCATGGTCCTTGAAACGTCCGTGGAAGCTGCGGGTGGCGTGCCAGTTTTGGCTGGTGTTGGGGCTTTGCGTACCCGCGACGTCCTCACGCTTGCCGGCGATGCACATACCGCAGGCGCCTCGGCATTGCTCTTGGCCCCGGTGTCCTATCAACGCCTGTCGGAAGCGGAGGTTTTCGGTCTGTTTGAGGACGTTGGGTCGGAGTCAGACCTTCCGATCGTCGTGTATGACAACCCCGGCACAACGGGCTTTACCTTCACCGACGAGCTGCACGCCCGGATCGCCCGTATCCCGGGAATCGCATCCATCAAGATTCCGCCGCCGGCTGCACCCGACATTGCCACCAGGCTCGGTAAGCTCCGCGCAGCTTTGCCCGAGCAAACATTTGTGGGTATCAGCGGAGATTGGATTGCCGCCGAAGCACTGCTTGCTGGCTGCGACCTCTGGTACTCGGTGATCGGCGGGATCCTTCCCCGTCAGGCCCGGGAAATAGTCGATCACGCGTTGGCTGGTCGGCGCCACGATGCGATGGCAGCCTCCGCGGCGCTGGAGCCCCTCTGGTCCCTGTTCCGAACCTACGGGAGCCTGCGGGTCACAGTAGCACTGGCTGAAGACCTGGGGCTCATTCCGTCCTCAGCCCTGCCCTTGCCGCTGCGTGGCTTGGATCCCGAAGGACGCAGCAGAGTTGCCGATGCCATCCGCCAGTGTGGATTGGAGGCGACATGAACCTCATCGACGGCCGCAAAGCCAGCCGTACGGCTACGGGTGAGCAGACATCTCCGGGCGGGTTGGCCCGCTATGTCGTTGCAGCCACCCTGGCCCGCAGCGCCGATGGGGGTGCGGTTGTCGCCATTGTCCTGCTGGTGACAACCAGCGGGGCACAGGGTTGGCTGGCCGGAATACTGGGCGCCTGCATCACGGCACCGCACCTTTTCGGTCCGTTCGTTGCCAGAACACTCGACACTGCCCGGGACGGCAGGACGGTGATCGCCTGGGCGTGCCTCATGCACGGCGTTACCCTGGCCGCCGCTGTCCTGCTGTACCCGCTGACTCCTCCAATCGTGCCGGGCCTACTGCTCATTGCGTCCGGATTGGTGGGTCCATTACTGACAGGCGGCATCAGCAGTAGGCTCTCTACGATCGCCGGGAGGAACAGAACCAGCCAGCGGCGCGCACACGGATGGGATGTAGCGACGTATGGCATCAGCGGTACCATCGGTCCCTCGTTGGTCGCAGCTGTCTCGGCCTGGGTGAATCCCGCCGCAGCGGCGTTGATCCTTGCCGGATTGACGTTTGTCGCCGCCGCTCTCGTCAGGCTCTTGCCTTCTTCTCCTCGAGCATCGGTTCTCTCGGAGGTACCGCGTCCGGGCCGTACATTGCTGATGATGCTGTCCACCGGACCCTTGCGCCGCACGCTCTACCTGACGGTCATCATCGCCCTGTCCGTCGCGGCGTTGCCGATCACAGCAGTGGCTTCGACGGCAGAACTCGGAGTCGAGCCAGCTGCTGCAGGGGTCCTGACGGCCGCATATGGTCTTGGCGGGCTTCTAGGATCCGCCGGTGTCATGATCCGTCCGTTGCGAAGCGACGCGGACCACCTCATGACCTGGCTGGGCGCTGCTGTTGGAGTTGCGCTATGTGGGGCAGCGTTCGCCGGAATGTTCCCGGTAGCGGTGGTGGTCTACTCCTTGGCTGGAGTGCTCAACTCCTGCTTTTTCGCTGCGACACTGGCCGCGCGCAGCGAATATGCACCAGCTGGCGCGCGCGGCCAGGTCTTCGTGTGGATCGGTGCCCTGAAGATCGCTGCAGGTTCTGCCGGCACAGCATTCGCAGGGGCCATGGTTGTACCCATGACACACCTGCCCTTGCTTTTGGCGTCCGCCCTTATTGCTGTGGCTGTGAGCGCTTCCCTGCTTGACCGCCGTCGTCAGCGTTCCCAAACGGCTGGACCGGCTCCTCTCAGCTGATCTGACGTGGTTGATGCGACAGAGGTCAGTGCCGGAGTGTGCCTGCCTCAATCAGCCGCTGGGCGGATACGACTTCCGGTCCCAGGAGGCGCAGGTGCGTGGTGAGGTCCTCGCCGGCGGCAAGGAGATCCTCGGTGGTCACGGGTGCGAGGGCATCAAGAATGAACAACGCCGAGGTTGTATCGTCCCGCAGTTGCGTGCGGTGGCCCTGGCGCCAATTCCAGCGACGGCAAGTGACGCCGTCGACGTCGCACCATACAACTTCCCCTTCATCGGGGTGTTCGACAATGGGCTCACCGCTGGCAACCGTGTCGAAGGGCTCCTGGCCCGTTGCACGGATCAGCCGCGGCGCCCCACTGTAACTGGAAAGGTCTTCGCCGCCGAGCGGAATCTGGTGCAGTACCGATACCGCGTTGTAGAGGTCCGTGAGCCTGTTGACCCTGGGCAGGCCGGCATCAGCCCGTCGAAGCAGTGCTTCAAGGCTGTTGCGGGTGCGGTTGGGCTTTGCTCCGAAGGATTGGTAGGCCTTCCGCCACGCGGCAACATGCGGGAGGTGCTCGACCTTCTGCTCTCTGAGCGCCGTCCGGGCTGCCGCCTCCGCCTGATGCAACAGGGCATCGCTGGCATCATCGCTGGGACCCGGCACGAGACCATCGACGGCGATTAAGAGGGCTTTGTAGTCCGGTTGCAGTTCGAAGACGGCAGGTTCAACGTGGGCTGCGCGGAGAATTTTCTGGAGGTAATCAACCCTAAGCATTGTTCGCCTCCCGATGCGTCGATCCCACTCCACGTTCAAAAACAGCGAGTGAGAACCTTGCTGCGTCAGGCCCGTTGTTGCCGTAGGAATGGGCTACGTCTCCCGGGAAAGACAGCGAGTCACCCGCCTCAAGGACCACCGTCTGCTCTGCGGCGACGACGGTAACGGTGCCTTGCAGAACCTGCAGGAGTTCCTTGGTACCAGGCGTATGAGGCTCACTGACGTGCTGGTCTCCAGGGGCGAGGGTCCAATCCCAGAGTTCCATCACTTCCGGCGGTTCCGTTCCGGCCACGAGCACTCCGCGTCCGCCGGCTGCACTGCTCCACAGCAAGGCACCTTCACCCTTTCGTGTCACTTTGACTCCTTTAGGCTCGGGGGACTGGACCAGATCCGGCAGGCCCACACCGAGCGCGGCGCTGATCCTCAGCAGAGTGCCCACACTGGGGTTCATGGTTGCTTGTTCGACGTTGATGAGCATGCGTCGGCTGACGCCGGCAGCTTCGGCCAGTTGGTCCAGGGTCCAGTGACGCGCTTGGCGCTCCTGTTTAACCCGTCCCCCGATGGCCGAGGCGAGCGATGCGATGTTTTCTTCCATTAATGCAGCATAGTGCACTCTGAGTGCAGTGGACAAGATCCCTGCCAACCAGCCCAAGAAGCAATACACCCATGGGATATGTTTGTACCGGCCAACTTGCTGGACACGCTAGCGCAGCGGCATTCCTGCATCGAAGGACGCCCAAACCCATATTCACACCCCCTCAGACAGGAGCGTCCGTGCCGAAGAGTCCACGTGATGAGATAGATGCGCAGATTCTGGCCGAGCTGCGGCGCAATGCCCGTATCAGCCTTGCCCAGCTGGGCGAGAAGGTGCTGCTCTCCCGCAACGCGGTGCGGCAACGGATTGAGCGGCTCGAACGGGATGGCTATATCCACGGGTACACGATCAAGGAATCCGCCGGAGAAGGCTCGCCTACGGTCAATGCGGTGCTCCTGATCCAACGGCATGACAGGATGCGGGGCGGGGACGTGATTGCCGGACTCAAGGCAATTCCTGAAATCGCCACCTGCGATGTTGTCAGCGGTGAACTGGATATCGTCGTCCGGGTTGAGGCCCCCGATGCTGCGCGAATCCAGGAAATCTGGAGGCAGGTCTCAGAGTTTCCTGGAGTCCGCGACATCACCACCGCCTTGTCCCTCTCCACAGTCATCGACAGGCAGGCGCCTCGTTAAGGCAGCGTGCTGAGACGGCGTAAACCATGCTGGGCTTAAATGGTTCCGGCGCTGCGGAACCAAGGTGGCTACGCAACGCCGGATCGGCACAGCCTGATTGATTGACGGTAACGTCAGACGATCGTCATGAAGTGATCGCTATGACCTTGGGCTGCGTCATTTCCTCGTAGGCGAAGCGGACGCCTTCCCTGCCCATGCTGCCGTATTTCGAGCCGCCAAAAGGCATGGCATCGAGCCGGTAGTCCGAAGAATCGTTGATCATCACTCCGCCGGCGTCGATTGCCTTGGCGGTGGCCAGCGCACGGGCCAAGTCCTTGGTGAATACCCCGGCCTGCAATGCGTATTCGCTGTCATTGGCCAGTTCGATGGCTTCCTCGTCGGAGTCGAATGGTTCCACCAGGACCACGGGTGCGAACAATTCTTCGCTCCACGCCGCGCAGTTGCGAGGGACTCCGGTCAGGACAGCAGGCGTCAGGAGCGCGCCATCCAAAATGCCGCCGGTGAGCAGTCGCGCACCAGCCGACACTGCCTCGTCGATCTTACGCTTCGCTTCAGCGGCAGACGCGGCGCTGATCATGGGTCCGACGTCGGTCTGCTCGCTGCGGGGATCGCCTGCAGTCAGGGCGGCCGTTTGGGCAACAAAGGCGTGAAGGAAGGTCTCGAAGACTGACCGCTGGACGAGGATCCGCTGGGCGCCGATGCAGTTCTGTCCAGCGGCCCAGAAGGAACCGGAAACACTGGCCTCGACGGCGGCAGGAATGTCGGCGTCGTCGAACACGATGACGGGCGCGTTGCCGCCAAGTTCCATGGACAGGCGCTTTATTCCGGCGTTGGCTGCGATGGCCCGGCCCGTGGAAAAGCCGCCCGTGAAGGAGACCATTCGAACCAGTTTGGACGAGATGATGGTTTGCGCGATGGTGCGGTCGCCCAGGACAACAGTGACGAACTCCGCCGGCAGGCCTGCCTCGCGCAACAGGTCCACGAGGAGAATGGCCGTCAAGGGTGTCAGCTGGGACGGCTTGAGGATGACGGTGTTCCCTCCGGCAATCGCTGGACCCAGCTTGTGCGCCACCAGGTTCAGGGCGTCGTTGTAAGGGGTGATGGCAGCGATAAGCCCCAACGGCTCACGGGTGAACCATCCCTGGCGGTTTTCGGAGCCGGCGAAGGAGTCGAAGGGAACTACTTCGCCAACGTTACGGCGGGTTTCCGCTGCCGACAGCTTGAGCGTGTTGACCGCACGGGAGACCTCTTTGAGTGCCTGCGTGATGGTCTTCCCGGCCTCGGCGACGATTAGCCCAGCCACTTTCTGCGCCCGTTGCTGGAGCAGGTCAGCAGCGGTATCCAGAATCCGGCCACGCTCGTGGCGGGGCATGGCTGCCGCTGCCGGAGCGGACGCCGCGGCGCGGATGAGTTCGACGCGTACGTCTGCCTCGGTGCACTGGGGAAGGGTTGCCAGGACGGAACCGTCAAATTTGTCGTACACCACCAGGTCACTGGTAGCGACTGCCGTTGTGGAGTGGGCAATGGCTGTTTCAGGCACGGACCGCTCCTTTGGCGAATTCGTCGACGGCGATGATGTCGGAGATGAGGGCATAGGCAGTTTCCACGCGCCCGGCTCCAGGGCCCGATACCGTGACGGCCCCCAGCAAATCCGTACTGAAGGATACGGCGTTGGTGGCACCGGAAATCCCAGCCAGCGGGTGGTCTGCCGGGAGGGCGATGGGCTGGACAGTAGCAACGATGCTGCCATCGCTCTCGCGGCGGGCTTCGCCGATGAGCTTCCAGCGGAGGCCATTGGCCAGGGCTTGGGCGACGTCATCACCCTTGATGTCCTGAATGCCTGTGGTTTGAACATCATTGGGGTGGATGTTGGCACCGAGCAGCTCATTGGCCAGGATGGCGACCTTCAACCGGACATCCGAGCCGCCGATGTCTGCAGTGGGATCCGCTTCGGCGTATCCACGCTCCTGGGCTTCGGCAATGGCTTCGTCCAGGGCCAGCCCGGCCTCCATCCGGCCCAGGACGTAATTGCTGGTTCCGTTCAGGATGCCTTGAACGGAGTTCAATTCGAGGCCGCCCAGCATTTTGTGTGCGAGTCGAATGACGGGCGTGCCGCTCATGACTGAGCCCTCGTATTCGAAACGGACACCATTGTTTGCTGCAGCCTGGCCCAATTCCCGGCCATGCAACGCCACAGGACCCTTGTTGGTGGTCACCACATGCTTGCCGGACTCGATGGCCCATTTGACGTGCGAAACTGCCGGTTCGCCGTCGATCGGACTGGTGAAGGTAGCCTCAACGACGATGTCGGCCGGGCTGTTTTTGATGACGTCTTCGTTGCGGGGATCCGGGCTGCCACCCGGCAGTCCCTCGAACGAGGCTCCGCGGGGCATCGCGAGCACGGCTGCAAGGTCGATCCCGTCTCCCTGGACGAGCGAGCCGAAGGCAAGATCGGTGATGGCCACGACGCGAAGCTCGAATCCGAGTGAGGCAAATCGCTGGGGTTCGTCCCGGATGAGCTCGGCCAAAGCGCGGTTGACGCCTCCGAAACCGATGAGGGCCAGGTTGTAGGTAGTCACGTGATCTCCTTGGTAGGGCGGTGGTGCTGTCCTATAAGCCTCGGTTCCAGGAGTGTCAGTTCCCTAGAAGCGAATCGCCCGCCAAGGATGACGAAACGCCCAAAAAAGCTGCCAACCATGCTCAAACGCCCGCGGTACGTCCCCTCTTTGGAAGAGGAGCCGGTACGACGGGTTGCTGTTGCCGCCGCCCGCCGCGCTGCGCCGCAGCACCGGCGACAATGACGAGCAAGAGACCTGCGAGTTGCAGCATCGATGGCAACTGACGCAGGACGATCGCGCCGAGCAGCACGCCGATGGCTGGTTCCATAGCCAGAAGAGTCCCGAATGCTGTGTGTGTCATGCGGCGGAGGGCAAACATTTCCAGAATGTAGGGCAGAACCGGTATCAGCACTGCCAAGGCGGCGGCAACGGCAACGGTTTCCCACGTGATGTGTCCCGTGGCTTGCGGCAGTCCAAACGGTGCCGCGGCTACAGCTGCAATCGGAATGGTCAGGGCGAGGGCTCCGATTCCATTGAAGCGATCACCCACCCGCTGGGTCAAAAGGATGTAGATGGCCCACCCCACGGCGCCCATCACCGCAAAACCGACTCCGAGCAGGTCCACGTGGCCTGCCCACGGTTCGGTGAGCAGCACGACGCCTGCCAGTGCCGTTGCCGGCAGGATCAAGGAACGGACCCCGCGACCCCGCAAGGCAGCAACCGTAAGCGGTCCGAGGAATTCAATGGCAACCGCTGTTCCCATGGGAATGCGTTCCATGGCGGCAAGAAACGTCACCGACATTACTGCGGTGGCAACGCCGAGGCCAACCACGGCCGGAGCGTCACGAAGTCGCAGGGTCTTCAGGGGTGGACGGGCCAGTGCCAGGAGGATGAGGGCTCCCATACTCAGGCGCAGCCATGCTGTCCCGAGGGGACCCAACGTTGGCATCAACCCCAGTGAGAGGGCGGAGCCGAGCTGGATGGAGAACATTGCTGCGACGGTCAGGAGCCATGGGGGGATTGGGCCTTTGAAAGTGCTCATAAGGCATAATACTGCACTGATAGTGCAGTCTGATTCTTTAGCGCTCGACGGCGGCTACCGCACTGATCTCCACCAACGCCCCGGGAACGCCCAAACGGGACACAAACGCTGCTGTCACGAGGGGCGGCTCGTCGGCGGCGAGTTCCGAGGCAATTGCCCCGTAGCCTGCGGCGAGGTCGGCACCGTCCACGAAGAGAACCGTCCACTGCACAACATCGCTGAGGGTTGCCCCGGCAGCCGCCAGCGCGGTCTTTGCGTTTGCCAGGGCGCGGGCAGATTGCACTCCAACATCACCTTCGCCGATAAGCGAACCGCCACTGTCGACCGAGTTCTGGCCGCCGACGTAGATGGTGGTGGCGTTTGGAGGGACGATGGCTACGTGGCTGAATGCGGGGCTGGAGACAAGCCCCTCGGGCCGGATGCGCTGGATGGATGACATGACTGTATGCTGCCATCCCCGACCAATTGCCAAAAGAGGTGAGCCCAAGCGCCCGGGCTGGACCGGCTTCATCACACAGTCGCGCGCGTCACTCAGGCACTCGTCATTCCAGTGCTCGTCACTCAGGCGACGGCCGCCGTCGTTGCTGTTTGGTTGCCGCCCTCTGTACTTTTGCGGCGCGATGCCGCTGTGCTGACCCGCGTGTGGGTTTCGTTGCCCTGCGCACGGTCCTTGGGGCAAGGCCCGCCACAACAATGTCAGCGAGCTTGGCCAGGGCGCTCTCGCGGTTGCGTAACTGCGAGCGCTGCTCGGAGGCTGTAACTGTGATGACTCCGTCGACGAGTCGCTTCTCCAGTCGACGCAGCAGGATCTCCCTTTGGCTTTCTGTCAACGCTTCCGATATGGCTACGTTCCAGAAAAGCTCAGCCCTGCTGTCGGTCGTGTTGACGTGTTGACCGCCCGGTCCTGATGAACGCGAGAACCGCCAGCCGAGTTCCGAGGCCGGAATCGTGAGGGAGGGCGAGATTTCCAGGTCCATGGGACAAGCGTTGCACGTCAGGGGCGGGTCTTCCCAGCCGGGCGGTCCTTCGACGTGACGTGTCAGAGTAGCTTTGCAGGTCAGAGCAGGTTTGCAGTCAGCGTTGAGGCGACAAACCGGCCATACTGCTCTGCGCTCCACCCTCGTTTCAGGACGAGGCTCTCGAACAGTTCGGAGGTGGTGCACGCGAACATGACGTCGGCGGCCTCTTCCGGGGACAAGCCCGGACGAAGCAGGCCGCGGGCAGTCAGTTGGCGCGCGTTGTGCAGCATCCTGCGATGGCGGGCGTCGTCGACGTCCTTCAGGAGGTTGGCCATGTCGGCATCCCCTGTTGCGGCGGCGTCGCGGATGAGCAGGATGATCGGCGTCGAAAGTGGACTGACTTCTGCAGTGAACCGGCCGAACTGCTCCATCAGTTCCCGCGGGTCATCTGCCCTTACTTGTGCGAGGTCTGAGCGCTGCTCGGCAGGCGCGCCGCCCTTGCCGAGGAGGCTCTGCTCGTGGAGAGCGTGGACCAGGCCGGCTTTGCCGCCGAAGTTCTTGTAGATGGACTCCGCCGACACCCCGGACGCACCGGCAATTTCGGCGATGGTGGTTGCGCCGAAGCCCTGCAGGAGAAACAGTTCCCGGGCGCGCGCAAGGATGGTGCGCCGGGATGTCTCGGCTGCTTGGCGGCGACGGCTTGCATCGTAGCTGCGTTGAGTCCCGGATGTTCCGCCGGGACTCTTGATTCCGGTTGCCATGACTTCTAGACTCCAATCAATACAGAGAACTGTATTGAATTCAAGATACCAGCCCTGCCCGCCCGTGAGGTGAAAATTGCGGGGCACCAAGGAGTCACCATGGAATCCGTGGAGGGACTTGAGCGCCTTCCGGAAGGACCCGTTCGCCGGATGTTCGCAGCTTCCGGACGCCGCGACCTTGACGCTTTGGTCGCCGAATTCGCCGACGACTATGTCAACATCACTCCGATTCATCCCGAACGGAATTTCACCGGCAGCGCCCAGGTCCGCGCCAACTGGACCAGCCTTTTTGCTGGCATCCCCGATCTCACACCGGCAATCGCCGACGCCGCAGAAGGCAAGCACGGAACCATTTGGGTGGAATGGGGCGCCCGGGGCACCAGGCGCGATGCCACGCCGGTGGAACTTGCCGGCGTCGCGATCTTTACAGTGCGCCAGGAGCGAATCGCCTCCGTGCGTTTCTATCTCGAACCTGTGGAATGTACTTCAGGTGATATCGACGACGCCGTGCGGGCCACTGCCGGCGCGGGTCTTCAGGCTGGGGCCGTACTTCCGACATCGCAGGGGTCATGATCCTCGTAGTGGGTGGCACGGGCCGCCTGGGTTCACGCCTTACCGGGGAGCTGGTTGGGCACGGGGCTTCTGTGCGGGTCATGGCCAGGGGCGAATCCCAGCCATTCCCAGGAAAGCCGGTGGACGGCGTCGAGCTTGTCCGTGGGTCCCTCGCCTCAGGCACGGACTGCGGGCGGGCCGTTGCCGGGTGCAGCCATGTGGTGTTCGCGGCGTCGGGCTTTGGGCTGAAAAGGGGCGGCAGCCCGCGCAGTGTGGACCGCGACGGCGCACTGCGGCTCATCGATGCCGCATCCCGGGCGGGCGTGGAGCATGTGGTCATGATGTCGATGCATGGGGCAGCTCCGGATGCCCCTCTGGATTTCCTGCGCATGAAGTACGCAGCGGAGGAGGCGCTGAAGGCCTCGGGCATGGCGTGGTCAGTGATCCGAATGGGAGCAAACCTCGAGCAGTTCCTCGATTCAATGAGCCAGCCCCTTCACACGAAGGACAGGGTGCTTGTCTTCGGTTCGGGACGGGCACCTGTGACATTTACGTCGACGCCGGACGCTGCAGCGGCTGTCTTATTGGCTCTTTCCGGCCCTTCCTTGCATGGAAGGACCGTTGAGTGGGGGTCCGAAACGCACTCCTTCAACACGCTCGCGGAAGCTATCCTCGCGCACGCCGGAAAGGGTTCGATCCAACGGATACCAGTGGCAGCCTTACGGGTGATGGCCGCCGTCGCACGTCCGATTTCGCCGTTTATGGCCCGGATGGCGAGGGCGGCCCTGTGGATGGAATCGGGAGAGGCGTCCTTCAATCCAGCGGTGGAACGTGCCGCCTTCCCTGAAATTCCGGTGATCGGACTGCGTGAGAGTTTGGACCAGATCAGGAGCACGTGAGTCGTGGTGCAAACCGTCTTTCGGGAGGACAATGCTAGGCACACCCGAAATCCCGTAAGGAGCAGCCATGGGCGAGCCAACTACAGAAGCGACATCAGCGCAGTTGACGGTGGACTTGATCATATCCCTGGACGGGTATGCCTCCGCCGAGGGCTGGCCCGGCTGGTGGGGACTGGAATCCCCGGAATACCTTGCCTGGCTCGAGGAGGAAGGGAAGAAGGAGTTCACCACACTTATGGGCGCCAACACCTACCGGGTGATGTCAAGCATGTCGGAGCAGGCCGCGGGCGAAGACTCCGGGTTCTCCGAGGAAGAGGGAGCGGCATTGACCGGCCTGGCGGCCGTGCCAAAGATTATCTTCTCGTCCACTCTTCAGGAACCGCTGGCCTGGCCGAATTCTGAACTGGTGAGCGGTGATGCGGTGGAAGCTGTCAAGGAGCTGAAGCGGACCCGGACCGGCGCCCTGACCACTCTGGGAAGCCTCAGCCTCTGCCGCTCCTTGTTGACGGCCGGACTCGTGGACCGATACAGGATTGTTGTTTTCCCCGTGATCACAGGCCGCACCGGCAGGGAGCGGATTTATGACGGGTATCCTGACGTCTCCCTTGAAATGGTGAACAGCAGGACTTTCGATGGTCAACTACAGCTGCTGGAGTACATACCCACGTTGATCAGCGGTCCGCCTGTCCGGCAGCCGTGAACAACGGCTCCAGCGAATCCGAATAGCTGGACAGTATTTCGGCAAACGTGAGTAGTTGGAATCCTTCAGTGCGGCAGAGGAGTGGCTCGCAGCTGGCTCCTTTCGCGGAAAGCGTCGCAATTCCCCATGGATGCGTTGGCTCGCCGACCGTGATGCCTGCTGCGTCGAACGTGTCACGGAGCACGTAACGCGTGACGGTCCGCCAGGACTGCAGGAACGGTGACCGCAACTGCTCAATGAGTTCTTCGTCGTTGGCGTCGTAGGCCGCCCACAGGTTCATGGACAGCTCGTCCCACTCCTTGGCGTCGCGGACCATGAGGTGGGCCGCCCGGAGGCGGGCAATCGTTTCGTTCAACCTCATGGTCAGTCCCCAAACTTCCTGTCGTTTTTGATCTTCCGCCACCCACCTGCGCGATTGTTGGCGGCAATCTGTCGCAGCATCTCAATCAGGGGCTTCGTAGGTACTTCGTCATCGACGTAAAAGCTGATCATTCGGCCAGTCTTGTTATCGTGCCCGGCTGTAATGATCCCGGCAGGGTCAGGAACAATAGCGCCGTCGTAGAGAAAGAGGTTGACGTGGTTCTTGGCCGCGAGCAACGCGCAGACGTTTCCCTCCAGGACAAAGTACGGCTGAACCCGTCTCTTGATCGTCTCCACGATGTCCGGTTCTGCCTCGTGGATCACGTCCCGCAGTTCCTCACAAACTGCTTTTTGCCAGTCCGGGAGGGCGTCCATGTAACTATCGACTCCGGGATGGCGCGCGTAGTTCCCCATGACGTTATTAGGGCATCACACCCCAGGGCTTGTCCAGACCGATTGCGGCCCGGCTGTTAGTCAGAGCAGAAGGAACACCCCTACTACCACCAGCCACAGTGACCACACAATGTAGGTCACGGGAGTCAATACCGCGGCTAGCCTGAACCCCTTGGGTTCGAAGGGGCCGACAAATTCCAGTGAGCACAGAGCCAGCACACCGCCTACAACAATTCCCACCGTCCCCAGCCAGCCCGGAACAGCGGTGCTTTGCATCATTGCCACACCAGCCAAAATGCTCCACGCGCCACTGAAGAGGTAACCCAGATGCTCGCCGACGGCTACGCCAAGATAGCGATTGAAGGACTGGAACACGATGTCGACTGCTTCCATGCGGGCTTGCGTAGCCTTGGGATCGCTCGCCATCCGCGCAAGATAGGGCACCAGGAACGGCCACCGGATGAGTCCGAGGAACTGCACCACGGCGGCCAGCACTCCCGCCGCTGACCCAAGCGCCAGCAGTGTGGAATCCGCACCTTCCAGCGCACTGGAAAGCACGATGGACGCCGGCGCCAGCAACACGGCCGTCGTTGCGAAAGACCACCAGAGCAGCACAAGCCCTGGCCCGCCATCGCGGAAGCGCTGCAGAATTTCGTGCGATGGCCTGCGGAGGATGTCCGGGTAATCGAACTTGGCGGCCAGTCCTGCGAATGCGGCGTTGAAGGCCACGGGCATGACCATCAGGAGCACGCCGGCAGCGACGGAGGTGTTCACGACTGGGTCCGTGCGACTGGCCCCACGCCGGCACTTGCGGCCAGAGGAGCAGATGGACTGGTTCGGCGTCCTAGGATACGACGGAGTACCAGGCCCGCAGCGACAGTGACCACAAGTGCACCACTGGTTCCGAATACGACGTAACCACGGTCGGCGTCGATTATGACATTGGCAGTGACTACCCAGCCAAGCCCCCACGTTGCACTTGCGGTCACCGCCCACAAAGCGGCGACACGCAAGCCTCGGCGGAAGACCAGGCCTTGCGCGATTCCCACAGCAGCCCCCGCACTGAAGCCGGTCAAGGCCAAGGCGCCCAACGACGTCGACGATCCCGTGGCGATGGCGGCGAGTGCACTGCCGACACTCATCCCAACGGTGCTAGCGGCCATCCACCGCCAACTAACAGCGGGGCGCAAGGCCAGGTACTGGGCCGCGCCGAGTAGTGCACCGGCTATAGCACCCGCCGCGCTGGCAGTGAGTGGGTTGGCCGCTGAGCCGACCAGCATGAAGGCCAACCAGCCGCCCAACGGAAATCCAAGGAATGAAGGTATCCAGCGAAGGATTGACAAGGTGAATCTCCCGGGTAATTAAGTGGTTGTGTACGTTGTACGTTACGCTTAGTGTACGATGTACGCAATAGGAACCAACAGAAAGTTCAACCCATGTCTGGAACCGTAGCGGCTCGCCGCAGCCGACGTCGCCGCAACTCCCTCACTGTGGAAGAGATCCTTGATGTCGCCGAAGGCGTAGCCGCCGATGGGATCGAGTCGCTCACCATCCGTGCCGTAGCCGCCGAGTTGGAATCTTCCCCCATGGCGCTCTACCGCTATTTCAGCACCAAAGACGAACTCGTCGACGCGTTGCTGAACCGTGTTCTGGGACGCATGGATCCACCCTCGGAAAGCACAAGTTGGATCACGGACCTGGGGCTGTTCGCACGGAACCACCGGGACATGCTGAATACTCACCCATGGGCAGTCGCGTCCCTCTTCGCCCATCCACTGCCTGGACCCAACGCGTTGCCGATCGGGGAATGGGCGTTGCGGATTCTGGCTCGGGGTGGGATCACAGGCGACGCCGCAGTTGCGACATTCAGTGGCATTATTGCCCTGAACTATGGCTGGGCATCATTTGTGCTTGCACGGACCCGCGGGGCAGGGGAGTCGCTGGAAGGGGACCTTCAGGATCCGGATCTGGCACAGGCCTTCCCGCTTACTACTGCAGTGGCCGATCCAATGAGCCGCTACGCCAGCGAAGAACACTACGCAACGGTGCTTGGGCAGATGCTGGCAGGCATCTCCGCCGGCACCGGCCGACACCCTGATGGCGAATTGACGCAGGCATGACCGGGCACATGCACGACGTCGAGCGGTTCCGGGTTCTCCTGGAGGAGGAACGCGACCGGAAGCTTGCCCTGCTGAAGGCGCTGCGCCGCGACATCACAGGAGTCAGCCTTGCCCGCCAGGACTCGAACGTCGACGACGAGCATGATCCTGAAGGCACAACCATCGCCTTCGAGCTCTCACAGGCCTCGGCGCTGCTGGACCAGAGCCGTATCGGCCTGGAGCAGATTGAAGCCGCATTGCAGCGGATTTCGGATGGAACGTACGGTATATGCGCGATTTGTGGTGTCGCCATTCCCGAGGGGCGGCTCGAAGCCAGGCCATGGACGCCCTTTTGCGTCAGTCACGCCTCAGGTAACCGGTAAAACCCGGTAAACAGTAAAACCCAGGCAGATATGAACCCGCCCCAGCGCAATTTACGCCATGTCAGGGCTGATGGGCACGAACTCGATACCCTGCTGGACCTTCTTTTTTGGTCCCCGATCGAAGCCCTTGCCGTCGAGGTTATTTCCTGCCCGGAACGCGGCCAAGGCGTCGTCGAAGATTTCGTTGAGCCGCTGGCCCTGGAAAACCTTCTGGGTGCCGTCGGCAAAGGTGATGGACACGGAGGCGCTGGCGGGAAAATGCCGGCTCATTCGGATGAAGCCTTGGGAATCCTGCCGTAGGGAGATCATTGCTTGTCCACGCTTTCAGTATCTGGGTTCCACCACAATTCACGGTGAAGTCCCACTCTGTCATTCTGACGGACCTGCCGCCTCATTTACATTCCCCTGACCGGGGACCAGAATAGCGCCCATGTCCATTCTCAAGGTGCAATCCGAGTCCGAGGCCACAGGTCTGACCGCCGAAATCTACCAAGCCGATCTGAAGTCGATGGGCTACGTTCCGAGTCATACAAAGGCAATGAGCATAAACCCGGAGGCATACAAGGCGTGGCAGGCGCTGATTAAGGCAATCGTCTCATCGCTGGGTCTGCGACGATACGAACTTGTAACGCTCGCGGCCGCCCAGGCCATTGGGTCCTCCCATTGCAGATTGGCCCATGGGAAGAAAACATTGGCCATCATTGATGAGGAGCAGCTGCTCGCTGTTGCCCGGAACTACAGGGATGCCGGGCTGCCCCTTGAGGAAGTCGCGATGATGGATTACGCGGTCAAGCTCAGCACCAATGCGGCTGCAATGAAAGACGACGACACGCAGCGCCTTCGCGATGTGGGCTTCAGCGACAGGGAGATTGCCGACATCACCCTGGCTGCCACCGCCAGGAACTACTTCAGCCGCGCGCTTCTTGCCCTGGCCGTAGACCTGGACGTACCTCCAGGGGTGACCACGGAGCTTCAGGACGCCTTGTTAACGCCACTGCCGGCTCAAGGTGACTGAACGGCTTCGGTGTTGGCGCGGTCTGCGGATGCCCCCTGCCTACGGCTGGCCAGCAGGAACGGCACCGAAATGAGCTCAATAATGCCCGCCATGGCCAGCGAGGCAGGGTAGCCGTAGAGGTCAGCGCCACGCCCAAGGAGTGGCTGTACCACCACTCCGCCGCTGGATCCCATGAGCGAATCGAAGCTCAGGACCGTGGCCCGCTGCTTCGAGGGGATCATGTCATTGACGTACGCCTGCCGGACTGGAGTTGCCGCAGATCCGACCACACCCCAGACTGCCAGCAGCACCAGGGCCACCCAAAAGACACGGGTGAAGCCGAGGACCACCAAGATCACGAATCCTGCCATGCCCCCAAGGATCAGTACCGAGGTGCGTTTATGGAACAGACGCCGGGCATGTGGAGCGAGCCAGCCGCCCAGGATTTGCGAGCCAGCCACGATTGCCGCGGCGAGGCCCGCAATGGAATAGGCCCTCGGGTCCCCATACAGGTCAAGAAGAAATGGCTGCAGGGCGTAAAAGACATAGATCCCGACGCCGGCACTAAAGGGAGCGGCCAGCATGACGTACCGGACGGGCGGGTTTTTCAGACCGTTCTCGATCGAGGCTGAGAGTACTGCACGGGTGGCCCGGAGGGGGTGGGTGGACCGCTCAGGTGAGAACCCGACGTCGTGCATTAATCCAAACGCAACGGCGAACATGGCAACCAAAACGAAAACCCGAATGAGGAACGGGACGCCAAGGTTGGTGGCTTGGGCGATCACCCCACCTGCCACGGAACCCAGCAGCATCGCCACACCCTGCACCATCTGGCCGCGGCCCAGAACGCTTTCAAGGCCGCCCTCATAGCCGGAGAAGCGCAAGGCATCCACCAGCCAGGCTTCCACGGCTCCGGAGAAGAACGTAAACCCGAGGCCAAGGAGCACCGAGACGACTGCCCACATCCAAAACGGCGCGGAGATCTGCCAGAGCACGTAGTACAAGTACGTAGACGCTGCCAGCGTGATCGTGCCAAGCAGGAAAGACGTGCGGCGACCCCAGCCGTCGGCGATGACGCCCGTGGGTACTTCGAAAAGGACCATGCCCGCTGTGAAGAAGGCGTTGGCCGCGAAGGCCTCGAGGTTGCTCAAGCCTGCATCAAGCAGGAAAAGCGTGTTGATACCCCAGATAAAGGAAGCCGCCACCGTGTTGCCCAGCGTCAGCGTGAGATAGACACGTTGAATCTTTCTGGCGGCGTCGTTCAAGGTGTCGCCGCCGGCGCTGGGAGGGGTGACCACAAGCTCATTCTCGTCTCGATACCCGGCCTCCGCCAGAGCGCGAGGGACCAGATCCCAGGAAGAGTTTGCTACGTCCCGGTTTGCTAAGTCCCGTGTGTCGTTGGAATATCCTGGGACGCCGCCCACTCGCCGACGTCCCGGCGCTCAATGGCCGCCGCCATCATCTCCGGAAACAGGTCCGGCGTGCAGGCAAAAGCCGGGACACCAATCCCGGCGAGCGCTGCGGCGTGGCTGGAGTCAAAGGAAGGATGACCACTGTCACTCAAGGCCAGCAGGGCGATCATGGTAGTTCCCGCGCCAACAATCGAAGCGGCACGGCGCAGCATCTCCTCGGCTATCCCACCTTCGTAAAGGTCACTGATCAGCACCAGGATGGTCTCGGTCGGCTTGGTGATCTGATCCTGGCAATAGGCCAGGGCGCGGTTGATGTCGGTACCACCACCGAGCTGCACCCCAAACAACACGTCCACGGGATCATCCAGGTCCTCGGTCAGATCAACGACTTCAGTATCGAAGACCACCAGACGGGTGCTCACGGAACGCAGTGAACTGAGCACCGCACCGAAGACGCTGGAGTACACCACGGATTCCGCCATGGATCCTGACTGATCGATGCACAGGATGATCTCGCGCTGGATCTCCGTGCTGCGCCGGGCATGGCCATGGAGTTGTTCGGGCACAACCGTCCGGTATTCGGGCTGGTAATGCTTGAGGTTGGACGCAATGGTCCTGTTCCAGTCAATATCCCTGTGCCGTGGACGCCTGGTCCGGGCGGACCGGTTCAACGCCCCGGAGACAGCCTGAACGGTCTTGGCGCGCAAACGATCCTCAAGATCCTTGGTCACTTGGCGAACCACAGACCTTGCTGTCTCGCGCGACTGCTCGGGGATAACCCTGCCCAGGCCAACAAGCGTGCTTACCAAGGTGATATCCGCTTGGACCGTTCGCAACATCTCGGGTTCAAGGAGCAATTGCCGCAGCCCCAGACGGTCCATTGCGTCAGCCTGCATCACCTGGACCACGGAAGAGGGAAAGTATCCGCGGATATCTCCGAGCCACCGTGCCACACGTGGACTCGACGCCCCGAGCCCGCCTCGGCGAGCGGATCCCTCGCCATACAGCTCCTCAAGGGCTTGGTCACGCCGGGCATCATCGGCCGACAGCTGGACGCGCTCGCCGTCGGCTTTTGAGATGCCGTCTGCCTCGTTACCGCCCAGCACTAATCGCCAGCGGTCCAGCCGGTCGCGCCCCTTGGCCTCCTCGTAACTGACGCCTGTCATGCGACCTCCTCCCATCCCAGAATGCGGGCCATCGTCCTGATGGCCGGGCCTGCCGCAGCCAGATTAAAGCTTGTGCCTGCCGTGGTGTCCCGCGAGGCGTCGACTCTGCTCAGCTGTTCACCGATCGCCCGCCGCTCAGGGCGGCTGAAGGCCGAGAATGTCCTGCGCAGGAGCGGCAGCACGTCCTCGAAAACCTCGTCCTGCACGCCATCCACCCACTCATCCACAATCTGAAGGAGGCGGCGATCATGGATCAGCAGTGTGGCGTCGCCGGACAGCAGCCCATCCAACCAGGCTGCAGCCTCGGGGGCCGGGGCTGCGACAGACAAACGGCGGCTGAGGTTCGCCGCAACGTCGTCGGCGTCCACCAGGCCGGCGTCCAGCAGGAGCCGTAGAGCACGACCGGCCACGGAACCGTGGATCCGGTCAGAATGTGCCACCGCGGCGAGCGCAGAATGCCAGTCGTCCAAGGGCAAGTCTGGTAGCAGGGACAGCCCGTCGTGGGCGGAGTCGATCGCCCCGCGCATGACGGTGGCAGCGTCGTCGTCCAAAGCTGCGCAAGCTGTGGGCAGGCCGACGCAGGCGCGCACGACAGTGGCTTCCAGGATCTTTCGGACATCGCTCACGTCCACTCCGCGCACGTTGCCGTACCGGCACGTGCGGGCAAGAGGAGCGATGGTGTTCAGGAGAGGGGGAACGTCCTGCTGCAGCGCTGTTCGCTCAGCAAGAGCAGAGACGACGCCGGAAATGCCGTCGGGGAGATCCGCAAGCAGGCAGTTTGCCAGCAGTTCGGACAGGACAGGAAGGCCCTCGGAAACCTGGGCTTCTTCGGTCACGAACGCCGCCGCGGCGGAGGCAACTGTTGTGCCGTAGCGGCTTGCTTCCACCAAGGACAAGGCGAGTTCAGGCTTCCAGAGAAGGGTCCACGCCTCCTTGAACGTGCCGGTGGTACGGCCGGTGTCAGTGGGCACGCCCCAGTCCACACCCAGCAGTGCCAGGCGATGGAGCAGCACGGAACGCGCCAGTTGGTTGGGTTTTCGCAGGTCCAAGACCATGACCTCTTCCATGGCGCTGGCTTTCATCCTCAGTTTGCGTTGTGCCGCGGCGAGGTCAGCAGCCAGCGGAAGCGTAGGCGCGGAGTCCGGCACCCTGCCGAAATCCCGTCCGACACTTAGTTCGCGATGTACCAATGCCAACGGCAGGGGAGAGCCATCGCAAAGGACGGCCTGCGCAGCGTCGTCCAGTTCGGGTAACCCCGGGCTTGGCCGACCCCGAACGGCAGCGAGGGTCTTTGCCATCCGGCTCGCCTCCACCACGGAGGCCGTCGAGGCGTCGAGGTTTTCCTTGCGCAAAGCCCGGGCAACTCGAACAAGCCAGGTCGTAGACACATCCACGCGTGGATCCTGGGCCATCCAGTGCGCGAACAGATGCTGATACCAGCCCGGTGCCGTCACACCTGCCCCGTATCCGCTCCGCAGGCTGAGCCGGTCCGATGTCCACGGGACCCATGTCACGGCCACCTTGGCCTTGGGCAGGCCAGCGAGTACTTTGTTGTCCGCGGAAACGGAGGGGAAGCCGGCGGGCACGAGTGCTGGTGCATGGTAGGCGCCGCAGACCACAGCGATACGACCGTATCCGTCACGAATCGCCGCCCTCAGGATGCGCCGCATTGCCGCTTCCCGGCGGTGATTCTCCACGACGTCCGGATGATCGGGGGATCGGCCGTCCAGTGCCCGGATTTCGGAAATGGCATCGATCAAGGCCTCGAAGCGCTCCACGGGGTTTGAGTTGCGGTGCTCGACGGCGTCCTCCCACCAGCGCTCGGCATCGCTGTACCCGGCAGCTTCTGCCAGGATGCCGATTGCATCCGGGCGGTACGGCTGATCCGGGGTGGAAATCGACTCAACGGCTTCGGCAGCTACCCTCAGTCCGAATGTATGAGCCGCTGGCAGATCGATGGCCTGCACGGGGGTCCCCGTAGACAGCGCCCAGCGGATGGCTACCCATTCAGGTGAAAAACTGGCCATGGGATAAAAGGAAGCCAACCGCGGCTCGTCCACTGCGTAGATCAGGCCTGCGACCGGAGGAACCATTTCTGGATCGGTGATGAGCGGAATGACTTGATCGAGCTCAGGCGGGCCCTCGACCAGTACCAGATCCGGGCGAAGGGTGGCCAATGCTTCGGCCACCGAGTGCGCCGAGCCGGGTCCGTGGTGCCGGATCCCCAGAATGTGGACGTCAGTCATCGCCTAGGTCGTCGACTCAAGGTCACGGCAGGCCCGGTAGAGGTCCTTCCACTCGGGTCGGTTCCGCACCACCGTCTCCAGGTACTCCTGCCAAATCACTCTGTCCTGCACCGGGTCCTTGATCACTGCGCCCACCAAGCTCGCCGCAACGTCATCCGCCCGGACCGTTCCGTCGCCGAAGTGGGCTGCGAGGGACAGCCCGTTGGTCATCACGGAAATCGCCTCCGCCGTGGACAGAGTGGCCGACGGGGATTTGATGGTGGTGCGTTGATCCTGGGTGACCCCGGAACGCAGTTCGCGCATGACAGTGACTACCCTGCGGATTTCGGAGAGTGCTGCCAAGTCAGCCGGAAGCTCCAGCGCCTCGCCCAAGCTGCGTACACGTGTTGTCACGATCTCCACCTCCTGATCGATGGTGTCCGGAAGCGGCAGGACAACTGTGTTGAACCGCCGGCGGAGAGCCGAGGAGAGCTCGTTGACGCCTTTGTCGCGGTTGTTCGCGGTGGCGATCACATTGAACCCCTTGCGGGCCTGCACTTCCTCATTGAGTTCGGGGATGGGCAGAGTCTTCTCGCTGAGGATGGTGATGAGGGAATCCTGGACGTCAGAGGGGATGCGCGTCAGTTCTTCCACCCGCACCAGGCTGCCGGCCTCCATTGCACGCATCACAGGTCCCGGAACCATGGCTGCCCTCGAGGGACCTTCGGCGAGTAGTCGTGCGTAGTTCCACCCGTACCGCAATGCTTCTTCGGGTGTTCCCGCCGTGCCCTGGACCACCAGCGTGGACGCGCCCGAAATAGCCGCGGCCAGGTGCTCGCCAAGCCAGGTCTTCGCAGTTCCCGGCACGCCCAGGAGCAGCAGGGCCCGGTCCGTAGCGAGGGAAGCCACAGCGATTTCCACCAGGCGCTCCTGGCCCAGGTATTTCGGCGTGATCACGGCACCATTGGGTAGGGTTCCGCCCAGGATGTACGTGGTGACGGCCCATGGAGAGAGCCGCCAACTGGGTGGCCGGGGCCGGTCGTCAACCGCCGCCAACACACTGAGTTCATCGGCGTACGCATTTTCGGCGTGGGCCCGGAGAACATCGGTTCCGTTTGGGGCATCTGTCATTGGAAGGCCTCCGTGAGGGATTGTCGGAATGCTTGGTATTGAACAGCGTCGCGGAGCACCCGACGCCGGGCAGGGTCCTCGTCTGAACGCTCCAGAAGGCGTCGGCATTGCTCGGCGGCCTCCGGCGGCAGCGCGGTTGGCAGCACCTGCGCTAGCATGGCCGCCAATTGGCCACCGTTCTTGCCGGCAATCAGCCCGAGCAGCGCATCAGCCAACCCCAACCCCCACGGCTGGGGCAGATCCCGTAACAGCGGAACCAAGGTCAGGGGCTGGTCAATGCCATTGCGGATGTACCCTTCCAGCCATTGCTCACGCTCACCAACGGGCAGGCAACCCAGCAGCCGCACGTCGGTCCGGACGGTCAGCAGCGCGCGTATCCACTCAAGGTCCTTCCGGCTCACGGCAGCAGTGATGAGGCCCTCCAGGACTCTGGGCTCTGGTTCCAGGAGTTCCACAGTTGAGGCCGGGCTGCGGCCGGACACGGATGTCCAGACCTCAAGCGGTGCACCCCTTATGATGATGTCCAATCGCGCCAGTCTGTCAGGTTCACCACTTCGTTGGTTGGACGGGATGCCGTCGCGTAAAGCTTGCTCATCCGGGTCTGGCGGAAGGTCGATGTCGATCCGCTTGTTCAACAGCCCCTTCAAATGCAGCAGGGGAAGCAGCCGGGCAGACATGCGCCCGGCTCGGAGACTGCCAGGGAGTCGGTCCAACAATCCGGTTGCCACCTCGCGCACACTCTTCGCTTTGTCGTCCAAGGCGCGTTCCAACAGCTCTTCGTCGTCGCTGCCCATGTTCGTGGCCAACAGGGCCAGTTGATGTGCGCGTTCCCGGGCGCTTAGGTCATCCCAGTGCGTCGCCAGCCTCTCACGTGCAGCTGCAGGGTCAGTGCTTCGGAGGCGTTCAAGGTCCGCCCTGGCGTCTTCGCTCCCCAGCTCTGCCCCTTCATCGGCCGGCTTCGGAACTGATGTTTTTGAGAGACTTTGAAGCCAGCGGCCGCGGGTTCCGATGGCTGGCTCCAAGCGCTTGAAGACAGCTGCTTTAGTTTCGGCCAACGCGAACATCGCCGGAAGCAGTCGGTGCGGGACCCGGCGTCGTGATTCTTCTGCCAGCTGAAGCCAGTCCACTACCAGTTGGTTCCTCAACTCCAGTCCGACCGGCGGTTGAGTGAGCAGGAGTTCCAGCAGCCGGGCAGCTTCTCCAGCGGCCTGCGGCTCCGTATCAGGCGACGCCGGCAGCGGCAGAGTGGCGGCGGGCGCTTGGGCGGGTCTGCGGGACGCGCGGATGACGACATCCGCCATGGCGGCCTGGTCCAGCACCTCTTCCTCACGGGACAATCCTTCGGGAGGGCGCACACCCAGCCCAGCTGGCGGAGACGGCGCGGAATGCCTCCCTGTTCCTACGAGTGCGGCAGTGCGTAACCCGTCCAACCATGTCAGCTCGTCCAACCACGTCATGGAGTCACCACCGCGTCATCGACGACGACGGTCAGCGGCCGCAGGCGGCCATCCTCGAGTTCGCCGAAAACATCTACCGGAAGGCCGCCCGTGAGTGCCAGCAGCGAATCGAGGGGAGCGTCGTCCATCAAGGCAAGTGCGTTGCCGTTCTCCTCCACGAGCCAACCGAAGTCTTCGGGCAGGATGGTGACGCCGGACAACAGCAGGGGCTGGCGGTCGCGCCACGGTGAGCGGGCAACAGCGGCTGGCTGCTGCTCGAGGGCTTGGGCGATGGTGCAGCCAGGACCGAGGCTGGTGGCCAGTCCTTGTGATGCAACGGCACTGGTGAACATCGCGCGTTGCGGCGGGGAGCCGGGGTAGCGGGCAACTGTGACGTCCAACAGGGCGCCCGCGAGTTGAGGTGTCGCGAGCCCTTGGCCTTGCCCGGCAAAATCCAGGATGACCACCACCGTGCCATCGGGACCCCGGAGCCAGGTCCGCTGCTGTTGGAGCCGGCCGTCGTCGCTTCGATGGGCTCCCAGTACCAGCCATGGGCCCGGGAGCGCCTCGGTATCCTTGACGTCGGCCGATGCAGTGGCCCAACCGACGGCTGCTTTAACGTCTGCAAATTCCTCGGCAGACAGCGTGTCCCGTGCGGCCCAGGCTTTGGTCAGCGCCCACCAGCGGCCTGCATGAAGCAACAGGTGGTCTGCCCAGTCGGTCCTGCCGTGGACCTCCGAAGCCATGCTCCGCACTTGTTCGGCAAGGCCTGGCAACTGGGAGTCGACCAATCGGGCCGCCACACCATCCCACCAGGAATAGGGCTGGCTGCGGGCGGCGGCAAGCCCGGTCCGGATCAGGTCGGTGAGCCAGCGGGCGAAGTCTGCGATTCCTGCATCCATGAGTGCTTGTCGCTCGGCGAGCCGTTTGGCCTGCGCTTCGGGATCCGATGCCTCCCCTGACTGCCGGCGATCCTTGGCGTTGGCACGTTCTGCGCGCTGCCCTGCCCATTCCTGCGCGAAGTCCGCCGTCTCGGCCGAAGCCTCCGCAGCCTCACCCCGTGCCCACAGAAGAAGCAGTGCCAGGGCGTGTTTGCAGGGAAATTTGCGGCTTGGACATGAGCATCGGTAGGCAGGGGCGACGATGTCCACGCTCACTTGATAGGGCGTGTTCCCGCTGCCTTGGCATTTGCCCCAAACCAGGACGTCGTTGCTCCCTGAGTCCGACCATGGGCCGGGATGTGCCAGTTTTCGTGCCGCTGCCAAAGACGATGCGTCGGGGGCGGCGTTGATGACTCTCTCTTCGCTCCAACGCCCCATGAGGGCTATTCTGCCTGACACCTGCGACGCTTTGGGAGAGGACAGCGACGGGGCGGCGATTTGCTGCCGGGAGCCTTGCCCGGCTCCCGGCAGCTGCCGCCGTCCTAAGCCTGGTGGCTGACCAGATCCGCGTCTGTTGCGCTCGACTTTTCCCGCTGCCCGGAATGCAGGGTAGCAAAGAACGAGCCCAGTTCCGCGGTGGCTGTCAGTGGGAGCACGTTCGCGACGTACTGGTCTGGGCGGACCACTACAACCACACCGTCGCGGCTGAGTCCGCGCAGCTCAAAGATGTCTGCTTTCGGGTCCGTCCCGAAGACCTTCTCCAGGTAGGTGAGCTTGAACGGTCCAACGGTCGGCTTGAACGCCGTGGGGACGGCATTGATGTCTACGTTGGTGTGGTCCTGTTGGTAGATCACCTTCACATCGAACCAGGCGTCACGGTCGGCGTCCGACGGCGTCGCGGCCAGCGGTGAATCCGGCGAGTTCGCAATCCACTCAGCTAGGTCCGCGACCGGTCCCGGGGCGCCTGCAGGGGCGGCGTCGGCAAAGACGTAGATGCGCCAGCGTCCGTCTGCCTTGGCATGGTGGCCGAGGTGCATCGGATTCGTGTCGCAGACCCGCAGGACCGGGGCCGACTTGAAGCGCTTGCCGATCGGGAAGCCCGTTGCCAACTCCTGGTGCTGCGCTTCGGCCACGAGCATGGACGGAGCGTACTGGGTCATGAAACCTGCAGGGAACTCCGCGGTGCTGGTGTAGAAGGTCTCCAGCTCCGCCGGGTCTTCGAACTCTTCGGGCTTCTTGGCCATGAGCGTTGACCATTGCTTGTCGAAGTCGATCAGGTTCTTCGCCACCACCTGGCGTTCAGCCGAGTAGGTGTCCAGCAGGGACTCGGGGCTGCGGCCTTCGAGGACGTGTCCGAGTTTCCAGCCGATGTTGAAGCCGTCCTGCATGGAGACGTTCATGCCCTGCCCGGCTTTCGCACTGTGCGTGTGGCAGGCATCGCCGGTAATGAACACCCTCGGCGTCCGCGTCCCGCGCTCCTCCGGCAGGACGTCGTCGAACCTGTCCGTGAGCCTGTGGCCTACCTCATAAACGCTGTGCCAGGCGACGTTGCGGACATCCAGGGTGTACGGATGCAGGATGTCGTTGGCCTTGCCGATGATCTGCTCTATGGTGGTCTTCCGCACGGCGCCGTGATCCTCGGGTTTCACCTCGCCCAGGTCCACATACATGCGGAACAGGTGGCCACCCTCGCGGGGGATCAGCAGGATGCTGCCGCCAGCACCAGACTGGATGGCACATTTGGTGCGGATATCCGGGAAGTCCGTGACGGCCAGGACGTCCATGACACCCCAGGCATGGTTGGCCTGGTCACCTGCGAGATGGCACCCGATGGACTCGCGGACCTTGCTGCGCGCCCCATCCGCACCGACGACGTACTTGGCACGGATAACCCGTTCCTGGCCTTCATTGGGTCCGGTCGTGTGACCGAGCGTGACGGTCACGGGGTATTCGCCCTGGGCAGTGACGCTAAGCCTGCGGAATTCGTAGCCGTAGTCCGGTGTCATGCGCGTGGGGGAGTTGGCCATGAACTCCGCGAAGTAGTCCAGCACGCGTGCCTGGTTCACGATCAGGTGCGGGAATTCGCTGATTCCTGTGGGGTCATCCACGGCGCGGGCCGCGCGCACGATGCGCGAATGGTCCGCGGGGTCCGGCTTCCAAAACGCCATTTCGGTGATGCGGTAGGCCTCGGCGGTGATCCGCTCGGCGAACCCGAACGCTTGGAAGGTCTCGACGCTGCGGGCCTGGATGCCGTCGGCCTGACCAATGGCGAGGCGCCCGGGGCGGCGCTCGATAATACGCGTGGTGATATCCGGGAACTGGGCCAGTTGCGCCGCGGTCAGCATCCCTGCGGGGCCAGTGCCCACGATGAGAACGTCAACTTCGTCGGGAAGCTCGGCCGGGCGGTCGATGCCGACGCCGGCAGCCGGCTCGACTCGCGGGTCACCGGATACGTAACCGTGGTGGTGGAACTGCACGGGCTTTCCTCACTTCTTTGTGGGCCTAAATTGTCTGTTGTTCTATAGTTGAACACGTTGTTCTATTATCGCTCACATCATCGTAATGCGGCTCACAGTGCGGATCAAGTCTTTGCCCTTCTCGCCGACGAGGTTTAGCTCAGGTTCACGGTGATTCCGGGCAAGACGTGTCAGGATCAGGTATGCCTCGACTCATGCTCCTGGACACTGCCTCCTTGTATTTCCGCGCTTTCTACGGCATTCCGGACTCCATCCGCCGCTCCGACGGCACGCCCGTCAACGCCGTCCGTGGCCTGATGGACATGATTGCCCGCCTCACCACCGAGTACGAAGCGACCCACGTGGTCGCTTGCTGGGACAATGACTGGCGCCCGAAATGGCGGGTTGAGCTGATCCCCAGCTACAAGGCGCACAGGGTGGCCGAAATCGTGCCGGTGGGCCCCGACGTCGAAATCGTTCCCGATCCTCTCGAAGCGCAGATCCCGCTGATCCGCCACGTGCTGGACCTCGCGGGAATTGCTGTGGTGGGCGTCGATGATCATGAAGCCGACGATGTTGTGGGTACGTATGCCAGCCAGACGAAGCTGCCCACTGATGTGGTCACGGGTGACCGGGACCTTTTCCAGCTCGTCGATGACGATCGGGACGTCCGCGTCATTTACACCGCCCGTGGCATGAGGAACCTCGAAGTGGTCACCGACGTCGTCGTCGTTGGAAAGTACCGCGTGCTGCCGCAACAGTACGCCGACTACGCCACCCTGCGTGGCGATTCCTCCGACGGACTACCGGGCGTTGCCGGCATCGGCGAGAAAACGGCCGCGTCTTTGCTCGCGGAATACGGCTCCCTGGAGGGCCTCCTGGAGACAGCAGAGGATCCCGACGGCGGATTGTCCAGTTCCGTACGCGCCAAACTTGCCGCAGCGGCCGGGTACCTCAAGGTGGCGCCCGCCGTCGTAAACGTGGTTCGAGACTTGAAGGTTCCCACCCTTGAGGAGGCAGGCGCCCAGCTGCGCCCCGTGACAGGTGAGGCGCGCGCTGAGCTTGAGCGCTTGGCTACGGACTGGAACCTGGGTGGTTCGGTCAAGCGATTGCTTGCGGCCTTGGACACCCAACCGCACCTTCACAGCTGATTGACAGCTTCACAACAGCGTGGGCTTGGGTGATCGACTCATTGTAGTAACAGGACGGTGTTACAGATCGTCTGGAAGTTACAAGCTGTCTGGAAGTTATAGGCCGCTCGGACGGCTCAGCAGCCGTTACAGCGGCGCCGGATTGAGGAGAGGCACCATGTCAAAGACCAAGAGAATCACGCTGGGCATTACAGCCGGAGCGTTGGCGCTGGGTGCAGGGCTGGGTGTCACCAGCGTTGCTTCAGCCACCACGACGCCGACGCCGAGCGCAACGTCGTCAGCCGATGCCACCACGCCCCCGGAGGGCCACGGAAGGCCCGGAGTCCACGGCCCCGACCGCGGTCAGCTCGCAGCGGACCTTGCCGCCAAGTTGGGAGTGGACGAAGCCAAAGTCACCGACGCGTTGAAGGCCTTCAGAGAAGCGAATAAGCCCACCACTCCACCAACTCAAGGCACCGAGGGAACCAAGCCGGACCGGACGGCGCAGGAGGCCGCCATGGCCAAGTCCCTGGCCGCTGCGCTGGGCATTGATGAATCCAAGGTCACTGCCGCCTTGCAAGAAATCCGCACTGCGGCCCAGGAGGAGCGCGCCGCTGCCCTCAAGACCAGGCTGGACAAGGCCGTCACGGACGGCAAGCTCACACAAGCCGAAGCTGACGCCGTCACCAAGGCTGTTGAAGCCGGAGTTATCGGAGGCGGCGGCCGCTAAGGCCCCTGCCCGCGAGCCGCTGAGGCTCTGCTAGCGAAGAGAAGAAACCACGACGCCTACACTTGGCAACAAAGGATCCCCCGGACAGTGCTCGTAACACCTCCGGGGGATCCTTTGCGTGCACGCCCTTGTCACCAGTGGCGACCCTATCCAGGCCTGAACCTGTCCACGACAGGACATTCAAAGGGTTCGCCAGCGAAGAGACCCACGTTGTTCAAGTACCTGACGACGATTGCGTACGAAGCTGCCAGTGAAGTCTCCGTGTAAGGGATGTCCAGTTCCCGGCAACATTCCTTGACGATTCCGGAGGCACGCTGCAGGTAAGGCCTGGGCATGTCCGGGAAGAGGTGGTGTTCGATCTGCCGGTTCAGTCCGCCCATAAGTGCGTCAAGGAACCGTCCCCCGGAAATGTTCCGGGCAGTAAGAACCTGGCGGTTCAGGAAATCCGCCCTGCTGGATGCTGGCAGGATGGGCATGCCTTTGTGATTGGGGGCGAATGCAGCGCCCATATAAAAGCCGAAGACGCCCAATTGGACGCCAAGGAAGGCAAAGGCCATTCCCAGCGGCAACAAGGAGAACACCAAAACCGGCACCACAAGCAGGCGCAGCATAAGGACAGGGATTTCCACCCAGCGGTGATCTGCCTTTCGTTGGCGTAACAAGTACTTCAACGAATCAACATGCAGGCTCGCACCGAGGAAGAACAACAGGGGGAACAGCAACCATCCCTGTTTCCGGGTGACACTCACCATTGGGCCGCGACGCGATGCGGCGGCCTCGGGATGGAAGGCGATGGCGCCTGTGTGGATATCCGGGTCCTTATCGATGACATTGGGGAAGTTGTGGTGCCGGGTATGCTTTTGGGCCCACATCGCATAACTGATTCCCACCAACCCCGTGCCAATCAGGCGCGCGGACCATTCGTTCATGCTCTTGGATTTGAACACCTGGCGATGGGCGGCCTCATGTGCGAGAAACGCGAATTGAGTGAGGACAACGCCCATGCCCGCCGCGATCAAGAGCTGGAACCACGTGTCCCGCAAGAGAAGAAAGCCACTCCATGTTCCGGCCCACGCCAGCATCAGAATCACGAAAACCGTGATGTAGAAACCCCGGCGGCGCTTCAGCAAGCCCGCACTGCGGACGGACTTCAGGAGGGCTGCATAGGAGTTAACCATCCGGGCGGCGGCACCGCGTTCCGGAAAAAAGTCTTCGGGAGAGCGTGATGATGCCATGATGCCTCGAACCAGTTACCGGCGGGAAAACACATCGTTTACCCACTGTTCCTCAGGATACGCCCGGCAGCCCTGGATGGAACGGGAAATTTCTTTTGAGAGGTTGTCGATTTCGCCTCGCACTGTTCGACCCATGAATGAGAAGGTCGAAGGGCGACCTTCCACAACACAGGAGATTGAGTGCAATGGCCAAGTACA
This sequence comes from Paenarthrobacter sp. 10N417, assembly GCF_056394745.1. Taxonomy (NCBI): domain Bacteria; kingdom Bacillati; phylum Actinomycetota; class Actinomycetes; order Micrococcales; family Micrococcaceae; genus Paenarthrobacter; species Paenarthrobacter sp. 10N417. The sequence goes on from NZ_JBFTIL010000002.1 coordinate 204,647, forward strand.
TGCTGATCATGCGGGCAACCGACGAATCGTTCGCCAAGTTCGAGAACATCGACTTCAACGAAATCCTCGAAGCGATGGGCAAGTTCAACGACGAACTGATCCGGGCTGGAGTGCTGCTCGCTGCTGAAGGACTGGACGATGCAAAGGAAACCGTCGTGGTCGACTTCACCGGTGACACCCCGGTGGTCACTGATGGCCCGTACGGTGAAACGAAGGAACTGTTTGCCGGTTACTACATCCTGGATGTCGCCTCCAAGCAGGAAGCAATCGAGTGGGCCAAGCGTGCTCCGATGACCGCAGGCAGCAAGACAGAGATCCGCCGGGTCACCAGCATCGACGAATTCCCCCAAGACAACGAATGGATCCAAAAGGAGCGGGCTTGGCGCGAGCGGACCGGACAGCTGTAGACGGGACGGCCATTGCTTCGGGGGAGCACCTGCAACGAGCAGCACCAGACGTGAGCAGCACCAGACGTGAGCAGCAACTGACGTGAGCAGCAACGAGGTAAGGGCCGCCGTCGAAGCGGTGTGGCGCAGCGAATCCGCCCGCATCGTCGGCGCCCTTGCCCGCTATACAGGGGACTTTCCACTGGCAGAGGACCTCGCACAGGAAGCACTCGCAGAGGCCCTCGTCTCGTGGTCTGTCAATGGCGCACCTGCCGAGCCGGTGGGATGGCTCCTCACAGCGGGTCGTCGTCGTGCCATCGATGCTTTCCGGCGGCGGGCAGCCCTGGACGAGAAATACGCGCTTCTGGCACGCGATCTCACAGAGGAAGAAGCGGGTGTGGATACGCTGTTCAACCCCCAAGCCATTGATGACGATGTCCTGGCCCTGATGTTCATTTCCTGCCACCCCGTGGTGTCCAGGGAGGCCCGGATTGCCATGACACTTCGCGTTGTGGGCGGCATGACCACGGATGAGATCGCCAAGGCATTCCTGGTCCCGGTGCCAACCATCCAGGCGCGCATCACCAGGGCAAAGAAGACTCTCGCCGCTGCCCGCATCCCGTTTGCAGTGCCCGAGGCCGATCAGGTTCCTGAGCGGCTTGGTTCGGTGCTGAATGTCCTCTACCTGATCTTCTCGGAGGGGGCCTACGCTTCCGGAGGAGAAAACTGGATGCGCACCGAGTTGGCCAGTGAAGCACGTCGACTTGCCCGGGTGTTGGTCCGCGTGGCGCCGGAACCCGAAGCATTCGGATTGCTGGCACTGATGGAACTCACAGCCGCGCGATTCCCGGCAAGGCTCGACGCAGCTGGCCAACCGGTACTGCTGGAAGACCAGGATCGACGTCGATGGGATCAGTCAGCAATCCGGCGCGGACGCGCAGCACTTTCGACGGCGGTGGATGCAGGCCGCGGGCTCGGCGCCTACGGGCTGCAGGCTTCCATCGCCGAGTGCCACGCTGTGGCGCACTCGGTGGAGGACACTGACTGGGAGCGAATCGTGGTTCTGTACGAGGCGCTCGGGCGACTCACGCCGTCGCCCGTCATTGATCTGAACCGTGCCGTCGCCGTATCCATGGCTTCTGGCCCTGCCGCCGGATTGGACCTCGTTGACGAATTGGCTGCCCGCGGTGAACTCAAGGGCTCGCATCTCTTGCCCGCGGTCAAGGGCGAACTGCTGTCGCGGCTTGGGCGCCATAAAGAAGCGAGCGAGGCTTTTCACCAAGCTCTTGAACTTTGCTCCAACGGCGCGGAACGCCTGGCCCTTGAGCGAAAAATCAAGGACTTGGAAGGCAGACAACACCAGTAACGGGCCGGGCGGCGGCCAGCCCTGGCTGTACCAACCTTCAACCTGCACCCCGTCAACCTGCACCGGGGCAGTCTTATGTTCTGAGGGGTGTGTGGTGGTGGTTGCGTCGTGGGGTTTGGTGGGGGTCGATGTGTGGTGGTGGGGTGAACCAGGGAACCCCTGTTGTGATGTCGATCCGCCATTTTTCTTTGTGGATGAGGTGGTGGTGGTGGCTGCAGAGCAGGGTGCCGTTCTCGGTTCCTGTGGTGCCGCCCTGTGACCAGTAGGTGATGTGGTGGGCTTCGCACCAGGGGGCGGGCATGGTGCAGTCGGGGAAGGCGCAGCCACCGTCGCGGGCGGTGATGGCTTTGCGGATGTGGGGTGGGAAGATCCGGGTGGTGCGGCCGATGTCCAGGACGCGGGAGTCGGTTCCGAGCAGGACGGGGAGGATGTCCGCGTCGCAGGCGATTTTGCGGATGGTGTTGGGGTGCATCGGGCCGACGAAGGTCGCGGTACCGGAGCTGAGTCGTTGATGGTCGGTGCGTCGTTCGTAGAGGTCGCGTTCGTCGATGGTGAGGGTGAGTTGGGGTCGGAGTCCGCCGTTGGCTGGCAGTTTCCCGGTGGTCATGGCGACCGCGCAGGCTCCGACGAGTCCGTCGAGGAGTTTCATGGGCCGGGAACGCCGGTCCAGTTCCGGGCCCGTGGTTTGGTTGTGCCCGGTGGCCTCGTTGTTACCGCCGCCGCTCCCGTCACCGCTCTCGTCGCCTGCGCCGGCGGCATTGTTCGTCCCGCCGCCCTCGCCAGTGATGTTGCTGTCTCCGGTGGTGAGTCGGGGGTTGGTGGCGACGTTCATGGCGGTGGCCAGGGTTTCGTATTGTTCGGCGGTGGCGAAGATTTCCAGGTGGTGCAGTCCATGACGGGGTTTGCGGATGAAGGTGCCTTGGAGCTGGCGGAGGATTTCTTCGGACGGTTCGGGTCCGTCCTGGTCGATCTGGTCGTTCCAGCGTTTGGCCATTTTGGTGACGAAGTCGGGGTCGGATTCGATGGCGGTGCGGGTGAGGGCGTGTTCCATCCGGGTGAGGGTGTCGTCGTCGGTGAGGAGGCGTACTTTGTCCAGGGCGGCGCTGATGATGCTCGCGGACCGGGTGGGTATTTGTGTGGTTTCGAGGGCTTGGGCGAGGATTTCGCGGCGGGCCGGGATGTGTTGTCCGGCGATTCCGGTCCGGGGGAGGACTTGGGAGGCCAGGGCGAGCCGGCGGTTGGCTTCGCTTTTGCTGATCCGCAGGCTGGCGCGCAGGAATTCCGCGGCATTCCTGTAGCCATCATCTGCCACCGCGGCGGCATCTGCCGCAGTGACAGCGGCGAATCCAGCCACAGCACCTTCCGAAGTAACAGCCCAGGACGCGCCGGCAATACCGGCCGTGGCGGTGGCGGGGTTTGGTCCTGCCGTAGTGGCCGGGGCCGCAGGGTCTGTGGTTCCGGGGTCGGTCCAGCCTGTCTGCCATCCCGTGCCCGCCGCGGATGAGGGCCGTGCCTGCTGGGCTTGCGTGCGGGTCCGTTCCACGGCGTGCGCCGCGATGACCTGCAGGTACTCCACGGTCCGGGAGATCTCCTCCATCCGCCCGGCGAACCCCGCGGCTTCGGTAAAGCCGAACGTCAGGGCACCGGCCACGGTGACGGAACGCAGGCTTTCCAACGCCTCAACGCTTTCAACCAGCGCATCCTCAAGTCCCAAGGAAACAGGGATGACTTCAGGGTCGACCTTAAGAGCGGCGATGGATTGCGGTTTAATGCCGCGAAGCAGCGCCATTGCCCTGGCGTTTTCCGAATCGGTAACTGCCGCCGTCGGGTTTTCCCAGCCCACTTGCGCGTTGGCAGGCACGGCATGGCTTGCTCGGGGGAGGCGTCGGGGACGCAACGCGGCGCCGGACATCGCTGCCCGACGCGCCAGAATCTCCCCAATGCTTCCCATGAATTAACCCTCTCATCAGGGTCTGACATTTTTAGGAAGCCCGCTAAAAGCCCTCAGCCCGGCTGGCCATACTCCTCATCTGTCACTAGCTCGCCCCACGTAGTTTCAGAACCGTCGGTGGCTCCGGTGGTTTCCCACATGGCAAGGTGGCTCATGAAATGCTCCGCAGCAGCACCGTGCCAGTGCCATTCGCCCGGTGGCGTGTAGATGGTGTCACCTTGGCGGACCACTTTGACCTCGCCTCCGCGTGCCTGGACCAGGCCTACACCGTCCGTTATGTGGAGGGTCTGACCAGCCGCATGGGTGTGCCACGCGGTTCTAGCGCAGGGAGCGAAGCGGACGATGTTCACGCGCAGTCGGGAGGGCTCGTCCCCCTTGGCGATGACGTCGAAATAGACATCGCCGCTGAAGAGGCCTGACGCTCCCTTGGTGCTGGTGGTCTTGGGGGTGATGTCCATGGTTCCTTTTCGTTGGGGAATTAGTTGCGGTTCGTCTTGCGGAGGTCGCGGCCGGATTCAGACGCGCCGGGTTCAGACGCGTGCGTGGTGGCAGCCCAACTCGCCAGCAACCGCAGGGCATCCTCGGTTCCGGTGCCAGGCTCCGCGTTGTAGATAGTCATGGTCAGGCCGTCGTCAGCGGACAACTCAAACGCCTCGTAGAGCATGTGCAGGTCCCCGACGATCGGATGCCGGAACTGCTTCTTCCCGGTGTAATGCTGCCGGACGTTGTGCGCTGCCCAGCGAACACGGAATTCTTCGCTGCGGGTGGACAGCTCACCTACGAGGTCGGTGAGTCCACGGTCGTAGGGGTTACGCCCGGCCTCGGTCCGCATGATGGCTACGGTGTCGTTGGCGGCCCGTTCCCAATCGGTGTAGAAGTCATGGCTTCGAGGGTCAAGGAACAGGAAGCGGGCAAGGTTGGGCGGCCCGAAAGGCGTGTCAAAGCTATCCGAGTACAGTGCCCTGCCCAAAGCGTTGGTAGCGAGGATATCGAGCCGGCCATTGCGGACGAAGGCCGGCGAATGCGTGATCGCGTCCAACGTGAGTTGGACACCCTGTCGGATGGACTGCTTCCGTACCGGACGACGCCGCAACCGACCGCCGTCGTTGGCCGCACGGGCGAGGTCGAAGAGGTGTGCCCGTTCGGCGTCGTCCAGTTGCAGGGCGTTAGCCAGGGCTTCCAGCACGCTATCCGAGACGCCGGAGAGGTTCCCCCGCTCCAAACGGGTGTAGTACTCAACGCTGACGCCGGCAAGCATGGCAACTTCGCCGCGGCGGAGCCCAAGGACACGCCGATTGCCGCCATAGGCGGCCAGGCCAGCTTGCTCTGGGGTGATCTTCGCTCTTCGGGTAGAGAGGAAATCGCGCGTCTCGGTCCGGTTGTCCATGGTTCCAACGGTATGGCTTTTGGCCCTCCAAGGGAGTCCCTGTCATTACCCCTAACAGCAGTAACTCCTTGCATTTTGGAAAAGAGGGTTAGATGGAAGCATCCACTAATCTTCATCACGCAGGAGAAACATGCCTTCCGCTAACGCTTATGCTTCACCTTCGGCCACGGGCGACCTCACCCTGACCACCATCGAACGTCGCGAAGTTGGACCTCACGACGTCCACATTGACATCAAATTCGCCGGTATCTGCCACTCGGATATCCATACTGTCCGGGGCGATTGGGGTCCCCAGCAGTACCCGCTGGTCCCTGGCCACGAGATTGCCGGCATCGTTACCGAAGTCGGTCCGGAGGTCACCAAGCACAAAGTGGGCGACCGCGTTGGTGTTGGCTGCATGGTTAACTCGTGCAAAGAGTGCAGGAACTGCCTGGCGGGTGAGGAACAGTATTGCCTCAACGGCAACGTGGGCACCTACGGCGCGGTTGACCGCGATGGCAGCATCACCCAGGGCGGATACTCGAGCAGTGTGGTCGTGAACGAGGACTTTGTCGTCACCATCCCTGAAGCGCTGGATCTCGACGTCGCCGCACCGCTTCTGTGCGCAGGCATCACCACCTTCTCCCCGCTGCATCACTGGGAGGCCGGTCCCGGCAAGAAGGTCGCGATCGTGGGCTTGGGCGGCCTGGGACACATGGGGGTCAAGATTGCCCACGCCATGGGTGCCGAGGTGACGGTCCTCTCGCAGTCGCTGAAGAAGATGGAAGACGGCCTGAAGCTGGGCGCTGACTACTACTACGCCACCAGTGATCCTGCCACGTTCGAGCAACTGGCTGGCACGTTTGACCTCATCATCAACACGGTCAGCGCGTCCATCGACATCAGCGCCTACCTGCAACTGCTGAGCCTTGACGGCACGCTGGTGAACGTTGGTGCACCCGCCGAGCCGTTGCCCGTGAATGCTTTCGCACTCATTGGTGGGCGCCGCAGGTTCGCCGGCTCCATGATTGGCGGAATCCGCGAAACCCAGGAGATGTTGGACTTCTGTGCCGAGCATGGACTGGGTGCTGAGATCGAGGTCATTCCGGCCAGCGAGATCAATGAAGCCTATGAGCGCGTGCTCGCCTCCGATGTGCGTTATCGCTTCGTGATTGACACGTCCACCATTGGCTAGCACACCGACCCAAGAGCAATAACGTTGACGGGGCCACGCCTCCTCGCAGCCGTCAGGTTCACCGAGGAGGCGTGGCCTTTTTAGTGCTGGCAAGCAGGGACAATGGTGTGGTGACTTTCAGACTGGACACCATCGGCGCAGGACTGGTTTTCGCTGATTCGTTGGGAAGGCTCGCCACCGCTTTGGAGAGCCAGGGCGACGGCGGAACGGTGGTCGTCCAGGCACCGCCCGGGACGGGAAAGACCACCCTGGTTCCTCCACTGCTGGCCAATCTCGTGGGGGAGAGGCACCCCGGCCAGCCGCGCGTCGTCGTCACCCAACCGCGCAGGGTGGCCGCGCGTTCAGCGGCCCGCCGTCTTGCCTCACTCGACGGCAGCCGTCTGGGCGGTCGGGTGGGTTATACAGTCCGCGGCGAAAGCATCGCTGGTTCGGACACTGTGGTGGAGTTCGTCACTCCCGGCATTCTCCTGCGGCGCCTCCTGGCTGATCCCGGACTCGAGGGAACGCAAGCGGTGATCCTGGATGAGGTCCACGAGCGTGGACTCGAAACCGACCTGCTCGTGGGCATGCTCGCGGAAGTCCAGGAACTCCGTGGCGACCTCACACTGGTGGCCATGTCGGCGACCGTTGACGCCACGCGTTTCGCCGCCCTGCTAGGGCGAAGCGGGACGGGGCGAAGCGGGGCGGGGCGAACCGGCTTGGGGGAGGCCGACGACGGCACGCCGGCTCCCGTCGTCGACTGTCCTTCCGTGCTCCATGCCCTGGAGGTCGACTGGATTCCTGCCTCAGGTCCGCGCCTGGACGAGCGCGGCGTTGCCTACAGCTTCCTCAATCATGTTGCCGCAACAACGGTGGCTGCCCACGAGGAAGCGCTCATGGAAAACCCCGACGTTGACGCTTTGGTCTTCCTCCCGGGCGTACGCGAAGTGTCCGACGTCGCCAGCCGGCTCCGCGGGCTGGTCCGGGCCGACGTCGAGGTACTTGAGCTGCACGGCCAGATCGGTGCGGACGCCCAGGATCGGGCAGTTTCAGGCAGGGAACCCGGCGACCCTCCTCGAATTATTGTGTCAACGGCGTTGGCCGAGTCCTCACTTACAGTGCCAGGCGTCCGGCTCGTCATTGATTCCGGCCTGTCACGTGAACCGCGTCGTGACTCGGGCAGGGGCATGTCCGGTCTGGTCACAGTGTCCTGCTCAAAGGCGTCGGCCGAGCAGCGGGCCGGCCGCGCAGCGCGCCAAGGACCAGGCAAGGTGGTTCGGTGCTACGACCAGCAGGCCTTCGCCGCCGCGCCAGCGCATCAAACCCCTGAGATTTCGGTGGCCGACCTGACCAGCGCTGCTTTGGTGCTCGCCTGCTGGGGAGCACCCGGGGGCCGTGGGCTTGCACTGCCCGACGCACCACCTCGTGCGGCAATGGAGGACGCCGTCGAGGTCCTTCGGGAACTCGGTGCGGTGACAGTGCAAGGAACTGTCACGGACGTGGGCAGGACGCTCGCGAAGATCCCGGCAGACCCTCGGCTCGCCCGGGCGCTGCTGGACGGTTCAGCGATGGTTGGCCGTCGCCTTGCCGCTGAAACAGTGGCACTGGTAGCCGGTGATCAACGCGCACCGGGTGCCGACCTCACAAAACTCTTGGCGGCAGTTCGTTCCGGATCAGACCCGGCAGCCCGACGATTCGCCGAAGACGTCAAGCGGATGGAATTGATCGCGCGCCAGGAAACTTTGGGCATCGCCAATCAACAAAGCATTGATGAACGACAGGCACTGGACATTTCAGCGCGGGAGGCTCCGGGGTTCGTGGTCGCCTTGGCCTTCCCTGACCGTATTGCCAGGCGGGTTCCCGGCCAAGGGGCACCAACGTATCTGCTGACCTCGGGCACCAGAGCCGGTCTGCCTGCGGGTAGCCAGCTGGCCGGGCATGACTGGTTGGCCGTGGCGGAGGTTTCCCGCGCCCAAGGCAGGGATGCCGCGGGAACGGGAGCCGTGATCCGATCGGCGGCGCCCTTGTCCGCAGAGCTGGCGGCCGCCGCGGCGCCGGAGCTCCTGATCGAGGAGGTAACAGCACGTTTCGCCCAAGGGCGGGTGACCGCCAGGCTTGAGCGGAAGTTGGGAGCCCTTGTGCTGTCCTCGACGCCCGTGCGCCCCAGCGTAGAGCAGGGCCGTCAGGCTGTTGCGGTTGCACTGGAAAAGGCAGGACTCTCGATGATCGGGTGGTCCGCTGGGGCGGATGCGCTGCGCCGGCGTCTGTCCCTGTTGCACCGGGAGCTGGGCGATCCGTGGCCCGATGTCACCGAATCCGCGTTGTTGGCAAGGTTGGATGACTGGCTTGCCCCGGAGCTCGAATCCATGTCCACCGGCACCCCGGCCACCGCCATTGACCTCAGCGATCCACTTCGGCGCCTGCTCCCATGGCCCGAGGCTTCCAACATGGACAGCCTGGTGCCCGAGCGTCTTCAGGTGCCCAGTGGCTCGAGGGTGCGAATCGAGTACCCGGAGGTCTCTGAGGGCTTTGACGGCTCCGATCGAAAGAATGCGGAGCACGACGGCGGCAGCCCGGTTGTGGCGGTCAAGCTGCAGGAGTGTTTCGGCTGGGACCGCACGCCTCGCCTTGTTGGCGGAAGGGTACCGGTGCTTTTCCACCTTTTGTCTCCCGCAGGCAGGCCGTTGGCGGTGACAGGTGATCTCGCATCGTTTTGGTCCGGGCCCTACGCCCAGGTTCGGGCAGAGATGCGTGGGCGCTACCCCAGGCATCCCTGGCCCGAAGATCCGTGGACGGCACTGGCTACGGCCAAAACCAAGAACCGGATGTAGCCCGCCGGATCAAAAGGGCTGGCCCGATCAACAATGCTAGGCAAGCCTTTCCAGGATGAACTGGATCTCGCCGTCCACGAACGTACCTACCACGCTGCTGGCGGCAAACTCATCCGGGGCGGTGGTCAGTGGATCGCGCTCGAACGCGGTGAAGTCGGCGCGTTTACCCACCGTGATCGAGCCCGAAACGTCCCACAGTCCTGCAGCGCGTGCGGCGTGCGAGGTGTAGCCCTCAAGCGCCTGGAGTGCGGTGAGTGCCTGGGAAGGTGCGATTGGTTCCTGTTCCGGATGTCCGGAACGGCGCCGCAACTGGGCGTCTGCAATGATCGGCAAGGGTTCGTACGGAGCGATCGGCCAGTCGGAGCCGATACCCACGGTAACTCCAGCCTCGCGGAGGTCCCTGCAACGCCATGCGCGGTCGGCACGGACCTTGCCAAGCCTGGTGGACCAGTTGTCACTGTGGTCCGCCACGGAATAGTGCGTGCAGTGCGTGGGCTGCATGCTCGCCACCACTTCGGCGTGCTGGAAGCGTTCCACCAGCTGGTCGGGCACCGTCTCGATGTGTTCAATCCTGTGAACCGTCTGGCGGAGCACGTCCGAGGGCACAACACCGCGGAGCGACTCCAAGGCGTCCAGCACATGTTCCACGCCGGCATCGCCAATGGCGTGGGTCGCCGTCGGGATGCCGCGGGAGGCAAAGTAGCCAACCGCTGCTGTGTATTCTTCCGGCCGTGGCCAGAATGGCGCAGTGGATTGGCCGTACAGGTCCGGCTCGTAAAGCCACGCGGTCCCGTTGTCCACGGTTCCGTCAACGAACAGTTTGATGGCCTCGACGGACCAGCGGCGTCCGCCGGTGCCTATGGTGTGGGCAAGTCCCTTCCACTCAGCCTCGCCAGTGCCAGGCATGCACCACGGGGCACTCCGCAGCCGCAGGGGCAGCTCGCCGTCGGCTTCCAAAGCCTGAAAGAGGGCGGCCGACTCCTCGTCATGGTCCATGACGTGCCCGCCGGTGAGGCCCGACCGGGCGAAGTCCCGGAGCAAGTTGCCCAGGCGGGCCTTGCGTTCCTCAAACGATTCCTTGGGAATGTGACGCTGCACCAGTTCAATGGCTGCCGCTTCCAGGAGCATCCCGGTGGGGACGCCGTCGGCATCGCAGACCACCTCGGCGCTCTGGTCAAATTCAACACGACCTCGGATCCCAGCCATTTCCAGGGCCCGGCTGTTCGCCAACGCCGAATGGCCGTCGAACAACCGGATCATGGCCGGCCGGTCTCCGGAGACTTCGTCGATCACACTCCGGTGCAGGGGTACTGGGCCAAACGCGTTCGGGTTCAGGCCCCAGGCACGCAACCAGCCGCCGTCGTTTAGTGGTGCGGAGGTCGCTGATTCTGCCTGCAGCAGCGCCCGTACTTCAGCCAAAGTGGATGCGCCGGACAGATCGCAGCCAATGGTCAGGTCCAGGCCAAACACGGGGTGGATGTGGCAATCAACCAGGCCTGGCGTCAGCGTGGCACTGCCAAGATCCACTATTCGCGTGCCCGGCTGACGCCACTGCTGCGCGTCCTCCCGGGATCCGACGGCGGCGATCAACCCGTCACTCACGGCGACGGCCTGAATAGCTGGCCCCGAACTGTTAGCCGGGCGGTCGTCGAGCGTGTGGATGGTGTCAGCAAGCACGATGAGGTCAGGAGTCATGGGTTTCGAAGCTTCCAATCCGGGCAAAGATGGCGGGGCGGGCGGTGCGCAATCTGCGGGCGATCAGCAGACCGGCCAGGAAAACGAGGGGCGTCACCAGCATGAGAACAGTGTTGGTGAGGGCATCGGCGAACGTCAGGAGTTCGATGTTGATGGCGATCAACGCAACCACGCCAAACAGCAGGATGGCTGACGCAATGCTCAAGGGAATGAGTAGCCTGTTGGTCACGGCGTCAGGGTTGCGCCGCAGGTAGATGAAAGCTGCCACGGAAACCAGTCCCTGCAAGGCGACAATGCCGAAGATGCCGGGAGTGTTGACCCAGATCAGCAGCTGTTTGTAGGGATCGGCGCCGGCGATGGCGCAAATGATGATGACGACGGCGGCGAGGGCTGTCTGGATTTGCCCGGCGCGGTGCGGGGACTTGTACTTCGGGTGGGTCCTGCCGAGGAATGCGGGAAGGACGCCGTCTTTGGCGAGCATGTAAACGTAGCGATTGATGGCATTGTGGAACGCGAGCTGGGAGGCATACACGCTGGTCACGATCAGTACGTACATGACAACTTCTGCCCAGGGTCCCACGTAATGGTTGATCGTGGCGAAGAACATGCCGTCCGCCAATTCACCGGCAGCAGCCATCACGTCGCCATCTCCATAGGCCTGGATGACTGTCCACACGATGAAGGCGTAGAACACGGACATGAAGCCGACGGCAATGTAGGTTGCCCGGGGCACGGACTTGTCAGGGTTGCGGGCCTCACGGCGGTACAGCACCGTGGATTCAAAGCCCATGAAGGCGGCGAAGCAGATAGCAAGGATGGCAAGGACGCCAGGGGTGAAGGCATGCTCGGGGGAGAAGGAGGCAACGCTGATGCCTTGTGCGCCGCCGTTCGCCAGAATGCCGGCGCCCATGACGGCAAGTATGGCGGTCTCGGCAATGAGCAGTACGCCCAGGACCTTGGCCCCAACGTCGATGCCCCGATAACCAAGGAACCAGACGGCGGCCACGGCTGCCAGCGCTACCGCCGGCCATGGGACGTCCAGGCCGAAGAGTGTCCGGAGCATGGCCTGGGTCTGGACTGCAAAGAGTCCATAGACGCCGATCTGCAGGCAGTTATAAGAAACGATGGCGAGAATGGCCGAGGCCAGCCCCACCGTTTTTCCCATGGCAAGTGTGATGTAGGTGTAAAAGCCGCCGGCTGCTTTGACGTGCTTGGTCATGGCCATGAAGGCCACGGCGAAGATCAACAGAACGGCGCCGGCGATGACGTAGCCCATGGGGGCGCCAATGCCCCCGATGCCAATGGCCACAGGTGCCACGCCGGCCATTACGGTCAAGGGGGCTGCTGCGGAGATCACCAGGAAGGCAATGCCGCCGGTGCCGATGGCATTCTTCTTGAGCCCGTTTCCAGCATCCGCTTCAGGAGGGCGGGTTTCGATTTCAGACATGGTGTCCTCGGAGGTCTAATGCGGGGAGATTCAGGGGAGGAGCCGATCGATAAGCGAAAGGCTTTCGTTTATCGTAAGGCCTTGTGATTCGGCGCACAATACCTTTGCCCAAAGTTCTGGCTAGAGTCGTAACAACACTTTGATTGGAGACCCAATGCCACGCCCGCTGGTTCCGCTGATATCCATCGACGCTCTCGTCACCGCCGCCTTGGAGCTGGTAGACGAAGCCGGGGACTTCAGCCTGCCCAAACTGGCCAAGAGGATCGGCGTCAGCCAATCGTCCATTTACAATCACGTCAGCGGACGGGAAGAAATACTGGAGCTCATGCGCGGGCGGATCATCGCCGAGAGCCCCTACACCCTCCATGAAGGGCAGGACTGGGAGGAGGCCCTCAGAGTTATTGTCCGCAGCTACCGTGACGCGTTCGCCCGGCATCCCCGTCTGGCCCCGCTGCTGGTGTTGCAAACGGTGCAGGACGATCAGGTGCTGGCTCTCTACGAGAATCTGGCCGTCGCCCTGGAAAAGGCCGGTTTCCAGGGACAGGATGTGGTTTCGGCGATCTCCACCATCGACAGTTTTGCCTTGGGATTTGCGTTGGACCTGGCCGCTCCCGACGTCGTGTGGGCACCTCCGGTTCACGGCTACCCGACCCTTACCCAGGCGTTGACGCACGCCGGTCCGCCGGACCAGCGTGGTGAAGCGGCCTTCGATTTCGGTTTGGAGATCCTGGTAGCGGGACTCCGTTCACGCCTCAAATCCTCGGCGCTGTGAACGGGGCTGTGAACCCTGCTGTGAACTTGCTGCAAACCTGGTGGGCGGCCGTAGTCCGTGGCTTCACCGACGTCCAGACTACTGCCGTGCCCCTGCCTGCGTTGTTGGCGATTCTCGCTGGAGCCACCATTCTGAGCATCCCTCGAGCCACATGGCGATGGTTCGGTCTCTACGTGACATTCGTCCATGAGCTTGGCCACGCATATGCCGCCCTCATGACGGGGCGATTTGTCCACAGTCTTCGCATCGGACTGGATCATTCGGGTCGCCTCGTCAGCAGCGGCCGGAGCCCTTTCGGCGCAGCCTGGTCAGGGTTCTGGGGTTATCCCGCCCCGGCAGTCGTGGGACTTGCCTTAATTGCTGCGTTCGCCGCGGGCCGATCGGGAGCCGCGATGTCTGTGGGCGCCCTCATCCTGCTCGTCTCCCTGATTTTCCTGCGCAACCTGACAGGGATCCTCGTGGCGGTGGTCAGCGCAGCTATCGCCCAGCTTTTGCTCCTCTTCGGATCGCCCACCATCGTCAACTACATTGTGCTGGCCCTGGGGATCGCCCTGTCAGTGGGTGCCGTGCGGGACCTCTTCAAGCTCGCCGGCGTCCATACACGGCGCCGGGACCGGCTAGCAGCGTCGGACGCCTACATCCTTGGCCGAACCACTGGTGTCCCGTCGTTCCTGTGGCTGACAGGATTCTCCGTGGTCATCACAGGGAGCACAGTCACCTCAGCATGGTTGTTATGGGGGATGGTCGCGGCCTAGAACCCCTTGGCCACTTCGCGCTGGCTCTTCGTCCGCGGCCGGGTCTTGCCCTGTGGTCGCCTCAGGGTGTCCAATCCTCTTACACGTTCGAACCTTTCGGCGCGTTCGAACTCCGAGCTTGGATAGGACACCAGGAGGTGCTCATGTCCGCGAAGGGCACACGGGAGACGGCCAAGGCGGCCGGACCCGGCACACCCGAGTCCCGGCGAAGCGAGAACGGAACGGCTCTGGCGGCAAGTGATCCTGCCAAGATACGCAACGTGGCACTCGTAGGGCATTCAGGTGCAGGGAAGTCGATGCTCGTTGAGGCGCTGTTGGCTGCCACCGGTGCCATCACCCGGATGGGTTCCATCACTGAGGGAACAACTGTCAGCGATTCAGACCCTTCAGCCATCCATCAGCAGAGGTCCGTCACCATGTCCGTGGCCCCGATCCTGGTGGGCGAGGTCAAAGTGAACCTGATCGACACTCCGGGGTACACGGATTTCACGGGGGAATTACGAGCAGGGTTGAGGGCCGCCGATGCGGCCCTCTTTGTCGTCTCCGCCGTGGACGGCATCGACGGCGCCACCATCGCCTTGTGGGGTGAATGCGAGAAGATCCGCATGCCGCGGGCTGTAGTAGTCAGCCGCCTGGACCACCCCCGCGCGGACTTCAGCGCCGCCGTCGTACGTTGCCAGGAAGCCTTCGGTGAGTCTGTCCTTCCGCTGTATCTGCCCTCTGGCGGAGGGTTGGCAGGGGTGCTCGAGGGGAACAACGATGATCCCGTCGTGGAGGAAGCCCGCGGCCCCTTGATTGAAGGCATCATTGCCGAAAGCGAAGACGAGACCTTGATGGACCGCTATCTGGGCGGTGAAGAGTTGCCCTTGGAAGACCTCATCAAGGACCTGGAAACCGCCGTGGCCAGGGGCTCCTTCTTCCCTGTGATGGCTACTTCGGCGGAGACGGGTTTGGGGCTTCCCGAGCTCATGGCACTGATGATCGATGCTTTGCCTTCGCCCCTGGAACGCACGGCGCCCCCAGTGATGAAACTCGATGGTTCATCCTTGAAACCACTGGAATGCGATTCCGCAGGACGCCTCGCTGCCGAGGTAGTGCGGACTACCGTGGATCCGTTCCTGGGCCGCGTCTGCCTGGTCCGTGTTTTTTCCGGGACCCTCCGTGAAGATTCAGCCATCCACATCGGCGGCAGGGGACTAGCGGACAGGGGCCACGAGGACCACGACAGCGATGAACGAGTCACGCATCTGTACTCGCCCGTCGGATCGAGCCTGAAGGCTGTTTCGGAGTGCATCGCGGGTGACATTTGCGCCATCAGCAAGCTGGCAAACGCGGAGACCGGGGACACTGTCTCGGACAAGGACGCTCCGCTGCTGATCGAAACCTGGAACATGCCTGAGCCGCTGATGCCCATAGCGATCGAAGGAGTGTCCCGTAGCGACGAGGACGCGCTCGCCAAGAGCATCGGGAAGGTAGTCGCGGCAGATCCGACGCTTCGGGTGGAACGCAACCAGGACACGCACCAGTTGATTCTTTGGTGCATGGGTGAGGCGCATGCCGAAGTGATATTGGACAGGCTGCGCAACCAGGGCGTCAAGCTTCAAACGGTGGAGGTCATCACGCCGCTGCGTGAGACCTTCGCCAGTAAGGCCGCAGGGCACGGCCGGCATGTCAAGCAATCAGGCGGACACGGACAGTTCGCCATCTGCGACATCGAAGTTGAGCCGTTGGCGCGCGGGGAGGGGTTTGAATTCGCTGACAAGACGGTGGGCGGTGTTATTCCTGGAACGTTCGTCACTTCCGTGGAGAAGGGCGTGCGCTCCCAGATGCTCAAGGGCGTTTCCGCTGGGTTCCCCGTGGTGGATATCAAGGTCACCTTGGTGGGCGGAAAAACGCACAGCGTGGATTCCTCAGATGCAGCCTTCCAGGCAGCCGGTGCATTGGCGCTTCGAGAAGCCGCGTCAACGGCCAGGATCCAGCTTCTGGAACCCGTGTCCGCCGTGGTGGTCAGCGTCCCGGACGAACACGTGGGGGCGGTGATGAGTGATTTGTCGGGCCGGAGGGGACGGGTGACCGGAACTACGGCAGCTAACGGCGAGGGTACTGAGATCACCGCAGAAGTCCCTGACCAGGAGCTTCTGCGCTACGCCGTTGAACTTCGGGCGCTCACCGCGGGTACGGGGCGCTTCCGGCGATCGTATCTGCGCCACGAACCGGTGCCGAAGTAGTTCCTCAACTGTTTTCCCTCATGAACCCCGCTACCGCGGGTGCAAGCGAGGCACCTATCTCGGCGGCACTGCGCTTGAGGCCCTTGACCACAAACGAATGGTCGGCATTTTCGCTCCACTGGAGCGTCGCCGTCGGGCCAATTTTGGCCACCACAGACTCCAGAAGTTCCGGCGTCGCGAACGTATCCCGGGTGCCCTGGAGGAAGAGCATGGGCACGGTTATCCCATAGAGGTGTTCATCGCGGAGCTTCTCAGGTTTGCCCGGTGCGTGCAGTGGATAACCGAGGTACACCAGACCACCTGCAGGCATTCCCTCAGCTACGGCCATGGATGCCATCCGACCCCCAAAGGATTTTCCGCCGGCCCACAACGGTTCATCGCCTGCGAGATCCGCGGCCTTTTCCATGACGGCCCGCCACGTGGCAATCGCTGCGGGCGGACGGTCGGGGAAACGGCGTCCGGCTTCCCGGTACGGAAAATTGAAGCGCAGGGTACTGACGCCTTCCTCCGCCATCGCTTCGGCAAATCCCTGCAGGAAGGGGTGTTCCTTGCCTGCTCCGGCGCCGTGGGCAACTACGAGGGTCGCGAACGACTTCTCCGGACGGACGTGGATCGCCGATACCTTGGTGTCTCCCACGGCAACAGTCAGGGCGGTTTCAGTGTTTGGCATGTATCCATCATGGTGCAGTTTGGCCTTTGAGCTGTCAGGCACTACTTCACGCCGCCCGAAAAAAGGAACGCAGGATGCTGACGTGAACGCCCTCGACGGGGTAGCTTGTGGCCATGGCGAGCGAATCAGCAACAGTCTCCGTGCCCGGTCCCGAGGGCCCCCGCGAAGTTCGGATTTCAAGTCCAAGCCGCGTCATGTGGCCCGAGGCCGGACTGACGAAACTGGACCTGGCTAACTACCTGGTGGATGTGGGCGATGCTTTTGTGGCGGCCAACGGCAACCGGCCCGTCAGTCTCCAGCGTTACTCCGGCAACATCGAGGGCGAGATGTTCTTCTCCAAGAACCCTCCCAAGGGTGCGCCGGAGTATGTCCGCTCGGTCATGGTGACCTATCCGAGCGCCCGGACCCATCCGCAGTTGGTGATCGACGAACCTGCGGCCGCGGTGTGGGCAGCGCAAATGAACACGGTCGTCTTCCACCCGTGGGCTTCCCGTGCCAACGATCCCGACAATCCCGACCAGCTGCGTATCGACCTCGATCCGCAGCCGGGAACGGACTTTGATGACGCCATACCGGCCGCGCAGGAACTCCGCGCGTTGTTGGACGAAGCCGGGCTGACGGCCTTCATCAAGACCTCGGGCAACCGTGGACTGCATGTGTATGCGCCCATCCACCCCAAGCATGAATTCCTGGAAGTGCGCCACGCGGTGATCGCTGCGGGCCGGGAGTTGGAGCGACGGATGCCGGAGAAGGTCACCACGGCATGGTGGAAAGAAGAACGCGGGACCAGGATCTTCGTGGACTTCAACCAGGCCAACCGGGACCGGACGATTGCCGGTGCATATAGCCCGCGGGCCGTGCCAAATGCACAGGTATCGTGCCCATTGATGTGGGAAGAGTTGGAGAATGCCGATCCGGCCAAATACACCATCAGCACAGTTCCGGACCGGTTGAAGGCGACAGGCGACCCTTGGGCCACTATGCATGAGAAGCCCGGAGACATCGACGTCCTTCTGCAATGGTGGGAGCGCGACGTCAAGAACGGCCAAGGCGAAATGCCGTTCCCACCGGAATTTCCCAAGATGCCGGGCGAGCCCATGCGGGTACAGCCGAGCCGCGCTCGCAAACAGGAGGAGTAACCGCAGGAGCAAGCATGCATCCAGGTTCACGCAGGGGAGTTGTGACTGCAGCGCTTGTGTGCGGCCTGTTCCTCGCTGGCTGCACGGACGAACCGCAGCCCAACCCGCTTCCGCCGGCACCAATGACAAGCTCGACGTCGGTCCCTCCCACAGTGCCCAGGCCGCCATCCGGGAGGGCACAGTCCACGACGGCATCACCCTCACCACCAACAACACCCGCCTTTGCCGAGCTGCAGGCAGCATTGGAACTCTTCAGCCGCGAGATGCTCCAGAACGGTTCCCCCGCGGTGCTGATGGAAGCCAGGGCCGGCCAACAAGTGTGGAGGCACGCGGCGGGTGTCAGGAGCCTTCACGGAGGTGCTCCTGTGCAGGCGGACGATCCGATCCGGGTGGGCGGGCTTACACGGACCATGGTGGCAGTTTCCGTGTTGAAGCTGGTCGAAGAAGGCCGGCTGGTACTTGAGGATTCGATCGCCAAATATCTGCCGGGGATCGAAGTCCTCCTGCCGGCAGAGCCGGAGTCTGTGACAGTCCGGCAATTGCTGGGCCACACGGCAGGGACTCCCTATGCCAGCGGACTTTCGGATTATGCAGTCCTTGGCTTTTTGGTGGAGCGGCTCCGGGGCGCTCCACTGGGCGCGGTGCTGCGAACGGACATCCTGGATCCCTTGGATCTGCACTCAACCATGCTGTTGGACGAGGGCCCCCTTTCAAACACCCTGGTCCATGGTTATGCAGTGGTGGGGGGTGAAACGGTGGACGTCACGCGTAGCGTCCAGCAAGGCGGCCCGGCTTCCGACGGCTTGATCGCCAGCGTTACGGACATCAATGCCTTCTACGCAGCGTTGCTCAAGGGGCGGCTGCTGTTACCGGAGAGCCTGGTAGAGATGAAGGGTTCGGTTTTCGCCGATTACGGATTGGGCCTGGACCACTGGAAGGACAGGTGCACCAACGGCTACTATTACGGCCACTCAGGTGACGTACCGGGCTATGGCACCATCTCCATCAGCAGTGCTGATGGGAACCGTCAGCTCACCATTTCCTTGGCCTACCCGCCGTCGCCCCTGTCTACGCAACCTTCGGCCATCGCTTTGGAACTGGCAGGACTCGCCCAGGTCGCTTTGAACGCGAGGTGCCGTTTCCAGTTCCGCTGATTGCGGTTCGACCCCCGTTGGGACCCTATTCGAACCGTGAAGGATCGCCCGTTCCGCGCCGAACTACTTCTGCCGTGCCGCTGGAGAAGTCGATCACCGTGGTGGGCTCGGAACCGGTATCCCCGGAATCGATCACGGCGTCTACTTCGTTGTCCAGCCGCTCCTTGATTTCCCAGCCCTGAGTGAGGGGCTCTTCCTGGTCGGGCAGCAGCAGCGTGCTGGAAAGCAAGGGTTCACCGAGCTCCGCCAAGAGCGCCTGAACCACTTTGTGATCCGGGATGCGTACGCCCACTGTCTTCTTTTTTGGGTGGAGCAGGCGCTTGGGAACCTCGCGCGTGGCCGGAAGGATGAAGGTGTAGCTGCCTGGGGTGACGGCCTTGATGCTGCGGAAGACATCGTTATCGATCATCACGAACTGCCCCATTTGGGCGAAATCCTTGCAGACCAGGGTGAAGTGGTGTTTGTCGTCCAACTGCCGGATAGTCCGGATACGATCCAAGGCTTCCCTGTTGCCGATCTGGGCACCCAGTGCGTAGCAGGAGTCGGTGGGGTAGGCGATCAGCCCGCCGCTTTGGAGCATATTTACCACTTGGCCGATGGCGCGTGGTTGGGGATCTTCAGGGTGCACGTCAAAGAATCTGGCCATGCAGAGAGCCTACGTCAAAGCTAGGACAGGATGTCTTTGGTGGAGAACTTCGCGTAGGCCAGCGCGCCACAGACGGCAATATAGCCCGCTTGGAGCAGCGTGTTTTCACCGAACGATGTCCAGGCGATCGGTTGCCGCAGGAGGTCGGCGAAGCCCAGCCAGTGGTGGCTGAACAGCCAGGGATGCAGCCAATCGAGTTGTGGCAGGTTATCCAGGACCTGCGATACCACCGAGAGGACGATGGTCGCCGCCATCGCCCCTACGGGGACATCCGTGAAGGTCGAGATGAGCAGCCCGATCGCAGACAATCCCAGAAGCGAGACCGTGATGTAAGCAGCAATCAGCAAGGATCGCAATACAGACTCGCCAACCCCGATCGTGTCCCCTGAAAGTAGCGTCACGGGACCGATAGGGAAGAACACGACGCCGGCCAGAGCACCTGCCGCTGCGACGGTGGCCGTTGCGGCGCAGCAGAAAGCGACGGCACCGGCGTACTTGATCAAGAGCAGGCGGATACGCCCCGCCGGTGCCAGGAGCAGATAGCGCAACGTTCCAAGGTTGGCCTCTCCGGCGATGGTGTCTCCTGCCACCACTCCGATGGTGAGGGGGAGGAACAGCGGGACACAAACCACCAGGGCTGTCACAGCAACAAAGAGGCCATTCTGGGTGATGCGATCCAAGAATAATGGCCCGCGACCGGGTGTCGCTGGCCGGGACGAGAGCTTGACTGCAAGGGCAATCAGGATCGGAACGGCGGCGAGGGCCACCAGCATTGCCCAGGTCCGGAGGCGACGGAACAGCACGGATAGCTCCGAGCCAAGCAGCGCCCACCCCATCCCGGGATGGACAGCATTGTCATTGGAAGTAGCAGTCGTACCAGTAGTAGGAGTCGCTCCAGCCCTTCCAGCAGTTTCAGCCGACAACGTCGAACCCCTCTCCGGTCAAGGACACGAAGCGCTCCTCCAGGCTTGCGTTCTCCACAGTGAAGCCCCTGACCCTGACGCCATCGGCCACCAACGCGGCAACGATCTCTTCAGGCTTAACGCCGTCCAGGCCGTTTCCCTGGACCACCTCGCGGCCAGGCGCTTCGCCGGGTACCAGACCCAACCGGGCCAGAACACGGGCAGCACGTTCGACGTCGGGCGTTCGCACCAGGACGTGCGCTTGCCCGGCAGAGCGCAGTTCATCCAGCGGTCCTTGGGCTACCAGCCGTCCGGCACTCATCACGCCCACATGGGTGCACATCTGTTCCACCTCGGCCAGGAGGTGGCTGGAAACGAAGACTGTGGTCCCGCCGGCGGCAAGGGAGCGCACCAGGCTGCGCACCTCCCGGGTACCTTGGGGGTCCAGCCCGTTGGTTGGTTCGTCGAGCACCAGCAGTTCCCGCGGCCGGAGCATGGCGTTGGCCAGCCCGAGGCGCTGTTTCATACCCAGTGAGTAGGCACGCACTTTCTTCCCCGCTGCATGGCTGAGGCCTACGCGGTCCAACGCCTCGTCCACGCGCTGGCGTCGGGTGGAAGAGGATGCATGGCGATCAGCGGAGTCCAACCGCAGTAGATTGGCCGCTCCGGAAAGAAATGGGTAGAAGCCCGGCCCCTCCACCAGCGCGCCGACCTCGGGCAACACCGAGGCCAATTGCTGCGGCATCTCCCTGCCCAGAACCCGTATTTCACCGCTGTTCGCTGAAGCGAGCCCCAGCAAGACCCGGATGGTGGTGGTCTTTCCCGAACCGTTGGGCCCCAGGAAACCGAACACCGCACCACGGGGGACCGCAAGGTCAATGCCATCCACCGCGGAACGGTGCCCAAAGCGCTTCACGAGGCCATGGGTTTCTATGGCAAGGTCAATCGATTGAGCGCCGGGTGCAGTTTCACGGATCTCCGTCACAGGCTGCCGATCATGGGGTGCCGATCATGGTGCCGTCGCGGCTGATTCCAGCCGGTCCAACGGCACCAATCCCGCAAACACGCGGCCGTCGTCGAGAATGAGGACGCTCACCAAGGAGGTAGTCAAGGCTCGTCCGCCACTCACGGGTTGCAGGGCCTGGGCGAGTAGCGGGTTCGAGGTGAGTTCGGCGGGCGCCGTTCCAGCGGGCAAGCCGATCACGGTGTCCCACCCTTCACCGGTCACTGAAGGGCTGGGGTGGGGGAGCATCGGAGTGGCTGATCCCTCAGGAGTTGGAACAACAGCATCCGGGGTCGGAGCCGGCTCAGTGGTAGCTGGCTCATTGGGGCTTGGGACGGGAGCATCCGGTGCCGGGGCAGCAGGACCTTCCATCGCAGGCGGCACCGGCTTCATGGGGACCGGCTTCTCCGTGACAGTGGCACCGGCAGGAGGAGTGAAGGTAAACAGGGCCGCGTCAGGTGTGGAGAAGTTCACGTCTGTATAGGCAAGTGAGTACGCGGGCTCCTGCTGGCCTTTCGCGCGGACCTCGACGCCCAGCGGCAAACCGGTTTCGGAGTCGACGTCGATCGATACAGAATCAACCAAAGTTCCATCACTGCGCGGCTCCAGACTCAGCCGGTACGCACTGCGACCCGCCACGGTGGAAGCATCGCCCACCGTTACTTTGGTGCTGGAATCAATGGCTGACAAGAAATGACTGGCCATCGCCTCCGGAGTGGGAATGTCAGGACGGGGTGTTTCGCTTGGAGGGGATCCTCTCCGCTCAGCCTTTGACGGCACAGGGACGCTCAAGTGCGTTGCGCTGTTGTCCGCGGAGTTGTAGAACCAGGCATCGCCGCCATTGACCACAAAGTCACGTTCGGCCATCCGGTCCAGGATCTGCAGCCTGGCCTTGAAGGGCCCGTCCAGATAGACCCGCGCCGTGTGCGAGCCTGTGAGCAACTCAAGAGCCGACGTGGCTCCGGGCACGATTCCCGGGCCAGCCGTGGGAACTTCAGGCAGCCCCAACTCCGCAGTTTGCACCACAGTGCCGGATAAAGCGCGCACCTCGGTACGGGCTATCATCGCCAGGATCTCATCGGCCGTTTTGGGCGGCAGCGAAACACTTGCGCCGGCCTGGACAGAGCCAAAGAGCGCCGCCAGTGCCAGCACAAGGGGAATCAGGAGAGCTGGCAGCCACCGCTGCCTGGCCCGCGCCATTGCTACCGACCACCACACGTGAGAGGCATGAATCCAGACTACTCCCGTTACCTGAACGCATCATCGGTCCGCGTGGCTGGATGCGGCCTGCACATCCCGCCACGCACGGGCGCGCACCAGGATGCTGCGCCTACCAGGTTGCTGCGCCTACCAGGTTTCAGTGACCTTCAGCAGGCCGCGCGGCGCATCCGGATCATTGCCGCGCTCCACCGACAACTGCAACGCCAGTCGCTGGAGGGGCAGGATCTGCAGGATAGGAGAAAGCTCCTCCGGAACGCCCGCAGGCAAAGGAAGCACCAAACTGCCTGGAAGGGCGGCAGCGGGATCGCCCACCACGCACACGTGCGCCCCCCGCTCCGAGAGTCTGTCCAGGACCGGGCGCATCGCCGCACCTCCGATTCCCTCTGGCACGACGGCAATCACCGGGTGCTGGGAGTCGATCATCGCGAACGGGCCGTGCAGGAGGTCCGCGCCAGAGAATGCCTGGGCAGGAAGATAGGAGGTTTCCATGAGCTTCAAGGCGCCTTCCCTCGCCGTGGGGTAGGAATAGCCACGACCCGTAGTGACGATGCGATCCGCAAAACGGTAACCACCAGCGACCTCCAGCACGGTGTCGTCGGCAAGGACGGAAGCGGCCCACTCTGGAAGACCCGCGGCGTCGACGAACGTCCCATCACGCCACGCATCAACCAACAACCACAGGGCCAGAAGCTGCGCCGTGTAGCTCTTGGTAGCAGCGACTGCAGTTTCAGTTCCCGCCCGAATATCCAGGTGATGCTCCGCCGCCCCAGCCAGCGCGGACTCCGGCGAGTTTGTCACCGCAACAGTGAGGGCGCCCAGGCGGCGAGCTGCCGCCGTCGACACCACCAGGTCCGGTGAGCCGCCGGACTGGCTAACCGCCAACCACAGCACGCCCTCCAGTTGGGGCGTGGCGCCATAGGCGGTGAGGGTCGACGGCGATGCGAGGCCAACCGGCAGCCCCAAGCTGATTTCAATGAGGTACTTCGCGTACAAAGCCGCATGGTCACTCGTGCCGCGGGCGGCCAGCAGGACAAACCGAGGGCTCGCCTTCTTGATGATGTCCGCCATCGCCACGAACTGGCGCCGGCCTGAGTCCAGGAGCCCGGCAAGAACCCGGGGCTGCTCGCCGATCTCATGGGCCATCTTCACGCCGGGAGTATTTTGCGAGACGTCTGGGGAGGTAGGAGTGATCGTCATGGTTCCTGTCTGTTGTTCGAAGGGGCAAAATCTCCGGGAGTCAGGGCTGGATCAGCTGCCGTGCGAGCTTTACGGCCCCGTGCACCGGCGCCTGGCTCTGGATCCTGATCAGCGAGGGATCATCCACGGCAACCTTGCGGGCAACAGCCCCCGCCAACTGCTGTTGATTGACCAGAAGGCCGCCAGCCATCACCAACGGCAGGTCCAATCCGAGCTCGCCCAGTACTTGCCTGGCCAACGTGGCCAGAGAATGTGCCGCTTCGGCTTGAATACGCAACGCAGCAGGATCACCCTCAACTGCAAGGTCCAGGACCAGCGGGGCAAGGCCCGCCCAGTGGTCCGGCTCGGGCTTGGCATAGAACAGATCCATGAGCTGCAGCGCGTCCGCGCTCGCCGTCGCAGCCAAGAGTGCGCTGACCATGGTGCCGGGTTCCAGCCCCGCGTAATACTCCCGCAAGGCCTCCCGGACCGCGTCACGCACCACGGAATAGCCTCCGCCTTCATCGCCGAGCAAGTAGCCGTAGCCGCCGCTGCGCGCTTCCCGTCCCTCCCGGTTCCGGCCCCAAGCTACCGAGCCGGTGCCTGCGACCAGGACCGCTCCGGCGTCGAGGTCTGCTGCGGCGAGGATGATGCGGGTGTCATGGACCACCTCAATCCTGGCGCCGGGAAAATACCCTGTAAGTAAAGCACTCAGGACTGCCCTGCTGGCAGGAGTATCAGCCCCCGCGGCGCCTGCGCAAACCGCCTCGACACCGTCACCGACGGCAACCGCGATCCGCCGCAGCACGGCATCGGCTCCCTGATGCCCCACTGAGGACAGGTTGGCGCTCGCCTCGGTGATCTCCAGAGGCGCATCGCTTGCCTTCGCGCCCAGGCTCGAGTCCGACTCCGAGTGCACATCCGAACGGACAGCATGTGTCTTGGAACCTCCAATATGAAGGCCCAACACTGCCGGCGTCATCGGCTAGCCGCCACTTCGGTGATTTCCTGTGGGGGGACCTGCCCGGCTGCCTCAGCCTCCGGCCACTTCCCACGGTTTTCCCAGTACTGCTGTATTTCCTCCAAGGGGCGGCCCTTCGTCTCGGGAGCGAACTTGCGGACAAACATAAAGCCGAGGATAGCCAGAACACCGAACACTGCGAAGGTGCCTGCACCACCCAATCGCTGGAGCATGGTCAGGAAGAAGGCTGCCACCAGGACATTGGCACCTATCGTTTTCGGAGCTTCTCTGCAATTGGTTTAGACCAACCTGAACAAGATTGGCATAGACCAATGACGTTGTCTACAAGTAGGATGTCCAATATGTCCTCCAATGCCACGCCGGCAACGCCCAAGTACTACCTCCTCAAGACCGAGCTGCTTGCCTCGATCGCCGGAGAGCAGCCGGGCACGCTCATTCCCACGGAGCGGGCGCTGGCTGAGAAGTACAAGACGTCCCGCACCACCGTTCGGCAGGCCATTAGCGAGCTGGTTGCAGAAGGGAAACTGGGCCGCATCCAAGGGCACGGCACCTTTGTGGCGCCGCCAAAGATCACCCACGTGCGGCAGCTCACCTCCTTCTCCGACGACGCGAAGAACCAAGGCCTTCGGCCCGACTCGCAGCTTCTGTCCCTTGCAACAGCAAAGGCGGACATCGACGTCGCGGCGCACATGGGGCTCGACGACGGCGCTGTTGTCACCCGGCTTGAGCGAATCCGGTTAATCGACGGCGAACCGCTGGCCCACGAGATCGCCTACCTCCCAGGCAAGCTGCCGCGGTTCAAGGCAAACCTCGAGAAGGCCGGTTCGCTCTATACAGCCCTGGCCGACATGTACGGCATCCACATCTCCGACGTTGAGGACACCGTGGAAACGGCACTTGCCGGGCCCGAGGACGTCCGGCTCCTCGGGATTGAAATGGGGGCGCCGTTGCTGGTGGTCCACCGCCTGGCGCGGGACGCTGCAGGCGTCCCCGTCGAGTGGACGCGCAGCACGTTTCGCGGCGACCGCTTCCGGTTCGTCTCACGTGTGAAGTCCGGCTCCTGAAATGGCCAACTCGCAATCGGGCGAATCCGTAATCCGCCGCGTCGTTCGCTTGGTTGGAGCTTTCGACGACGGCCACCGGACCATGAGTGTGGCAGGTCTTGCCCGCCGGTCCGGGCTCCCCGTCACCACCACGTACCGTTTGGTCGATGAACTGCTCGCGGAGGGGCTGCTGGAAAGGGAAACCAACAGCGAGGTTCGCATAGGTACGCGGCTCTGGGAACTCGTTTCCAGAAGTTCACGGATGGTCGGCCTTCGTGAAGCTGCCCTGCCGTTCATGGAGGACGTCCAGGCGGTGGTGCAGCATTCAACAACGCTGGGAATCCTGGATTCGGATGAAGTCCTGTACATCGAGCGGATCGGCTCCAGGGATTCCATGGTGGATATTACGAAGGTCGCGGGACGCCTTCCGGTGCACGGGACTTCCTCCGGCCTGGTCTTGTTGGCCCACTCTCCGGCGGCATACCAGGACCTCTTCCTGTCACGGCCATTGGAAAAGTTCACGGATGCGACGCTCACCGATCCGGCTGAACTGCGCCGCCATCTGGCAAGCATCCGCCAACGGGGCTTCGCGTCCATGCCCGGAATCATCGTCCCGGAGTCCAGCGGCATCGCCGTTCCCGTCTTTGACCGCTCCAATACAGTGGTGGCAGCCCTTAGCGTCGTCGTACCGCGGAATGAAGAAAATGCCGCCATCCGCGTGCCTGTGTTGATGACGGCGGCCCGCGGCATCTCACGTGCTTTAGGGTKGCGCGGCGAACTAAAACGAACCTTGCGGCAGAGCAACGGCAATATCTGATTCCCGTTCATCGGTAACGTTGTGTTCCCACTCACAGGTCGCTGGAAGAGTGGAGTTCAAGCAGGGCAGCTCGCCCGGCAACCACAATTTTCAGCCCCAACGGGCTATTCCGTGCTGCCCTGCGTCGAATCGATGGTTGAGCAGCCGCAATCCCGCGGCAGGAGGAGTTGTTCATGGAGACTGGAGCGCATCCAATTCCAGCAAGGACGGCACGCCGCGTGGCCGGCAAGGTAGCCGTGGTCACGGGCGGCAGGGGTGACCTGGGCAGCGCAACAGCCCGTTTGCTGGCGGACCACGGGGCAGTGGTCGCCAGCCTGGACCGGGCAGGAACGGGCAGCGGGCCCGGGCACCCGGGAGTTGAGGAGTACGACGTCGATGTCACCGATGAATCGAGCGTCGCCCTGGCTGTCCGGCAAGTAACCACAGACCTCGGCACTCCGGACGTCCTGGTCAACGCTGCCGGCATCATCGGACCAGCGGGAGCCAGCCACACTGCAACCCTTGATGATTTCAACGTCATTTTTGACGTCAATGTCAAAGGCGTATGGCTGATGACCAAGTACGTCGTCCCGGGGATGATCCACAAGAAGTCGGGAAGCATCATCAACTTCTCCTCCATCCACGGAATCACCGGTGGACGCAATGTCCCGCTTTATCACGCCACCAAAGGTGCCGTCCGGCTCCTGAGCAAGTCCGATGCGGCAGCCTACGGCATTCACGGTATCCGGGTGAACTCCATCCACCCGGGTTCCATGAACACCAGGATGAGCCAACGCTCGGCTGAGCAGTCCGATATCGGCCCCGAGGCCTACTACAAGCAGCTCGTGGGCGGAAACCCGCTACCGCGCCAGGGCGAACCGGACGAAATAGCCTACGGAGTCCTCTATCTCGCCTCCGATGAATCCCGTTTCACCACCGGCTCTGAGCTTGTCATCGACGGCGGCTATACAGCTGTCTGACGTTCACGCACCACCGTTTTCCAGAGAGGCATGATCATGAAATTCCTGAACGGCACACGTTCCGATACCTATGACGTCGTAGTGGTTGGTTCCGGTGCAGGCGCTTTGACCGCAGCGGCGACTGCCGCACGCGCCGGCAAGTCCGTCGTCGTGCTTGAAAAGACCCAACTGTTGGGCGGTACGTCCGCAGTGTCCGGCGGGATGCTGTGGGTGGCTGACAACCACCATGCCCGTGCGGCCGGGCTAAGCGATTCCAAGAACGACGCCGCCCGCTACGTCCGGGCCGTCGCCCGGGGCCGAGGCAGGGAAGAACTGCTGGATGCCGCGTTGAACTACGGGGACGCGATGCTCCGCTTCACCCAGGACGAATGCGGACTACGCTTCATCTTCCTGGAGAACTTTCCGGACTATCGTCAGGATCTCCCCGGATCCGTCACAGGCGGCAGGACAGTTGAACCGGAGCTCTTCAACATCCGTGAAGCACTTGGCGGGCTGGCAGAGCATGTCCGCTCCGACGGCCGGGCACCTTTCACCATGCAGGAATACGAAACGTGGGGTGCTTTCACCAAATTTCCTTGGGAGAAGCTCAGCCAGCGGCAAGAGGACGGCCTCGTGGCCAAGGGCCAGGCCCTCATCGCGATGTTGCTGGCCAGCTTGGTCCGCGACGGTGCCTCGTTGGTGGTCGGTGCCCGCGGTGATCGACTGTTGCACGATGACGGCAGGGTAGTGGGCGTCAGGCTCGAGTCGGGTGAGGCTTTCCACGCCAATGACGGCGTTGTCCTGGCCACCGGCGGTTTCGAATGGGACAAGGCCTTGGCGGACTCGCTCCTGGCATCGCGCTTATACATTATGTGCTCGCCCCCTTCGAATACGGGAGATGGACTCAGGATGGCCCAGCGGATCGGGGCACAAACCCGCGGAACCCGGGAGGCGTGGTGGGCTCCCATGTCCATCACGGGGGATACACGGGATGGCGCGCCCATTGGCACACTGCTCCGGTTCGAACGGCAGGGACCGGGCTCGCTCATGGTGAACCGCCACGGGCGTCGGTTCGCCAACGAGGCCCAAAACTACAACGACCTCGCCCGATGCCTGCAGTCCTGGGATTCGCCCAACAACCAGACCTTGAACACCCCTGCACACGTGGTGTTCGATCACAGCTACCTGGAGCGGTACGGTGTGCTGGCGCACCGGGCGGGCCAGCCGACGCCGGCCTACCTGATCGAGGCTCCCACGCTGGTGGAACTGGCCGGAAAGATCGGCGTCCCTGCGGAGAATCTGGCAGCCACGGTCCAACGCTTTAACGAATTCGCAGTCAAAGGCGAAGACCCTGACTTCGGCCGTGGCGAAAGCGCCTACGACAAGTACTGGGGCGACGACGACTGCCCGTGGCCCAACCCCTCCTTGGGGCCTTTACAAACTGGTCCGTTCTACGCCATGGAGGTAGTCAACGGTGCCTTCGGCAGCAACGGAGGCGTAGCCACTGATGGTCTCGCCCGGGTTCTGGACGTGGACGGGCAACCCATCTCCGGGCTGTTCGCTGCCGGAAATACCACGGAAAATGCTTACGCTGCCGGCTACCCCGGAGCGGGCGCAACCCTGGGCCCCATCATGACCATGGGATACCTGGCGGGCAGGACTCTTGCGAACCAAACGGCAGAATATGAAGGTCTCCCGGCCGAGGTAGCCTCATGATCCGCCATACGGTCTTGTTCAAGTTCAAACCTGACTTCCCAGCGCTGGACAAAGCCGCCTGGATCGAAGGCCTTGACCGGATGGCCGGCAATGTTCCTGGGCTATTGACACTCACCCACGGCCCGGACATCCTCCAGCACGGGCGTTCCTTCGACTACGCCATTGTGGCCGATTTCAACGCCGTGGAAGACATCGAGGTCTACAACACCCACCCCTTGCATGAGCCCCTGAAGAAGTACTCGTTCCCCAACAGCGAGCAGATCATCGCCGTTGATTTTCAGTTGTAAGCCCGGTCTGCCATTCAAAGGAGAATCGCTATGTTAAGCACCACCCGGCAGCCCCAAGCGCTGCGTAAGACCCCACGAAAAGCCGCACTCGCCTCTTTTCTGGGAAGCACCCTGGAGTACTACGACTTCTTCATCTACGGTTCGGCTGCCGCCTTGGTTTTCGGCCCGTTGTTCTTTCCGTCCGAGGACCCTGCAATGGGACTCATCGGGGCATTCGCTACCTTTGGAGTCGCGTATGTTGCCCGCCCGGTAGGCGGCATGGTCATGGGACACTTCGGCGACAAGCTGGGCCGGAAGAAGGTCCTGCTCATCACCCTGGGGGTGATGGGCACCGCGTCCCTGGGCATCGGTTTCCTGCCCAGCTACAGCCAGATCGGCATTTGGGCGCCAATCCTGCTGGTGATTGGTCGGCTGGCACAAGGCTTCTCGGCCGGTGGGGAATCAGCGGGCGCCTCTACCCTGACCTTGGAACACTCCCCGGAGGGCCGCCGTGGCTTCTTCACCAGTTTTGTGATGACCGGCTACGCCTCCGGAATGGTCCTCGCAACGCTCGTGTTCATCCCAATAGCTGCGTTGCCCACTGAAGCACTCATGAGCTGGGGTTGGCGCATTCCATTCTGGTTGTCCATCGTGGTCCTGGCCATCGCCTACTGGGTGCGCACACATTTGGACGAGACGCCGGTATTCGAGGAAGCAAAGGACCGCCAAGCGGTAGCACCGATGCCGATCCGCGAGGTCCTGCGCTTCCAGTCCGGGGACGTGATCAGGGTAGTGGGCATGTCCATCATGTCCGTCATGCAAACCATATTCACGGTGTTTGGCCTCTCCTACGCCACAGGATCGGCGGGCTTTGACAAAGCATCGATCCTGACGGTGAACGCCGTAGCTATTGGATTGTCGATGTTCGTGATGCCTTTGGCTGCGAAGCTCTCTGACAGAGTGGGGCGCAGGCCGCTTCTCCTGACGGCTGCCCTCGGCTGCTCGGTCACGATCTTCGCCTATTTCGCCGCGTTGTCCACCGGCAACATCTTGCTGGTCTTTGCTGCAGCATTTGCCAACATGACGCTGCTCTATTCCTGCTTCAACGGCATCTGGCCAGCCTACTTCGCCGAGCTGTTCGCCTCACCGGTCCGTTATTCCGGCATGGCTTTGGGAAACCAGCTTGGTTTGGTGGTCGCTGGATTTGGACCGTTGATCGCCGGACTCCTCCTGGGTAAGGGCCACGACGGCTGGCTACCGGTAGCGGGCTTCGCGGTCCTCTGCATGCTCATCGCAGCAGTGGCAGCTTTCTTCTCCCGCGAAACGGCAAGAACGCCCATCGACGAGCTCGGCTCGCCGTACTGGCTTGGGGTGGCCGCTAGGAAACAGTAACCATCGCGCTTCCCTCCAAGGTGCGGCGCACGAACTCCGCGCTTGGTTCCGCGTAGGCCTCCACAATCCGTTTGAACAACGCAGTGCCTTCGGCCCCGGGCCAGTCTTCAGGCAGGAATGTGCCGGGCAGCCCGGGGTCGAGGTACGGGATAATCCGCCAGCGGTCGATGCATTGGACGTACCTGGCAAAGGCCCCCTGGGTCGCTTCGATCACGCCGCTGTCCGGTTCAGGCACAGCGGCGCCGTGCTCCCGGATGAAATCCTTGTGCAGCTCCGCCACCGAATCCAAATCCCACCAAGCTGACGCAGCGTCCTGGAGGGTGCCGCCCACCAGTGGGGTTTGCGCTACGAAGAGGGTTGCCATCCCTCGGAGTCCGAGGTCGGCAAGGATTTCCTCCACCTCGCCGCGAAGGGTATCCGGGCAAATCCACAAGCCGGCGGCCACAGTCCCGCACCCAATCCAGTGGAGCCTTCGCCGCAGCTGATGGCGCTTCTCCCGCTCGGTCTCCGGAATCGAAAAGGACACCAGGCACCATGGATCGGACGGTGACATGCTGATGGGGTTGTAAATGCGGCGGTCGCCGCGGGCCAGCATGGTGGCCGCGCCCTCGGTCAGCGTGAATCCGGGTATCCCGTCGCGCGTCTCCTGCAGCACCACGTCCTTCTTCCGGAGGCGGCCCAGGGCCGTCCGGGTCACTGTCCCGGATGTGCCCAGGGCCTCCATGAGGACGACGATGTCCTTGGCCGACATCCATCCGCCGGCTTCCCGCAAGTACAAGCCGATGACTGTTCGCAGCAACGATGTGGTACTCCCGGGACGGGAGTCCATATCGTCAAGGACGGCACTCACAGCAGTTCGGCGAGGGCGTCGCGGATAGCGGTCACTCCCAGCTCAACCTCGGCGTAGCTCGTGCTCAAGGGAGAGAGGCCGATGCGCAGACCATGCGGGGGACGGAAGTCAGGGATGACGCCCTGCTCCCACAGTTTGGCTGTGACGTCGGCAAAGAGCGGGTGGTCCACTGTGATGTGCGAGCCACGCTCGGCAGCGTCGCGGGGGCTCACGATTTCCACGCCAAGTGGCACCAGGAGTTCTTCGGCGAGGGCAATCGCGTACTCCGTTAGTTTGACGGACTTCTCCCGGACCGCATCCATGCCCACGGAGGCGATCAGTTCCACCATGTCCTTGATTGGCTGCATGGCAAGAACCGGAGGAGTACCCGTGATGAACCGGCGGATTCCCTCTGCGGGGCGGTAGGAATCCGTCATGCCAAACGGATTGTCCGCCCCCATCCAGCCCCAAATTGGCTGCTGGAGCGCGTCTTGCCGTGAGGCGTTGACATATGCGAACGCGGGGGAGCCCGGACCACCGTTGAGGTACTTGTAGGTGCAGCCGACGGCCAGGTCAACGTCCCAAGCATCAAGTTCCAACGGCACGGAACCTACGGAATGGCACAGGTCCCAGAGCATGAGGGCTCCTGCGGCATGCACCTTGCCCGTGATTGCTTTCGCGTCTGCAAGGAACCCGGAGCGGTAAGCCACATGGCTAAGAACCACGACGGCGGTCCGCTCGCCCAGGAGACCGTCGAGATCCGCGGCACGGACGCCACTGGAGGGGTTGGCCGCGATCCATTTGATGCTTGCCCCACGTTCCTTGGCGATCCCCTCGATGATGAAGCGATCCGTGGGGAAGTTGTCGCGGTCAATGATGATCTCGTCACGCCCTGGCTGGGCATCTACCGCTGCCCGGATCAGCTTGTAGAGCATGACCGACGTCGAGTCGCCCACAGTGACCTGCCCCGGCGCCGCACCAAGCGCCACTTCGCCAATGCGGTCGCCCACGCGGGTAGGCTCATCCATCCATTGTTCGTCCCAGCCGCGGATCAGGCGGCTGCCCCAGGCATCCTGGACAAACGACTGCAGGCTGGCAGCAGTTACCTTCAACGGGCGCCCGAGTGAGTTGCCGTCCAGATAAGAGGTGAGCTGCCCGGCGTCGGGCGTGTAGAAGGCCTCACGCTGGGCGGCGAGCGGATCTGCGGCGTCCAGTTCGGCCGACGTTGGCCGTTGGGTCTGCTGGGCGGTAGTCATGGTTCCCTCCTGGGGAGTGGTGTCCGGAAGTTTGTTAGTTGCCGATCTCAGTGCGGACGGCGTAAAGCTCGGGGAAGAAGGTGAGATCAAGGGCACGTTTGAGGAAGTCGACACCTGAGGAACCGCCGGTGCCTACCTTGAACCCGATGGTCCGCTGGACCGTACGAAGGTGGCGGAAGCGCCAGGCCTGGAAATTGTCTTCGACGTCCACCAGGTCTTCGCACGCCTCGTACAGTCCCCACTGGGTATCGTCCGATTCGTAGATCTTCTGGAAGATGGGCACCAGATCCTTGCGGAAGGTCCACGGCTCGCTGGTGTCCCGCTCAAGGATGTCTGCCGGAATGTCGTATCCGGCGCGGGCGAGTACTGCCAGGAAGGCGTCGTACAACGTGGGCTCCTCCAGAAGCCTGCTGAGTAGAGCATGTGCCTCGGGATCGCTTTCGAAGACCCGCAGCATGCCACGGTTCTTGTTGCCCAGCAGGAATTCAACGCCACGGTATTGGTACGACTGGAAACCTGAGGAGCTGCCCAGGAAGCCGCGGAACTGGGCATATTCACGGGGCGTGAGCGTACCCAGGACCGACCACTGTTCTGTCATGGTGCGCTGGATGGCCTTGACGCGGGCGATGCATTTCAGGGCCTTGCCAAGATTGTCAACGTCAAAGAGCCTGCGCGCTTCCAGCAGCTCATGCAGGACCAGCTTTAGCCAAAGCTCGCTGGTTTGGTGCTGGATGATGAACAGCAGTTCGTCGTGGTGCTCCGGCTGGCTGAGCGGATGCTGGGAGCTGAGCAGGTGGTCCAGGTCCAGGTAGCCGCCATAGGACATCGCATGCCGGAAATCCGTGCGCACTGAGTCTTCTATGTGGCGGACACTTTGGGGGGAATGGACTGGGGGCTTTTCCATATCTTCGAGATTATCACTTCCATGACGAACGTCAAGACAATGATTTTGTTGCCCCTGTCTTCCCCTGAAGTTCTCCGCGGTACCGTACGCTGGGCTTGATACACAAGAACCTGGGGGAAGGGAGGACAGCCATGGCCTCCAACATGCCGGTGTCCATATATTTGGACGTCGACGGCGTGGTGAACCCGTTCGGACCCCAAGGCGTCACTGATTGGGGCGGCGAATGGAAAATCGCCGACGCCGGAATCCTTGACGTCGCGTTCGCGCCAGAGGCAGTGGCCGAACTCAACGAGCTCGCGGCTCATCCCTCCGCCCGCTTTGTATGGCTCACCACGTGGGAGCGCCTTGCCCCGGAGTTCCTCTGTCCTGCCATTGGGCTGAAGGGCGAGGATTGGCCTGTCCTTTCCAGCCAGGGGTGGGACCAAAGCCCGGAATGGTGGAAACTCGGCGCGCTCCAGAAGGACCTGGCCGCGATTGGGGCTGAGCGCTTCGTGTGGCTGGACGACCAACTTGGCCAGGAGTCAGACGCCCGTTCCTGGGCCGAATACCACCAGGACCGTGTGCTTTGCATCTCACCGGATCCGCGTAAGGGGCTCTCCCGCAGCGATCTTGCCGCGGTCCGGACCTTCCTCGGTTGAGCGAAGCGCCGGTAAATGTTTGTCGGCTCGGTGGTTGGCACGTAGGATTCTTAAGGTTTCAAGCCCGCCGGATAGAGTGCGGCAAGTCCAGTCAGCTGAACATTGGCTGAACTATGCTGTGCATGGCAGGTATGGGGAAGTGGAACTGCTGAACGTCGACTCTGCAGATTGGGCAACAGGTGGAAATCACCTTCATGGTCGCGCTTGTCATAGCGTTGGCCCTATTCTTTGACTTCACCAACGGCTTTCACGACACAGCCAATGCGATGGCTACGCCTATCGCTACGGGGGCGATCAAGCCCAAGACGGCGGTTGCCCTGGCTGCCGTGCTCAACCTTGTTGGGGCGTTCCTATCAACTGAAGTGGCAAAAACCATTTCCGGTGGACTCATCCGGGAAGGCTCGGACGGTATCCACATCACGCCGGACATCATCTTTGCCGGCCTGATGGGTGCAATCCTCTGGAACATGGTCACCTGGCTTAAGGGCCTGCCCTCCAGTTCCTCCCACGCACTGTTCGGCGGCCTCATCGGCGCCGCCGTGGTGGGTATCGGAGTACACTCCATCAACTTTGAAACAGTGCTGCAGAAGGTGATCCTGCCAGCTGTCTTCGCACCACTCATCGCCGGCGCCGTGGCATACCTTTGCACGCGCCTGGCCTACGCGCTGACGTCCCGCCATGACCCGGAAACGGGCGACAAGCTCACGCAGAAACGCGGCGGTTTCCGGACAGGCCAGATCTTCACGTCCAGCCTCGTCGCCCTCGCGCACGGCACCAATGATGCCCAGAAGACCATGGGCATCATCACCCTGGTCCTCATCGCCGCAGGTACGCAGGCGCCGGGATCCGGCCCACAGTTCTGGGTCGTGACCGCCTGTGCCCTGGCGATCGCCATCGGTACGTACGCCGGCGGATGGCGCATCATCCGCACCATGGGTTCGGGCTTGACCGAAGTGAAGCCTGCCCAAGGATTCTCGGCGGAGACCAGCACGGCCTCCGCCATCCTGGCTTCTTCCCATTTGGGGTTCGCGCTCTCCACCACCCAGGTCGCTTCCGGCTCGGTTATTGGCTCCGGACTGGGCCGAAAGGGCACCTCGGTGCGCTGGGGCACCGCCGGAAA
Organism: Paenarthrobacter sp. 10N417; assembly: GCF_056394745.1. Classification (NCBI taxonomy): domain Bacteria; kingdom Bacillati; phylum Actinomycetota; class Actinomycetes; order Micrococcales; family Micrococcaceae; genus Paenarthrobacter; species Paenarthrobacter sp. 10N417. The sequence goes on from NZ_JBFTIL010000002.1 coordinate 240,430, forward strand.
GATTGCGTTGGGATGGCTGTTCACGCTTCCCGCGTCGGCAATCGTGGGTGGACTCACCGCGCTCCTGGTGAATATCGGCGTCGTGGGTGTGGTCATCGCCGCGGTCGTCGGTAGCGCCGCCGTCGTCTTCATGTTTGTTGCCTCGCGTAAATCCCATGTCGGCCACCACAACGCAGTGGAAGTCGAGGAGGCCGGCCACGCCGTCAAGTTCAGCAAGAAGAAGAAAACCCGAAAGTCCGTCAACAACAAGGATGTGCAGCGATGAAGTGGCTGGAATTGCTTCAGGTTGCCGGCGTCACGCTCGTTGCTGCCGTGACACTGGTGGTCCTTTACTCCCTGGGAGTACGCCTCACCGCAATTGCAGGTGACGCCCAGCAGAAGTCGCCTGGACTCATCCGTTCCCTGGCCGTCGTATGTTTCGGCGTTTGCGGACTGGCCGTGCTGTTCGGCATCTACTTGATCGTGCCCTACTTCGGAAAGTAACGGCCTCTCTGGCAGCAAAGTCCTTTCGGGAGAATAATCAGCAGTGAAGTTACATCACTGCGTGATTGTGATCCGGCAGATGTGGGGCTGTCATGAAGTGCCATTCCCGAAGCCATCTCATCGGACTGGCGCTGGTTCCGGTCCTGATGCTGGCACTTTCTGCCTGCGTTCCCAACGTTGGCTCACCAAGTAGTCCTTCTCCCAATCCGGCATCTCCCGCCACCACCGCAACAGCACCAGCGGTTCCCACCGCCGTCGATCCTACTGCCGGGCAGCCCGCCGGTCCGGCCGGACCCGGGGCTCCACAGGCGGAAGCGCCCGTGGTGCGTTGGGTACCCATTGGGCCGGTGGGCCCCAACGATCCCTCGTCCGGTCAGCGCTATCTCCTGCTGCAGCAATTCCAATGCGATGCCCTCGCCCAGAGCCTGGAAGGTGCGGAAGATGCTGCCGTGTGGCAGGCCGGCGCCGCTGTCTGCAAGGCACTGCAAAGCGGTGCCCAGCAGGACTGGCAGCGGGCTTCGAACGCCGTTGCAGCAACACCCCGCATACCGCAGACCCAGTGTCTTGAGTTCACGGTGGCCGCAACGTCAGCCTCTGCGATCGCCCAACACCGCAGCAACCCGGGAGTTCCACTAAAGCCTCAGACCGCCCCGGGTGAAGCTTGCCCTCGGCACTTGAGCGGCCTCACGGTGGTAGACAACGGCCTGAGGCCAGTGGCCGGCACAGCACGTGCCTCCGGCCCCCGAACAGGCGGAACTGTCGTCAGGCTGGATGGCTATTACGTCAGGGTTGGGGACATCCTGTTCGACGGCGTCCCGGCAGCTCCCGAAATAGTTGCCGGCGGCGGGGATTACGAAACGCTATACCTGAGGATGCCGCCGTCCGACGGCCGCGACTCCGTCCGCATTTCCATCACGGACACCGTGGACATCAGCGGAACAGTGACGTTCTTCTATGAAGATTCCACGCCCACCAGCACGGGCCCGGGTGGAACGCCTGGAACCCGGCCAAGTGATGGACCCACGCAGAGCGGCCCGCCAACCATTCCTTCCTTTGGTGCCTCCCCAACGGCAACTCCATGAGCGTCCCCCAGGAGTCCGCTGCCTCACAGGAGCCCGCTGCGTCACAAGAAGCCGAGGAGCGGAGCCTGGTCAACAACCGCTGGCAGCGGACCCTGGACGTCCTCTCCGTCATTGGTCCGCCCCTGACCGTGGCCACGGCGTTGTTGGTCTACTTCGGCTGGGCACGTACGGATGCCCAGGCAAAGGCCATGGGCCTGGACGTCAGCCTGTTTGGCTACACGGTGCAGGACTTTATCCTGCGGAGTATCCAGTCGCTGTTCCAGCCGTTGGCCTGGCTCGTGGTGATCGGGTTGTTATGGCTCATGGTGGATAGGCTCGTTTCCCGACTCCTGGGCGCCGCACGCTACCAGACACTTCTTCGAAGAGCCGCCCTGGTGGTACTGGTTCTCGGCTTCGCCTACGCGGCCGTGATGTGGGTGGCGATCGTGACCCAGCCGGAACGGATCCTGCTCTATGCACCCTTCCTCATCGCCGCCGGCTTGCTGGTTGGGGCATGGGGACTGAGCGTGCGCCGGCGGGCCGCCGATCCGGCCCAACGGGGACTCCGCGCCACGACTCCGCGCTCGCTCGAGAGATCCCTGGTGTTTGTCCTGGTCACCCTGCTTCTTTTCTGGGGTACCTCTGATTACGCGCAAGCCCTTGGGCGGGGCGCAGCCATCGATTACCAGGAACGGTCCAGTCTGCTTCCAACAGCCGTGGTGTACAGCAAGGAGCGGTTGGCCGTGACAGCGCCCAACGTCCATGAGGAGTCAGCTGGTACAGATGCCGTGCCGCTGTACCGGTACACAGGCCTGAGACTGCTGGTGGTCAGCGGCGGAAGAATCTTTCTACTGAACGACGGATGGACGCTTGCCCAGGGCCGGGTGGTGGTACTCCGCGATGATGGCAGTGTGCGTGTGGAGTATGGGAACGCCAACGCCAACTGACTAGTCTGGGGCCATGTCGATCTTCCAGTACTACGTTGCCTCCACCGTCGACGGCTTCATTGCTTCTCCGGACGACGACCTCGGCTGGCTCCTGCAATTCGACCAGGTTGAAGGCGTGAGCGGCAGCTATGAGTCCTTCTTCGCAGGGGTGGGTTGTATCGCCATGGGCGGCGAGACCTACCGTTGGCTCATGGAGCACGAGCCCGGCAAGTGGCCCTACCCCGACACCCCCTGTTGGGTGTTCACCCACCATGAATATTCGGCTCCGGCCGGTTCGAACGTCACGTTCGTCCGTGGGGATGTGCGCGAGTTCGCCCCGGACCTCCTCGCCGACGCCGGAGACAAGAACGTCTGGCTGGTGGGCGGCGGGGACCTCGTGGCCCAGTTCGCCAACGCCGGTTTGCTCCACGAGATGATCGTCACCATCATCCCCGTTGTACTCGGCGCCGGTAAGCGGCTGCTGCCGCTCAAGGGTCCGACGGCGCCACTTGAGTTGCTGTCCTCGCGCATCCTTGGCGGGGCCGCGGCTGAACTGCATTACCGCATGCCGCCGCAGTAGCGCTTTGGGCCGCGGTAGCTGCCGGGTCAGTAGCTGGTTGGTCAGTAGCTGGTTGGTCAGTGGCGGTTGTTGCGGATCATGTTGGTAATCCGGGCAGTTGAAAGCCTCCGGCCTTTTTCGTCTGTGATAACGATCTCGTGCGTGGCCAACGTCCCGCCCAGGTGGATCGCCGTACACGTGCCGGTTACCGTTCCGCTGGCAATGGAGCGGTGATGCGTCGCGCCGACTTCAATTCCCACAGCGTGCCGTCCCCTGCCGGCGTGAAGCGACGCAGCAAATGAGCCCAGGGTTTCCGCCAGGACCACGTGCGCTCCGCCGTGAAGGATGCCGGCTACTTGCGTGTTCCCTTCCACAGGCATGGTTGCCACAGTGCGTTCGGCACTGAGCTCGGTAAACCGAATACCCATTTTCACTACAAGGGAGCCAACGCCGTGGCCGGAAAGCCAATCGTGGAACTCTTCGGGCACACCTGCCTCGTTCAGCTCGTCGACAAACCGGTTCGGCGTGAAATTGTCCATCATGCCAACTAGGCTGGCACCTGTGAGTGAAACAACCAAACCGGACCAGGTTCCAACGGCCCAAGCTGCTGCCATTGCAACAGCACCCACCCCCTCTTCCACCGCTTCACCCAGCACCACGGGGGAGGGCCGGCCCAGGTTGCTGGTCCTGGATGGCCATTCCATGGCGTTCCGGGCCTTCTACGCCCTCCCTGCTGAAAACTTCTCTACTGCCAGAGGCCAGTACACCAACGCCGTGCATGGGTTCACCTCCATGCTCATCAACCTGATCAAGGACCAGAAGCCCACGCACGTCGCCGTCGCGTTTGATGTCTCTGACGACACCACCTTCCGCAAGGCCGAGTACAGCGAGTACAAGGGCGGCCGTAACGCGACGCCCGCGGAGTTCCAGGGCCAAATCGCCCTCATCGCGAGGGTTATGGAGGCGTGGGGAATCAAGACCATTGCTCTGCCCGGCTACGAAGCTGATGACATCCTGGCCACCCTAGCGGCCCAGGCGGATGCCGCCGGCTTTGAGGTCCTCCTGGTCTCGGGCGATAGGGACTCCTTCCAGCTCATCAACGACAACGTTTTTGTGCTCTACCCCAAACAGGGCGTGAGCAACATCCCCAAGCTGGATGCTGCGGCGATCGAAGAGAAGTACTTTGTCAAGCCCGCGTTGTATTCGGACCTGGCTGCCCTGGTGGGCGAATCGGCGGACAACCTTCCGGGCGTACCCGGCGTGGGGCCAAAGACCGCCGCCAAGTGGATCAACCTCTACGGTGGCCTGGAGGGCATCCTGGAGAACCTTGACGCAATCGGTGGCAAGGTGGGCGGAGCGCTCAAGGAGAACCTTGAGAACGTCAAACGGAACCGCAGGCTGAACCAGCTGCTGACAGACCTCGAACTGCCCGTCAGGCTGGAGGACCTCCACGAGCCGCGCCCCGACCGCCGCGCCATCGAGGAACTGTTCGAGGAGCTGGAATTTCGTACGCTCCGCCCCCGGCTCTTCGATCTCTACGGCGACGACACCACCGGTGCTGCCCCGGACACCATCGAAGCCCCCGAGTTTGCCACACTCCAGGGCGCCGCTGAGCTTGAGGCCTTCTTCAGCGCCGGTTCCGGCACTCGTTCCGCGATAGCCATCCAGCCTGTCCAGGGCCGTATCGGCGAGGATGCCAGCGCGTTGGCTGTGGTCCGGAACAATGGCGCTGCCTACATCGAGCTCAGCGGGCTGGATTCAGCAGCCGAGTCGGCGCTGGCCAGCTGGCTCCGGGACCCTCAAGAAGCCAAGGTGGTGCACGAGTTCAAGGCCGCGCTCAAGGCCCTGCACAGCCGTGGTCTGGGCTTGGAAGGCGTTGTGGATGACACGTCGATTTCCGGATACCTGATCCAGCCGGACCGCCGCAGCTACGACCTCCCGGAGCTCGCCCAGGTCCACCTCAAGATCTCCTTGGGCGTTGTGACCGCATCCGCCGGGCAGTTGGAGCTGGACCTCACGGGAGGCAGCGACCAAGCCGCGGCCGCAGCGCTCGTCCAGCAGGCCGCCGTCGTGCATGCCCTCAGCAAACACTTCGAAACGGAACTTGCCGGTATCAAGGCCGACGCCCTGCTGACCACGCTGGAGCTTCCGGTATCCCGCGTCCTGGCGCAGATGGAACTGACCGGTATCTACGTCTCCACGGACCGTATGGACGAACAGCTTGCGGACCTCACCAAGGTGATCGAGAACGCCCAGGAACAGGCGTTTGCGGCAATCGGTCATGAGGTAAACCTGGGATCACCCAAGCAGCTCCAGACCGTCCTGTTCGAGGAACTTGGACTTCCCAAGACGAAGAAGATCAAGTCCGGCTACACCACCGACGCCGCATCCCTGAAGGGCTTGCTGGAAAAGACCGGCCACGAGTTCCTGGTGCAGCTCATGGCCCACCGCGAATCCTCAAAGCTCGCCCAGATGGTGGAAACCCTCAAGAAGTCCGTCGCGGATGACGGGCGTATCCACACCACCTACGCGCAGAACATCGCCGCCACGGGCAGGATCTCCTCAAACAACCCCAACCTGCAAAATATCCCGGTGCGCAGTGAAGAAGGTCGCCGGGTCCGTGGAATCTTCGTGGTCAGCGAGGGGTATGAATGCCTTCTGTCTGCTGACTACTCACAGATTGAAATGCGCATCATGGCCCACCTCTCCGGTGACGAGGCGCTGATCCAGGCCTACAGGGATGGCGAGGACCTGCACCGCTTCGTGGGCTCGCGGATCTTCAATGTCCCTCCTGCCGAGGTCACCAGCGCGATGCGCTCCAAGGTGAAGGCGATGTCCTACGGCCTGGCTTACGGACTGACCTCGTTTGGCCTCTCAAAGCAGCTGGAAATTTCGGTGGATGAGGCCAGGACGCTGATGAAGGACTACTTCGATCGCTTCGGCGGTGTGCGTGACTATCTCAGGGGCGTTGTGGACCAGGCGAGGGTGGACGGTTACACGGCCACCATTGAAGGTCGCCGCCGTTACCTCCCGGACCTCACCAGCACCAATCGTCAGGCCCGGGAAGCAGCCGAGCGCATTGCGCTTAATTCGCCCATCCAGGGTTCCGCCGCCGACCTCATCAAGCGGGCAATGCTGGGCGTCTCAGCCGAACTTGCGAGCCAGGGCTTGAAATCGCGGATGCTCCTCCAGGTCCACGACGAACTCGTCCTCGAGGTCGCCCCGGGAGAGCGCGACGCCGTCGAAAAACTGGTCGTAGAGCAAATGGGGACTGCTGCTGAGCTGTCAGTCCCGTTGGACGTCCAGCTCGGCGTAGGGTCCAGCTGGTACGAGGCCGGCCACTAGTAGCCCGCACGTTCGAAAGGATCGCCGGAGGGCGCGCCGCCTTGATGGTGGCGCGCCCTCCGGCGTCTGGCTAGGCTCGGGGGCGTGGCTGATCCCAATGAAAGTTATTCCGAAACGAACTCCGCCGAGAAAGATGCCGATCAATACAGGGTTCAACAATTCCCTGCTACTGCTGATCGTGAGGACCCTGCCTACTCCCGCTGTGCCGCATGGGTCCAGGCAGTCTCGCACGGCTTCCACCAGCACAGGCGTGACGACGAGTACATCGCCAGGACCCTGGCGGCCTACCGCACAGACCAGCGTGAATTGACCGGGGTGTACATCAACGGAGACGTTCCCGAGCACGCTCTGGGCGTCGAGGTCCCGGTGGCCACGTACGGCACCATGCGCAAATCCCTGAACATCGGGTTTGGCCGACAACTGGAATCAAACCTCGTGACGAACGTGACTGTCCGTGGAACGCACCGGCGAAAAGGACTGCTCCGGGGCATGATCACCGCTGACCTTGCCGGTGCAAAGGACGATGGTCTCGCCATGGCAGCGCTGACCGCCTCAGAGGGGTCCATCTACGGCCGCTTCGGTTTTGGCGTGGCTACCTTTGAACGCAGCATCAAGGTCGACACCGGCCCTCGTTTCCGCCTCAAGGGGTTGGCGACAGGAACGGTAGAGGTGGCTGACCCCAGCGTGCTCCTGGAGGTTGCGCCACAGATCTTCGGCCACGTCCAGCGTGCGACTCCTGGCTCAGTAGACCGCCAAGAGTATTATCGCTTGCTGGCTTCCGGAGCGATCGGCCATGACGGAAAGCCTGACACCGGTGTCAGAAGCGCCCTGCACTACAACGCCTCCGGATCACTGGACGGCTACGTTTCCTATCGCTTCAAGGGCTGGGATGCCAAGCCCTACACCATGGAAATCGTGGACCTCGTTGCTGGTACCAATGCGGCCTATCTCGATCTCTGGCGCTTCCTTGGGAGCATCGATCTCATTGACCAGGTGACGTGGGCCGAGGCTCCCGTGGACGATCCGCTGACCTGGGCCTTGCAAGATCCCAGATGCATCGACTCCTCGGATGTTCGGGACATGTTGTGGCTACGGATCCTGGACGTTCCGGCAGCGCTGGCCGCCCGACGGTATCCGGTTGCCGGAAAGCTCGTCATGGAAGTCTCGGATACACTTGGTCTGGCTGGTGGCACATGGGCGTTGGAGTCCGACGGCGGTGCTACCGCGGCCGTCACCGAGGCATCCGGCCAACAACCTGATCTCCGCATGGATGTCGCGGATCTCGCGTCCATCTATCTTGGTGCTGTGTCCCCAGTGACGCTCACAGCTGCCGGGCGGATGAGCGAAGGCAAGCCCGGTGCCGCGTTCGCAGCCCAGCAGCTTTTTGCTGTGGAACGGCCGGCGCACTGCCTCACGCACTTCTAAAAAGCACTTCCGGAAATAGGCACTTTTACAAGCGACTCACATACTCAATAGACAAGGACATCCATGGGGGATTCCAAGCGGCGGCCGTTGGCCGGCCGGCGTTCGGTGCTGCTTGGAATGGCGGGGCTGGCAACTGCAGCTCTGGCGGCTTGCGCGGACAACGGGCGAGCTGCGCTCCCGGACGCCGCCGGACCAGGGCAGATGGCCCCTGGTAGTCCCTCAAATGGGCCCGGGGTTGTCCCACCAAACGGACCCAGGGCCGGCCCTGCGACGCCACCGCCCTCCATCGCCGCGCTGTCCAGTGAGCAAGCTGCTGCTGCCCTCGCCGCCAAGCCCGGCAGCGGTGAGGGAGGCAGCGGCGACGCAGGCGACCAGAGTCCGGTGCCGCCGTCGAGCGCTCCCGCATTGCCAGCCGCCATCCCAGGCAAGCCGCAGATCCTGGCAGAATTTGGATCCCTGCGGCCGCAGGAGTGGGGCCTTCACGTGACGGGTGTGGTGAACAATTCTGCCTCGCGGCATGTGGCCCTCACGTTCGATGCCTGCGGCGGCCCAGGCGGAACCGGCTGTGACCACAAGCTGCTCAAGTCACTTCGCAGCCTCAACGTCCCCGCCACACTTTTCATTAACAGCCGTTGGATTAACGCGAACAAGTCACTTGCCGCGGAACTGGCCGCCGACCCCCTGTTCGAGCTCTCGAACCACGGCACACTTCACCTGCCCTTGTCAGTCAATGGCAAGTCCGCTTACGGCATAGCCGGAACGGCAAACCCTGCGGCAGTGTACGAGGAATTGATGGGCAACCAGGCCCTCATGCATGAGTTAACCGGGGTTTCCCCGCGCTTCTTCCGGCCAGGAACGGCGTTCTACGATGACGTCGCTGCCAGCATGACCCGCAGGCTGGGGATGCTGCCAGTCAACTTCACGATAAACGGCGACGGCGGGGCCACCTTTGCACCGGCTACCGTCGCCGGGGAAGTGGCCAAGGCAGCGGCGGGAGACATCGTCATCTCGCACTTCAACAGGCCGGGCGCGGGAACTGCAGAGGGTTACGCGAGGGCTTTGCCTCGGTTGCTGGACCGAGGGGTTACGTTCGCGCGACTCGGAGACGTCCTGCCTGTATGAACGCCTTTGCTGGTCCTGCCGGAGTCCTTTTGACCCTGCTTTGCAGATACGACTAGAATAAACGGGCGTGTACTACGTGCATGCGTCCATTTTGTATTAATCCACAAATCAGGATGACCCGGTATTTTGCCGTGTTCTGCCGTCCGGACCCGGGCGGCAGCGGTTTGCCTGACCGACTAACTATCCACAACGGAGCCCCTACTACATGACCATCACCTCCACCGAGAAGCCCGGTACCCCCGTAGTCGCCATTAACGACATCGGTACCGCTGAGGACTTCCTCGCAGCTGTCGACGCCACCATTAAGTACTTCAACGACGGTGACCTCGTCGAAGGTACCGTCGTCAAGGTCGACCGCGACGAAGTCCTGCTCGACATCGGTTACAAGACCGAAGGTGTCATCCCTTCCCGCGAGCTTTCCATCAAGCACGACGTTGACCCCGGCGAAGTTGTTGCCGTTGGCGATCAGGTCGAAGCTTTGGTTCTCACCAAGGAAGACAAAGAAGGCCGTCTGATCCTCTCCAAGAAGCGTGCTCAGTACGAGCGCGCCTGGGGCGACATCGAGAAGGTCAAGGAAGAAGACGGCGTCGTTACCGGTACCGTCATCGAGGTTGTCAAGGGTGGCCTCATCCTGGACATCGGCCTGCGCGGCTTCCTGCCCGCATCCCTCGTCGAGATGCGTCGTGTCCGCGACCTCGCTCCGTACATCGGTCAGCAGATCGAAGCCAAGATCATCGAGCTGGACAAGAACCGCAACAACGTTGTGCTGTCCCGCCGTGCATGGCTCGAGCAGACCCAGTCCGAGGTCCGCTCCACGTTCCTCAACAAGCTGGAAAAGGGCCAGGTTCGTCCCGGCGTTGTTTCCTCCATCGTCAACTTCGGTGCATTCGTGGACCTTGGCGGCGTAGACGGCCTCGTTCACGTTTCCGAGCTCTCCTGGAAGCACATCGACCACCCGTCCGAGGTTGTCGAGGTTGGCCAGGAAGTCACCGTCGAGGTCCTCGAAGTGGATCTGGACCGCGAGCGTGTCTCCCTGTCGCTCAAGGCTACGCAGGAAGACCCGTGGCAGACCTTCGCCCGCACCCACGCCCTGGGCCAGGTTGTCCCGGGTAAGGTCACCAAGCTGGTTCCGTTCGGTGCGTTCGTTCGCGTCGAAGACGGCATCGAAGGCCTCGTTCACATCTCCGAGCTGGCTGTCCGCCACGTTGAGCTCGCCGAGCAGGTTGTCTCCGTTGGAGACGAACTGTTCGTCAAGGTCATCGACATCGACCTCGAGCGTCGCCGCATCTCCCTCTCCCTCAAGCAGGCTAACGAGGGCGTTGACGCTGACAGCACCGAGTTCGATCCCGCTCTGTACGGTATGGCCGCTGAGTACGACGAAGAGGGCAACTACAAGTACCCCGAGGGCTTCGACCCCGAGTCGAACGAATGGCTCGAAGGCTACGAGACCCAGCGCGCCGCTTGGGAGCAGCAGTACGCTGACGCTCAGACGCGTTGGGAAGCCCACAAGAAGCAGGTTGCACAGCACGCTGCTGACGACGCTGCCGCTGCAACGTCCGGTGAGAGCGATTCCGGCACCACCAGCTACTCCTCGGAGCCGGCTGCTGCTGAGTCCAACGCCGGCACCCTGGCGTCCGACGAAGCTCTCGCAGCACTGCGCGAGAAGCTGACCGGCAACTAATTCCGCCACCCCTCACGGGATGCGCTGAATAGCCAAAGAAGGACCCCTGCCATGCGGCAGGGGTCCTTCTGCTTAAGCTAAGCCGGCCCTTCGAGTCCGGCTGCGGCCGCCCGGGGTTGCATAGTTGATTCAGGGTACATCGATCCACTCCGTTCCCTGCGGACTCAGTGTGCCCGTGCCTGCAGTGAGGGCCGCTACACGGGAGTGCGCCTCCGCCAAGGCGTCGCTGTTGTCCGCCAGCGCGACCCGGAGGACTGTGTGCTTGGCTTCATAGCTGGTGTTGGCCATGACAAAGCCGGATCCGCGGAGTTCGTTCTCCAAGCGTCCGGCGTCCGCGTGCGGCACGTCGATGTCGCAAAGCCGCAGCCGTCGACGCTGCACCAGGGGTGCCAGTTCCAAAGCTGCAGATACCGATTCGGAATAGGCACGGACCAGCCCGCCCGCGCCCAGTAGGATTCCGCCGAAATAGCGGACGACGACGACACTTACGTCGCTAAGGTCGGTCACCCCGGGTGCTGTCTCACGTTTGAGCAGTGCTTCCAGCATGGGAATACCGGCCGTGCCCGACGGTTCGCCGTCGTCACTGGAACGTTGAATCATCCTGTCCGGACCTACAACGAAAGCCGAACAGTGGTGCCGTGCGTCATGGAACTCGCGTCTCAGCGCAGCCACCAGGGAGCGTGCAGTTCCTTCGTCCGGCGAGCGGCGGAGAACAGTGATAAAGCGGGAACGCCGGATCTCCAGTTCGTGGCGGAAATCCGGACCTTCAGCCAGCGTTGTGTAACTGGTTGCACGGCTGTCATCCTCAATTTCCACCGCTTCAGTCTAGTGTGGAGGGGTGTTGAAGATCGGGCTGACGGGCGGTATCGCCTCGGGAAAATCGCTGGTGGCTGCCAGGCTGCAGGAGCTGGGGGCCGTGCTCATTGATGCTGACCTCATTGCCAGGCAAGTGGTGGAGCCCGGAACTCCGGGGCTCGCCCGCGTAGTAGAGGCTTTTGGACCGGGGATCCTGGGCCCTGAGGGGAGACTGGACCGGCCCGCCCTTGGCGCCATAGTTTTCCAGGATCCCTCACGGCGTGAAGTGCTCAACGGCATCATCCACCCGTTGGTCCGGGAGTCCGCAGCCGCAATCGTTGCCCAAGCCGCGGATGAAGACATTCTGGTCCAGGACATTCCCCTGTTGGTTGAGACAGGGCAGGGGAGTGCTTTCCATTTGGTGATTGTGGTGGATGCTCCCGATGACGTGCGGATACAACGGATGGTAGACCTTCGCGGGATGAGCCTGGAGGACGCGCGTTCCCGAATGGCGGCCCAAGCCAGCCAAGAGGCAAGAAACGCTGCAGCGGACATCGTCCTGGAAAATTCCGGCAGCCGGGAGGAACTGCTCGCCACAGTGGATGCTTTGTGGTTCGGTCGACTGCTGCCCTTCGCGGACAATTGCCGGCGGGGTGTTCGTGCCCGGCGAACAGAAGGGCCAGTCCTGTCTGCTTCCAGAACCGACTGGGGCCCGCAAGCGGCCCGACTGTCCTCGCGGATCCAGGCAGCGGCACCGGAGGACATCCTTGCCGTGGACCACATTGGATCTACATCGGTGCCCGGGTTGGCGGCCAAGGACGTCATTGACCTTCAACTGACTGTTGCCGATCTTGAGGTGGCGGATCGGATTGCGCCACATCTGGCCGCGGCCGGATACCCGCGTGTTCCGGGCGTCGTCGCAGACACCCCGAAGCCGTGGCAGCCGGATCCGGCCCAATGGCAGAAACGCTTCCATGCCAACGCGGATCCAGGACGCCCGACGAACCTGCATGTGCGCGTTGCCGGCTCGCCCGGCTGGAGATACGCGCTGCTGTTTCGTGACTGGTTGAGGGCCGAAGCTTCTGCCGTTGCCCTGTATGAGGGGCACAAGCGCGAACTTGCTGCACAACATGCCAGCGACCCCGGCACGGCTGCCTACGCCGATGCCAAAGAACCCTGGTTCACGGATGTGGCCTGGCCGCTGATGGATGAGTGGGCCAGCCGCACCGGCTGGCAACCGCCGTCGTATTCTTCTGTTGCAGCGGGACTTAATTCCGAACAATAAACTGTCGGGGTGCGGGGGTAGATTGGTGTCATGAGTCTTGCCCAGGAGATCAACCGTGTCGTCGCGCCCTTCGAAGTCGTCAGCGATTACAAACCCGCCGGCGACCAGCCGGCGGCAATTGCGGAACTGACAGAACGCATCAACAACGGCGAGAAGGATGTTGTCCTTCTCGGCGCTACCGGTACGGGCAAGAGCGCCACCACAGCCTGGCTTATTGAGCAGGTGCAGCGTCCCACGCTGGTCATGGTTCAAAACAAGACCCTGGCGGCCCAGCTGGCCAACGAGTTCAGGGAACTCCTGCCCAACAATGCGGTGGAGTACTTCGTCTCGTACTACGACTACTACCAGCCGGAAGCGTACGTACCGCAGACGGATACGTTCATCGAAAAGGACTCCTCGGTCAATGAGGAAGTCGAGCGGCTTCGGCACTCGGCCACCAACGCGCTGCTGACCCGGCGCGACGTCATCGTAGTAGCCACAGTCTCCTGCATCTACGGCCTGGGAACACCCGAAGAGTACATCGCGGGCATGGTGACGCTCACCAAGGGCGCCGAAATGAACCGTGACCACCTCCTTCGCAAGTTCGTTTCCATGCAGTACGCGCGCAATGACATGGACTTCCACCGGGGCACCTTCCGCGTCCGTGGGGACACCGTAGAGATCATTCCCATGTACGAGGAACTCGCACTCAGAATCGAATTTTTCGGCGACGAAATCGAGAACATCTACACGCTGCATCCGGTAACGGGCGAGGTCATCCGCGAGGAAACCGAAATGTACGTCTTCCCGGCCTCCCACTACGTTGCCGGCCCGGAGCGGATGGGCCGCGCAATCTCGGCCATCGAGGACGAACTCGCAGAGCGCCTGAAGGTGCTGGAGAGCCAGAACAAGCTGGTGGAAGCCCAGCGGCTGCGGATGCGGACCACCTACGATCTGGAAATGATGCAGCAGATGGGTTTCTGCAACGGCATCGAGAATTACTCGCGGCACATCGACGGCCGTGCAGGCGGTACGGCACCGCACTGCCTCCTGGACTACTTCCCAGACGACTTCCTTCTGGTCATCGACGAATCCCACGTCACTGTCCCGCAAATCGGCGCTATGTACGAAGGGGATATGTCGCGCAAGCGCACGCTGGTGGACCACGGCTTCCGGCTGCCCTCGGCCATGGACAACCGGCCCTTGAAGTGGGATGAGTTCCTTGAACGCATCGGGCAGACCGTGTACTTGTCGGCCACACCCGGCAAGTACGAGCTCGGGAAGGCGGACGGCACTGTCCAGCAGATCATCCGGCCCACTGGACTCATCGATCCCGAGGTGATCGTGAAGCCCACCAAGGGACAGATCGATGATCTCCTGGGCGAAATCCGCCAGCGCACTGAACGCGATGAACGCGTCCTGGTAACTACGTTGACCAAGCGCATGGCCGAAGACCTGACGGACTACCTCCTGGGCCACGGCGTCAAAGTCCAGTACCTCCACTCCGACGTCGACACTCTTCGCCGGGTTGAGCTGCTGCGCGAGCTCCGGATGGGTGTCTTTGACGTCCTGGTCGGCATCAACCTCCTGCGCGAAGGCCTGGACCTGCCAGAAGTCTCGCTGGTCAGCATCCTGGATGCCGACAAGGAAGGCTTTCTGCGTTCATCCACGTCCCTTATCCAGACGATTGGCCGTGCCGCTCGAAACGTGTCCGGCCAGGTCCACATGTATGCGGACAGGATCACGGACTCCATGGCGCACGCCATCGAAGAAACCAATCGTCGCCGCGCCATCCAGGTCAAGTACAACACCGATAATGGCGTTGATCCCCAGCCGCTTCGGAAGAAAATCGCTGATATCACGGACCAGCTGGCCCGCGAAGATGCTGATACCCAGGAGCTCCTGAACAACAACAGGCTGGCCAAGGGAGCCAAACGTACCTCGGGCAGCAAGGGTGCAGCCACCGTCCGGAAGGACGGACTGGCCGCGGCTCCCGCAGAAGATCTGGTTGGCCTGATCGAACAACTCACGGAACAGATGCACGGGGCCGCTGCCGAGCTGCAGTTCGAGGTCGCCGCCCGAATCCGCGACGAAGTGGGGGAGTTGAAGCGCGAATTGCGTCAAATGCAGTCCGCAGGGCACGCCTAAGGTAAGGTTGTGGTCACGTAGGGGAGTATCCCAAGCGCTATGTCCGTCAGCACGCAAGGCACAGATGCCTCGCCGGACTTAGTGGGCCGCTGAATGTGCATTCACCGCACTGGCAGGCCGGAGAGACTTACACCGCTTTCCCGTACCCTGCGAAAGGCCTGCATTAATGGAGCTTCCAATCTGGTTTGAGGTCGGCTCATTCGTCGCCCTCGGCATCATCCTGCTCATCGACCTCCTCCTGGTGGTCAAACGTCCCCACGAACCATCAATGAAGGAAGCCGGCCTCTGGGTCGCCTTCTACGTTGCCTTGGCCCTGGTCTTTGCCGGTGCCATGTTCTACTTCACTGGCCCCGAA
Source organism: Paenarthrobacter sp. 10N417 (assembly GCF_056394745.1). Taxonomy (NCBI): domain Bacteria; kingdom Bacillati; phylum Actinomycetota; class Actinomycetes; order Micrococcales; family Micrococcaceae; genus Paenarthrobacter; species Paenarthrobacter sp. 10N417. Next base: position 255,594 of record NZ_JBFTIL010000002.1, read on the forward strand.
TATGGCAGCCAGTTCGTCGCCGGCTGGGTTACTGAATACAGCCTGAGCATCGACAACCTGTTCGTCTTTATCATCATCATGGCCCGCTTCTCCGTGCCCCGGAAATACCAGCAGGAAGTGCTGATGGTGGGCATCATCATCGCACTGGTCCTCCGCGGTATTTTCATTGCCCTGGGCGCGGTGGTCATCGAGCAGTTCAGCTGGATCTTCTACATCTTCGGCGCCTTCCTGCTGTGGACTGCCTGGAAGCAGGCCACGGATTCCGGTGAAGACGAAGAAGAAGGTGCCGAAAACCCCTTGGTTGCGCGCCTGCGCAAGGTCCTGCCGATGTCTGAAAAGTTCGACGGCGGCAAGCTGCGCACCACCGTAAACGGCAAGAAGGTCTTCACCCCGATGGTGATCGTCTTCGTGACCATCGGCATGACCGACCTCCTGTTCGCGGTGGACTCCATTCCCGCGATCTTCGGCCTGACCCAGAGTGCCTTCATCGTCTTCACAGCCAACATCTTCGCGCTCATGGGCCTGCGCCAGCTGTACTTCCTGCTGGGTGGACTGATGAGCCGCCTGATCTACTTGAAGCACGCCCTGTCAGTCATTCTTGCCTTCATTGGCGTCAAACTCGTCCTGCACGCAATGCACGTCAACGAGCTTCCGTTCATCAACAACGGCCACCACATCGAGTGGGCTCCCGAGATTCCTACCTTCGTTTCTTTGGCGGTCATTATCGGCACGATCGTCGTAGCAGTCGTCGCCAGCTTGCTCAGCCCGGCGGCGCGCCAGTCCAAGCTGGACGCACGGTTGGAAGAGGACTCGAAGAAGAGCTTGAGCGAAGCCGAGTAACCGGGCTGTGAAAGTTGTAGTCTCGTGAAGTGACTACCACTTCTACTACGGCGCTGGACCCCCAACGGGTCCAGCGCCGTACTGTTTTCCTGCTCAGTTCGGCCCAGCTCCTCAGCGGAGTCGGCAACGGCGCCACATTGTCCATCGGATCGCTCCTGGCCGTGGATCTGTCCGGGTCCGAGGCGTGGGCGGGATCGATCACTACTGTCCTCACCCTCGCGGCAGCCTTGACTGCCCTACCGCTGGCACGGCTGGCGGAAGCGCGCGGACGCCGGGTGGGCCTCGTTTCTGGCCTGCTGGCTGCCATGATCGGGGCAGTCCTGGTGATGGTCTCCGTGGTGGCCGAATCATTCCCGTTTCTCCTGCTCGCTGCCGGTTTTCTCGGACTTGGTACAGCCGCCAACCTTCAGGCGAGGTTCGCCGCCGTCGACCTCGCCCACGCTGAGCACCGCGGCAGGTCACTGTCCACTGTCGTCTGGGCGATCACTATCGGAGCCGTGGCCGGTCCAAACCTCATCCAACCTGGTGCCGCAGTGGGGTCCGCGTTGGGCCTGCCACCCATTGCCGGTCCTTTCGTCTTCTCAGCCGCAGGTCTGTTCCTGGCGGCGGTGTTGCTCTTCATCGGTTTGCGGCCGGACCCGTTGCTGCTGGCGCGGCGGTTGGCCTCGGAGTCCGCAGGCTCGGGGACCCTCCCTGTCAGGGGCACTATCCGCTCCGGCCTTCAAGCTGTTCGTTCCTCGCCCCGGGCCATCCTTGCGCTTGCAGCCGTGGTTGCTGCCCACGGCGTCATGGTGGCGATCATGTCCATGACGCCCTTGCACCTGCAGCAGCTAGTGGGCGGTTCACATGCCGGCCATCACGGCGGAACAACCGACAGCACAGACGCCTTGGTTGTCATTGGGCTGACAATTTCGCTGCATATCGCCGGCATGTTCGCCCTCTCGCCGCTCTGGGGCTGGCTAACGGACAAAGCCGGCCGCATCCAAACGATCGCCATAGGGCACGGACTTCTGCTGGTGGCAGTGCTGATCGCGGGAATCGGTCAGCAAGAGCCCGTATTGGTGACCATAGGCCTGATCATCCTTGGCCTTGGATGGTCCGCCGCGACCATTGCCGGGTCCACGCTCCTTGCTGAAAGTGTTGCCCAAGAGCAGAAGGTAACCGTGCAAGGCGTTTCCGATACGCTCATGGGCGCGGCGGGTGCAACGGGCGGCGCCACATCCGGACTTGTCCTCGCCTGGCTCGGCTACGAAGGGCTGAACATAGCCGCCGGAGTGCTGGCCGCTGTGATGCTGACACTGACAGCCGCCACCGCTGCCCGGGCGCGCCGTGCAATCCCTGCCTAGGACAGATGTGGCCTCAGCGGGAACCCCGCAGCAGCCCGAAAAGCCGCCCAAAGATGCCTTCGCCGTCTTCCCCGATGCCGTCATGGTGGAAGTCGTCCGTCACCCAGGTTTGAAGCCCACGGACTGCCGCGGCGGTTTCCATTGAGAGGTCATGGTCTACGTAGATGTCGTCCTTGTAGACGGCCGCTGCCACTGGAACCTTGTTGACCGCCAACTGCTGGTGGTCATATAGGGGACACCAATCCGACTTGGCAGCCAGCAAGGCGGCTACGTCGTGGAGCGGGATCAGCGCCGGATCCTGTTCGAAGTACCAGGGGTAGACCATTTCTCCCGTGAGCAGCGGGGCCTCCGCTCCCGGCTTGAACTCGGGGAATTCTTCCAGCACGCGCCAAGCTGCCCAATCCGTGGCTTCGCCCTGCCCGTAGATCGATTCATGGAGTACCGCGTACAAGGGGTTCCCTGCCCGGCTCACGAGACTCCGTACTTGCTCCAGGAACACTTCCGACAGTCGTTGACCCAAAGGCGTTTCGATGAAAGCGTCCTCCAGGAGGTAGTGCAGGGAGTCCACCCGGGTGTTGCCGCCGAGGAATGATCCCACCATCTGGAACCGCTCGGGCGACAGTCGTTCTCCGCTGGTCAGGAATTCCTCATGCTGTTCTAGGTGGCGGACGATCCTGGTGACAGTTTCGCGGTCTTCCGGATACCAGGCGAAGTACTCCGCGTTCCGCTCCGCCACCCGCCGGAATGTGGCACGGTACACGCGCTCGGCCGGGCCATGCAGGGGAGCAAGTCCTCCCGTGATGAGGACCTCCCGCAGCCCTTTCGGGGCGAAGGACAAATAGGTCAACGCGCAGAATCCACCAAAGCTCTGTCCCAGCACTGACCACGGCCCGGAATCCAAGGCATGCCGGATGAACTCGGCGTCGGCCACGATCGAATCAGCCCGGAAGTGCGTGAGATAGTCAGCCTGGGCTGCAGCGTCACCGCGGAGCGCCAATGACTGTCGCTCCACAGGTGTGGAGAGGCCCGTGCCACGCTGGTCCAGCATCAGGATCCGAAAGTCCTTGGCCGCCGCCTTCATCCACCCTGAAAGGGAAGTGACGCGGTTCCCGCGCCCGCCAGGTCCACCTTGGAGGAACAGCAACCATGGAAGTCTGGCGGCCTCCTCCTCTTGGTGATCGGTGGAGGAATACTCCCGTGCGAACACGGTGATCGTTTCGCCGCTCGCCTGGTCGTCCGTAACGGATTTAGCCGAACCATGGTCCAGGGGGACAGTGAAGTAGTGCTCGGCGGTTCGGAGGCCTCGGAATTCATGCCGGGCGCGGATACGGTGAGCGTCGGTCAAGGCTCGCGTCTCAGCCATGGGCAAGAGCCTTGTTGCTTGTGCTGGCACCTGCTCCGAACGCTTCCAGCGCCTCGCCGGTCAGCCTGAACGTGGACCATTCCTCCATGGGGAAGGCGCCAAGGTTCTTGTAGAACTTGATGGACGGTTCGTTCCAGTCCAGGACGCTCCACTCCACCCGGGCATAGCCGCGTTCGACGGCGGTCGCGGCCAGATGCTGAAGGAGAGCCTTGCCGTGGCCCTCTCCACGCGCGTCCGGAACGACGTAGAGGTCTTCCAGGTAAATGCCGTGAACACCTTCCCACGTTGAGTAATTCAGGAACCACAGGGCAAAGCCCTGCACTGTACCAGCGGCATTACTGGCCATGCTCGCGTACACCCGCGGGTTCTCTCCGAACAACGCCTCGGTCAGCAGCTCCGGGGTATTCCTGACGGCGTCGGGTTCCTTTTCGTAGATCGCAAGATCGTGGATCATGCGCAGGATTGTGGGAACGTCTTCAACGGTGGCAGGGCGGATTACACTCATGCTTCCGAGCTTACTAGGGGCCGGGCTTTACCAGGGGCCGGCCACCTACCGCCAACGCCGTGCGGAGGAACCGTACGTGACAGGCGGTTCTTGATAAGCAATGGGAACACCGTCCACCGCGATGGGCGGACCGACGTACCGGAGACGGCCGTAGGGGCTGTCTACCTCGTGGTAATCGGGCTCTGGCAGCTCGACGTCAGTCCCGATGCCCGTCGGAAGGAGAAGTAGCTCCTCCGCTGTCCGGGCCAGCGAAAGCCGGGCCGTTCCGCCACGTCCCGTAGCCAGTCGCTGGGTCAGCAAAGCGAACACTGCCGCAGCAAGGCCATAGCCCGTGGCATGATCCAGCGCCTGCACCGGTAGCGCGCCAGGCCGCCACCCGCCGTCGTGGTCATGACCATATCGGTCAGCTATGCCGCACGCTGCCTGGACCAGACTGTCAAAACCACGTCGCCCCTGCCAAGGACCTCCGTGGCCCCATGCACTCAAGGTGGCCACCACGAGGTCCGGGCGGCGCAGCAGCAGCGCGTCAGGTGTCAATCCAAAACGATCCAGCCCGCCGTCGCGGTACCCCATGATCACTACGTCTGCCATCTCCAGAAGTTCCATGACAGCAGCCAGATCGTCCGGATTCCGGAAGTCTGCTTCGGCGCTGCGCTTGTCAAAGCCTGAGTCAATGAAAGCGTCTGTCAACTCCGGAAGGTGCGGAGGGTCGATCCGGAGGACGTCGGCGCCCAGGGCTCCGAGGAGCCGGGTTGCCACGGGGCCGGCAATAACGCGGGTCAGGTCCAGGACTTTGAGACCTGCCAACGGACGGTCTGGAACCGCGGAAGGAACCCACGACGACGGGCGGCTTGGTTCCGTGGTTGCTCCAAGGTGGCCGAAACTGATCCACGGCCCCTGACTGGCCGCTTCAAACATAGGAGCGGCTGCCCACTCTTCCCTGGTGCGGACGGCGGCAGCTACGCCGTTGTTGCCAGTAATAAGGTCTTCGGCTTCCAAAGACGTCATGGCCAGTAATGCGCGGTCCACATCGGCAGGTTCGCTGGCCGAGACCGCCTCCATGAGCCGGGCGGCGTGGTGTGGATAGTTGGCGTGGAGGCGGACCCAGCCATCAGCGGTTTTCCGGAAACCGGACAACGGAGCGAACCCTTCAGGTTTCTGGCCACCTATCCGCAGGTGCCCCAGGGAATCGAACGCAGCCGCCGTAGGTCCGGCGTCAACCGAGTACCTGTGCGTCGTTCCTGTCAACGCGTTCAGCCCCGTCGCTGCAGCCCGCACCGCACCCAAAGCCAGGCCTTCCACGTCCAGTGCAGGAACGCCATCTGCAACTGCCCACCATCGTCGCGGTCCAGTCCAAGGAGCCGTGGGTTGTGCGCTCATTACGTCCAGCGCCCGCAAGCTGCTGCCGAGATCAGGGACGGATTCCATGGGACCTCCTTCGGCCGGTTGACTAGAGTCGGTTGACGTTCGTCACCCGAACCACAGCGGTGCCCGTCTCATCGGAAGCCGCGAGATCCACATCGGCCGAGATGCCCCAGTCGTGGTTTCCGGCGGGGTCATCGAAGATCTGGCGGACCCGCCACGTGCCGGGTTCTTCGGTGATGATAAGCAATCCGGGCCCACGGGCATCGGGGCCCGTGCCGATGTCATCGTGTTCATCGAAGTAGTCGTCCAGAACCTCTTCCCAGCGTTCGGCGTCCCAGCCGGCGTCGGCGTCCAGCTCACCCAGCGCGGCAGAGTCTTCGTCCGCGAAGAGCTCCACCCTGCGGAACATTTCGTTCCGGACCATGACCCGGAAAGCCCGGATGTTCGTGGTCAAAAGCGGTGGCGGTGGCGGGGGAGCGTCGTGCGGTGTAGGCGTAAGCCCTGACGTGAGCTCCTCCCACTCATCAAGGAGGCTGGAGTCCACTTGCCGGACAAGTTCACCCAGCCAGGCGATGAGGTCCTCGAGGTCCTCGCGCAACAAGTCCTGGGGCACGGTCTGCCTGAGAGCACGGAATCCATCCGCCAAGTAGCGCAGGACGATGCCTTCGGAGCGGGCCAGTCCGTAGAACTGCACGAACTCTCCGAAGTTCATGGCGCGTTCATACATGTCGCGGATGATGGATTTGGGCGCCAGCTCGAAGTCGCCCACCCATGGGGCAGCCTTTCGGTACACCTCAAAGGCCTCGCCGAGAATCTCCGCCAAGGGCATCGGGTACGTCACTTCGTCGAGCATGGCCATGCGCTGCTCATATTCGATGCCGTCAGCCTTCATGGCGGCAACTGCCTCGCCACGGGCCTTCTTCTGCTGGGCAGAGAGAATCTGGCGCGGTTTCTCCAACGCGGCCTCGATAACCGAAACAACGTCCAGTGCATACGACGGCGACTCTGGATCCAACAGTTCCAGCGCGGCAAGCGCAAACGGTGAAAGCGGTTGGTTAAGGGCGAAGTTGGCCTGCAAGTGGACCGTCAAGCGGACAGAACGGCCTTCGGATTGCTGTTCATCTTCCGGAATGCGTTCAACCACACCCGCGGCCAGCAGTTCGCGGTAGATTCCCAAGGCCTTCTTCATGAGTTTCAACTGCGCCGCGCGGTTCTCGTGGTTTTCGCTGAGCAAGCGCCGCGTTGCCTGGAAAGGATCTCCGGGGCGTTCCATGAGGTTCAACAGCATTGCGTGGGTGACAGTGAAACTTGAAGTCAAGGGCTCGGGTACGGACTCCACAAGGCGCTTKAACGTCGGCTCACCCCAGGAAACGAATCCTTCCGGAGGCTTTTTCTTGACCACTTGGCGCAGTTTCTTCTGGTCATCGCCAAATTTGGCGGTGGCTTTGGCCATGGCTTTGGTGTTCTCCACCACGTGGTCAGGAGCCTGAACCACTACGGTACCGGCGGTGTCGTACCCGGCGCGGCCGGCGCGGCCGGCAATCTGGTGGAACTCACGCGAGTTAAGCGATCTGGTGCGTACGCCGTCGTACTTGCTCAACGCCGTCAACAGAACCGTACGGATGGGAACGTTGATGCCCACGCCCAGGGTGTCGGTACCGCAGATGACCTTAAGGAGCCCGGCTTGTGCGAGTTGCTCCACCAAACGCCGGTACTTGGGCAACATCCCGGCGTGATGGACACCGATGCCATGGCGGACCAACCGGTTGAGCGTCTTTCCGAAGCCTGCGGCAAACCGGAAGCCGGCGACAAGCTCTGCGATCCGGTCCTTTTCATCCCGGCTGCACATGTTGATGCTCATCAGGTTCTGGGCGCGTTCGATCGCTTCTGCCTGGCTGAAGTGCACAACGTAGACCGGGACCTGCTTGGTGGAGAGCAGTTCTTCCAGGGTCTCGTGGACCGGAGTGAGGTGATAGTAGTAATGCAGTGGAATCGGACGCTCCGCAGAGCTAACGGTTGTGGTGGACCGGCCGGTGAGTTCAGTGAGGCCGGCTTCGAAACGGCTGACGTCGCCCAGCGTGGCGGACATGAGCAGGAACTGGGCCTGGGGGAGTTCAAGCAGGGGAACCTGCCAGGCCCATCCGCGCTGGGGATCGGAGTAAAAGTGGAATTCATCCATGATCACAGCGCCAAGTTCCGCGGAGGCTCCCTCGCGGAGGGCAATATTGGCCAGGATCTCGGCGGTGCAGCAAATAATCGGCGCATCCTGGTTCACGCCGGAGTCGCCTGTAATCATGCCAACGTTTTCGGCACCGAAGATATCGCAGAGCGCGAAGAACTTCTCCGAGACCAAAGCCTTGATGGGAGCGGTGTAGTAGCTTCGTTGGCCGCGGGCCATGGCCTCGAAGTGGGCTGCAATGGCAACAAGCGATTTTCCCGAGCCCGTGGGCGTCGCCAGGATGACATTGGCGCCAGAGGCGAGCTCCATGATGGCCTCGTCCTGGGCGGCATACAACTGCAAGCCGCGGCCCTCTGTCCACTCAACGAACCGTGTGTAGATCTCATCCGGACCCAAGGGGTTGGAGGCAGTGGAACCAGGGAGCTGCTCAAGAAGTTTCATTGGTTTCCAGCTTAGTGCCCGGACGGTTTAGGCTCGCCCCAGCGCTGCTGCCAAATGCAAGGAGGCTTATATGAGGTGGGATCCATCCAAGTATGTGGAGTTCGGCAATCACAGGGACAGGCCGTTCCATGACCTCGTGGCCAGGATTCAGGCTGAGTCGCCGCGGAACGTGGTGGATCTTGGATGCGGGCCCGGTAACCTCACAGCCACACTGGCTGTGCGCTGGCCTGATGCCCGCATCGTCGGCCTCGATTCCTCTGGCGAGATGCTTGCGAAGGCAGCTGGACAAGCCCGGAAATTCGCCAACATGGAATTCGAGCAGGCGGATATTGCTGATTGGCAGCCTGACCAGGAGACCGACGTCGTAGTAACCAATGCCGCGCTCCAGTGGGTTCCCGGGCACCAAGCCATGCTGGGTCAGTGGCTACGTGAACTTAAGCCGGGTGCCTGGTTCGCCCTGCAGGTGCCGGGAAATTTCACATCCCCTTCGCACACGCTCATGAGGGAGCTCGCCGAGTCATCCAAGTGGTCCTCCCGCCTTGGCGACGTTCTTCGGCATGATGGCGTTGTGGGTAGTCCCGCCGACTATCTTGGGATCATGCTCGACGCCGGATGCGCAGCTGACGCTTGGGAAACCACCTACCAGCAGGTACTACCGGGCAAGGATCCGGTCCTTGAATGGGTGCGGGGCACGGGACTCCGGCCAGTGCTCGCAGCCTTGTCTCCCGAGGATGCCGCCGACTTCGAACACGAATACTCCGCTTTGCTGCGCAAGGCTTATCCGGCCACAAGCCACGGAACAGTGTTCCCGTTCCGCCGCATCTTTGCGGTGGCCCGGAGGGACACGTGAGGCCGCACGACCCGTTGCCGGGCGTAGCAATTAAGTTTCCAGCCGTCAGTGGCTTGTTCCCGTTCCGCGTCGCTGGTCTAATTCTCGGCATGGACCATGGACGCTTCATTCAGCAGCAAACGCCCGCATGGGCCCCGGCACCTGGCCGGTGTTCGCGATGACTTCCCTGGACGGATTTCCCGGGAACTGGCGCCCCAACACCAGCAGCGGAGTTGCCCTTTTTGAGCAGTTGAGACTGCGCATCATCGAACTCGCAGACTCCGGGGTCCTCGCAGTGGGAGCCAAGCTCCCGCCGGTGCGCAATCTTGCGGGCGTGCTGGATGTGGCCCCACATACAGTGGCCCGGGCCTATAAGGAGTTGGAGGCTGCGGGTGTCGTCGCTACGCGGGGACGCAACGGCACCATCGTGTGTGCCCGGGATGACCGCTGGGGCGCGCTTGCGGAGGTTGCCGCCCAATATGCTGCTGCGGCTAAGGCCCAAGGCGCCTCATTCGCCGAAGCGGTACAGCTTCTTGCGGCCGCGTATGACGCTGATTGATACCGATGAGTAGCATGTGAGGCACGACATGGAAATTCGAAGAAGTTTTCGATTAGCATTGGTAGGTGCCCAAAGCCTTAGCTGAAGATGCAGCCATCGATGCCCTGAAGAGCGTAGCCGTCGTTCCCGATACCAAGCCCACCAGGCCGGACCTGTCCCGGCTGGTAGTCAAGGGCGCACGTGAACACAACCTGCGCAATGTAGATCTGGACCTCCCAAGGGACGCGATGATCGTGTTCACGGGCCTTTCGGGTTCGGGCAAGTCCTCCTTGGCCTTCGATACGATCTTCGCCGAAGGACAGCGGCGGTACGTGGAATCGTTGTCCGCCTATGCCCGCCAGTTCCTGGGCCAAGTGGACAAGCCGGACGTGGACTTCATTGAGGGCCTGTCCCCGGCAGTGTCGATCGATCAGAAGTCCACCAGCAAGAACCCCCGTTCCACGGTGGGCACCATCACCGAAATTTACGATTACATGCGTCTTCTCTGGGCGCGTGTAGGCCGTCCCCACTGCCCTGTCTGTGGCGAGCCCATCGCCCGGCAGACCCCGCAGCAGATAGTTGATCAGCTCCTGGAACTGGAAAAGGGCACACGCTTCCAAGTTCTGGCCCCCGTGGTTCGCGGGCGCAAGGGCGAGTTCGTGGACCTCTTCAAGGAGCTGACGGCCAAGGGTTATTCGCGCGCCCGGGTGGACGGCGAGCTGGTACAGCTCAGCGAGCCGCCCAAGCTTGGCAAGCAGTTCAAGCACACCATCGAAGTGGTAGTGGACCGCTTGGTGGTCAAGGAAGACATCAGCCAGCGGCTTACCGATTCCATTGAAACTGCGCTGGGCTTGGCAGAAGGCCGGGTGCTGATTGAGTTCGTGGACCTTGAGGCCGGAGACCCCGCACGTATCCGTGCCTTCTCCGAGAACCTCGCATGCCCCAACGAGCACCCCCTGGCCATCGATGAAATCGAGCCTCGCTCTTTCTCGTTCAACAACCCCTTCGGCGCCTGCTCAGCCTGCAGTGGCATCGGAACCAGGCTTGAAGTGGATGAGGAACTGATCGTTCCCAACCCCGAGCTTTCCCTGGCACAGGGCGCCATCGCGCCTTGGTCCCTGGGCACCGCCACCACCGAGTACTGGAACCGCCTCCTGGAGGGCCTGGCCCATGAACTCGGCTTCTCCATGGACACCTCGTGGGAAAAGCTCCCCAAGGATGTCCGGAACACCGTGCTGCACGGCAAGGATCACAAGGTTGTGGTCCAGTATCGGAACCGGTTTGGCCGGGAACGCAAGTACAGCACCGGCTTTGAGGGTGCCATTCAATATGTGCACCGCAAGCACGGCGAAACTGACTCCGATTGGGCGCGGGACAGGTACGAAGAGTACATGCGTCAGATTCCCTGCCCCGAGTGCAACGGTGCGCGACTCAACCCTGCTTCGTTGTCGGTGTTGATTAATGGCAAGTCAATCGCTGAAGTAGCGGCGCTTCCCATGCGTGACTGCGCGTCGTTCCTGGGCAGCTTGACCTTGACAGACCGCGAGGCGCAGATTGCCCACCAGGTCCTGAAGGAAATTCAGGCCCGCCTGACGTTCCTTCTGGACGTAGGGCTTGAATACCTGAACCTGGAACGTCCTTCCGGGACCTTGTCCGGCGGTGAAGCCCAGCGCATCCGCCTTGCTACCCAAATTGGGTCCGGCCTCGTGGGAGTCCTCTACGTCCTGGACGAGCCCTCCATCGGCCTTCACCAGCGCGATAACCGCCGCTTGATCGAGACACTGACCCGCCTTCGGGATCTCGGCAACACCCTGATCGTGGTGGAGCATGACGAGGACACCATCCATGAAGCGGACTGGGTGGTTGATATTGGACCTGGCGCCGGCGAGCACGGCGGACAGGTTGTACATTCCGGTACTTATAAGGAGCTCCTGGAAAACAAGGAGTCCTTGACTGGCGACTATCTGTCCGGCCGCCGAAAGATCGACATCCCGGCCAAGCGCCGCAAGTACGACAAAAAGCGTGAGCTCAAGGTCATCGGCGCCAGGGAAAACAACTTGGACAATGTGGATGCCACGTTCCCCCTGGGCCTCTTTACGGCAGTGACGGGTGTCAGCGGTTCCGGTAAATCCACGCTGGTGAACGAGATCCTTTACAAGGTCCTCGCCAACAAGCTCAACGGCGCCAAGCAGGTTGCCGGGCGGCACAGGAGTGTTAATGGATTGGAACACCTGGATAAGGTGGTCCACGTTGACCAGAGCCCGATCGGACGCACACCGCGCTCCAACCCGGCAACGTACACAGGCGTCTTCGACAACATCCGGAAACTGTTTGCTGAAACCACCGAAGCAAAGGTCCGCGGTTACCAGCCCGGCCGCTTCTCGTTCAACGTCAAGGGCGGCCGCTGCGAAGCATGCTCCGGCGATGGCACATTGAAGATCGAAATGAACTTCCTGCCTGACGTCTACGTTCCCTGTGAGGTGTGCCACGGCGCCCGTTACAACCGTGAAACCCTTGAAGTGCATTACAAGGGAAAGACTATTGCCGATGTCCTTAACATGCCTATCGAGGAAGGCGCTGAATTCTTTGCTGCCTTCACTCCCATCGCACGGCATCTGAACACCTTGGTGGACGTAGGACTGGGCTATGTCAGGCTGGGCCAGCCAGCCACAACCCTGTCAGGTGGTGAAGCGCAACGCGTGAAGTTGGCCGCAGAACTCCAGAAGAGGTCCAACGGCCGCAGTATTTATGTTCTGGACGAACCCACAACCGGCCTGCACTTTGAGGACATCCGGAAGCTGCTCATGGTCCTCCAGGGACTGGTGGATAAAGGCAACACCGTGATCACCATTGAGCACAACCTGGACGTCATCAAGTCCGCGGACTGGATTGTGGACCTCGGGCCGAACGGCGGTTCAGGTGGAGGAAAGATCGTCGCAACGGGTACCCCTGAGCAGGTAGCCAAGTCCACTGACAGCCACACCGCAACGTTCCTTGCGGAAATTCTGCGCTAACTGTCCGGACTGCCTCACCGGACACCTAAAGAATATCCTCAGCACGGCAGAAGTATTCCGGTAGCGGCATGCGAGTTTCAGGCATGCCGCTACTCGTGAGAAACTAACCCGGTGACTCAAACAACGGTGCCCGTAATTTTCGATCTGGACGGCACCCTTGTCGATCCAGCCGGCGGTATCACAGGAGGAATATCCGCGGCCCTGCGCGAAATGGGCCTCCCCGTTCCGGAACAGGCCGTGCTGAACGCCATGGTTGGCCCCAAGCTCAGCGATGCACTCCTGCATTTAGCGAATGTCCCGGCGGAATTGGTCGATGAAACCATTTCCCGTTACCGGCAGCATTACAGGGAAACCGGTATTGGCCAGAGCAAGTTGTATCCGGGAATCTTCGACCTCCTTGAATTCTTTGCCGAAACGGGGCGGGCCGTCGCGGTTGCAACCCAGAAGCCCCAAGGTATTGCCCGGATTGTCCTTGAGCATCACGGTATTGCGGATTTCTTTGTGTCCATTAGGGGAGCTGCAGACGACGAATCGCTGGCGGCCAATTCCGCGTCCGGCAAGATCGAGATTGTTGGCGCAGCCTTGGCGGATCTCCACTCCCAGCCTGCTGTGATGGTGGGAGACCGGCACCAGGATGTTGCCGGAGCAATGGCCAACGGCCTGGATTGCATTGGTGTACGTTGGGGCTTCGCTTCGGGCGGCGAGCTGGAAGAAGCCGGTGCGGTCGCCGTGGTCGGCACCGCCCTTGAGTTGCGAACCAAAATTGAAGAACTTGACGCTGTCCGTGCGGCGGCCCTGAGCGAGGTACAAAACGATGGCAGTCTTTGATGCGATCCGCTGGACTACGCGTGGACTGATCTCCACCACGTGCCGGCCCACGGTCATTGGACTGGAGAACGTGCCCAAAGAAGGCCCGTTCATCGTTGCGCCGAACCATCTCTCCTTCCTGGACAGCGTGATCGTCCAGGCGCTCATGCCTCGTCCAGTGGCGTTCTTCGCCAAGGCGGAGTATTTCACCACCAAAGGCGTTAAGGGCGCTGTGATGAAGTCCTTCTTCGAAGCTGTCGGTTCCATCCCGGTTGAACGCGGTGAACAGGCAGCGAGCGTGCAGGCGCTGAAGACCCTGCTGGACATCCTGGAGTCCGGGAAGGGCATTGGAATCTACCCCGAGGGCACCCGGTCCCGTGACGGTATCCTGTATCGCGGCCGGACCGGCGTCGGTTGGTTGGCACTCACCACGGGCGCACCTGTGATTCCCGTGGGGCTTATAGGCACGGAGAAACTGCAGCCGGCGGACAAGAACGCCGTTCGCCCCCAGCACTTCACCATGAAGGTTGGCGAGCCGCTGTACTTCGACAAAACGGGCCCGGACCATTCCCTGCCTGCACGCCGCCAGGTGACGGACAAGATTATGGATGCCATCGCTGCCCTCAGCGGTCAGGAACGGTCCACAAGCTATAACCAAAGCAAATCGGTGGACTGAGCGCCTGGCGCTGGCTGTCGGTCCAGTTCACTAGACTGGAATGGTGGCAAATCCAGCAAGTTACCGCCCGCAGACGGGTGAAATTCCCACCACCCCGGGCGTCTACCGTTTCCGCGACCCCCACGGCCGGGTCATCTACGTGGGCAAGGCCAAGAACCTCCGTTCCAGGCTGAATTCCTACTTTGCCAACCCCTCCGGGCTTCTACCCAAGACCCATGCCATGGTCCATGCCGCGAGCAGCGTGGAGTGGACCGTTGTGGGCAGCGAATTGGAGTCGCTACAGCTGGAGTACACCTGGATCAAGGAATTCAAGCCTCGTTTCAACGTGGTCTTCCGGGACGACAAGACTTACCCCTACCTGGCCGTCACCATGGGGGAGAAGTACCCCAGGGTGCAGGTCATGCGTGGCGAACGCAAAAAGGGCACCAGGTATTTCGGCCCCTACACGGCTGGCGCCATCCGGGAGACCATGGACACCCTCCTTCGCGTGTTCCCGGTCCGCAGTTGCAGCGCAGGTGTCCTCAAGCGGGCCCAAGCCAGTGGGCGCCCCTGCCTTCTGGGCTACATCGACAAATGCGCGGCACCCTGCGTCGGCCGCGTGACGCCGGAGCAACACCGTCAACTTGCGGAGGACTTCTGCGCCTTCATGGGTGGGGAAGCCAAGCGCTTCATCAACCGGCTTGAAAAAGATATGGCGGCCGCTGTCGCCGAACTGGACTACGAGCGCGCCGCACGGCTCAGGGACGACATCATCGCTCTGCGCAAGGTTTTCGAACGCAACGCCGTAGTCCTCGCGGAGGATACGGACGCCGACGTCTTCGCGCTGCATGAAGACGAGCTTGAGGCCTCCGTGCAGGTGTTCCACGTCCGCGGCGGCCGGGTCCGCGGACAGCGCGGCTGGGTGGTGGAGAAAGTCGAAGACGCCACGACGCCGGAACTCATCGAGCACTTGCTGCAGCAGGTCTACGGGGAGGACAGCGAGGTCCAGGGCCGCATCCCGCGGGAAGTGCTGATTCCGGAAAATCCGAGCAACCATGCCGAGCTGAGTGAATGGCTGGGCGGGCTCCGCGGGGCAAAGGTGGATATCCGCGTGCCCCAGCGAGGTGACAAGGCTGCGCTCATGTCCACGGTCCGGGAGAATGCCGAGCAGGCGCTGAAGCTGCACAAGACCCGCCGCGCCGGGGATATCACCGTCCGCTCGCTGGCCCTTCAGGAGCTTCAGGAGGCCCTGGAGCTTCCAGTTCCGCTGCTTCGGATCGAATGCTTCGATATCTCGCACGTTCAGGGAACCAACGTGGTGGCGTCCATGGTGGTGGTCGAAGACGGCTTGCCCAAGAAGTCCGATTACCGCAAGTTCTCCATCACGGGTGCTGCCGCAGCGGACGATACGGCCGCCATGCATGACGTCCTCACGCGCCGCTTCCGCCACTACCTCACGGACAAGGCCGCCCAGGTGCCCGTCTCCGGCGAAATCATCAACCCGACCCGTGCGGGCACCGCCGCAGCTGCCAACGGAACCCAGGCGCAGCCGTCGGACCCCACCATGCCGGCCCCAAAGGCCAAGTTCGCGTACCCGCCCAACCTGGTGGTGGTGGACGGCGGGCAGCCGCAGGTCAATGCTGCAGCGCGTGCTTTGGCTGAGTTGGGCATCGACGACGTCTACGTGGTTGGCCTGGCAAAGCGCCTTGAAGAGGTCTGGCTCCCCAACAGCGATTTTCCGGTGATCCTTCCCCGGACGTCGCAGGGCTTGTACCTGCTCCAGCGCATCCGCGATGAAGCCCACCGCTTCGCCATCACTTTCCACCGGCAAAAGCGCGGCAAGGCCATGACGGTCTCTGCCCTGGACGGCGTTCCGGGCTTGGGAGAGGCCAAACGCAAGGCCTTGGTGGCGCATTTTGGCTCCCTCAAGAAGATCCGGGCGGCCAGTGTGGAGGAACTTACCTCTGCCAAGGGCATCGGTCCAGCGTTGGCAGCTGCGGTCGTGCAGCATCTGGGTTCCAGCGAAGACGCAGGTGAAGCCGCTCCTGCCGTGAACATGACGACCGGCGAAATCCTCGAATCTTAGCTAGGGTAAGAACTTGACCGGTGGCCGCGACTGCGATGCCACCGGTCAGGCTGTAACAACCACTTCCAAGGAAACGGGGACCACTGATGGATGAGGCAACGGCAGGAGCCGGCGCGGAGCAGGACGGACTAACGCCCGTCAAGCCGGCGGAGGCGGAACTGCTGGTGGTTACCGGCATGTCGGGGGCGGGCCGCAGTACCGCTTCGGACGCCTTGGAGGACCACGGTTGGTACGTTGTAGACAACCTTCCTCCCCAGATGCTTGGCACCTTGGCGGAAATTGTCTCGCACGCGCCCAAATCCATTCCGAAGCTGGCCGTAGTGGTGGATGTCCGCAGCAAGGACCTTTTCACTGACATCCAGACCGCCCTGGGTGCCTTGAGTGCCACCGGCATCACTTTCCGGGTATTGTTCCTCGATGCCAGCGATGAAGTCCTGGTCCGCCGGTTCGAACAAGGCCGGCGCCCGCATCCGCTGCAGGGCGGTGGACGGATCCTTGACGGAATCGGCATAGAGCGTGAGGTCCTGCGCGAACTCCGCGAGCATGCCGACGTCGTTTTGGACACCAGTGAGTTCAACGTTCACGGCCTTGCAACTGCCATCACTGAATTGTTCAGCGATACCGGACCTGTGACGCTCCGGCTCAATGTCATGAGTTTTGGATTCAAGTACGGCTTGCCTGTTGACGCCAACTTCGTGGCCGACGCCCGTTTCATTCCCAACCCGCACTGGGTGCCACAACTTCGTCCCCACACAGGATTGGATGAGGACGTCAGCGACTACGTGCTAACCGCTGATGGGGTCCAGGAGTTCGTGGACCGTTACGTGAAGGCACTGGAACCAGTCCTGGACGGCTACCGCCAGGAGAACAAGCATTACGCCACCCTTGCTGTGGGATGCACAGGTGGCAAGCACCGTTCGGTGGCAGTCGCCGTCGAGCTCTCCAAACGCCTCGCGCAATATCCGCGCGTTACCGTCACAACCACGCACCGCGACCTGGGGCGTGAGTAATGGGAGTCCTCACGGGTCCGTTGCCCCTCATCCCGCCCAAGGGCGTTCCGGGCAGCCAACAAAACAAGAGTCCTTCCGTGGTGGCCCTCGGCGGTGGACACGGACTGGCGGCCTCGCTCTCCGCGCTTCGTCTGTTGACGTCAGAACTGACGGCAATCGTCACGGTAGCTGACGACGGCGGCTCCTCCGGGCGTCTACGGGACGAGTATGGAGTCCTGCCGCCCGGCGACTTGCGGATGGCACTGAGCGCGCTGTGCGATGACACCGACTGGGGGCGCACATGGCGGGACGTCATGCAGCACCGCTTCGCTGCGGGAACCGCCAAGGGCGGTTCGCTGGACCACCACGCGATGGGCAACCTGCTTATCGTCACCCTCTGGGAGCTGCTGGGGGATACCGTGGCCGGCCTCAAATGGGCCGGGGCGTTGCTGGGCGCGCGAGGCCAGGTGCTGCCGATGTCCAGTGTTCCTTTGACCATCGAGGGCCAAGCCCGGGTGGAACTGCCCGGCGGGGGACATGAACTGCAGACCGTCAGCGGCCAGGCGAAATGCGCGGTTGCTGGAAAACTGGAGGAAGTGCGGCTGCTGCCCGAGGACGCCCGAGCCTGCACTGAGGCGCTCACCGCGATCGAGCTCGCCGATTGGGTCATTCTCGGACCAGGGTCCTGGTACACATCGGTATTGCCCCATTTGTTGCTCCCGGAGCTTCGGCAAGCCTTGGGCGATACTGCAGCCAAACGCTGCCTCACCATGAATCTTGATGTCGAAACCAAGGAAACGTCCGGCATGACGGCGGCCGACCACTTGGATGTCCTTCGACGCTACGCACCGGAGTTCAGCGTCGACGTCGTGCTCGCCGATCCCTCGGCGATCCAG
The DNA here is from genome assembly GCF_056394745.1 of Paenarthrobacter sp. 10N417. Classification (NCBI taxonomy): domain Bacteria; kingdom Bacillati; phylum Actinomycetota; class Actinomycetes; order Micrococcales; family Micrococcaceae; genus Paenarthrobacter; species Paenarthrobacter sp. 10N417. The sequence goes on from NZ_JBFTIL010000002.1 coordinate 273,447, forward strand.
GACCTGAAGGCCTTTGAGAAAGCAGCGGGGATGATCGGTGCGGAAGTGGTGTTGGGTAGAGTAGGGGCTTCGAGGCGCCGCCCCGTCCACGATCCACTGCTCTTGGCGGCGGCGTACCACGATATTTTCGGGAACAGTTAGGAATACACACGCGATGGCACTTACCGCGTCGGTCAAGGACGAACTGTCCCGGCTGGACATCAAGAAATCTTCAGTCCGTAAAGCTGAGGTTTCGGCGATGCTCCGCTTTGCAGGGGGCTTGCATATTATTTCGGGACGAATCGTCATCGAAGCTGAGGTGGACCTGGCCTCGACTGCCCGGCGCCTGCGCGCCGCGATTGCCGAGGTTTACGGACACCAGAGCGAGATCATCGTGGTCTCAGGCGGCGGCCTGCGCCGGGGCAGCCGCTACGTGGTCCGTGTTGTCCGCGACGGCGAAGCCCTGGCACGCCAAACAGGACTCCTGGACGGTCGCGGCCGTCCGGTACGCGGACTGCCTTCTGTAGTTGTCAATGGCTCTGCGGCCGACGCGGAAGCCGTCTGGCGCGGAGCTTTCCTGGCCCATGGATCCCTCACCGAACCCGGACGTTCTTCGTCCTTGGAGGTAACCTGTCCCGGGCCGGAGTCCGCGCTGGCACTCGTGGGTGCTGCACGACGGCTGGGCATACAGGCCAAGGCCCGCGAGGTCCGCGGCGTCGACCGCGTGGTTATCCGCGACGGCGACACGATCGCCGCGCTCCTTACCAGAATGGGCGCACATGACGCCTTGATGGTCTGGGAGGAGCGGCGCATGCGCAAGGAAGTCCGGGCCACTGCCAACAGGCTGGCCAACTTTGATGACGCCAACCTTCGCCGTTCGGCGCAGGCCGCCGTGGCGGCAGGTGCCAGGGTGGACCGCGCGCTTGAAATTCTGGGCGATGACGTTCCGGATCACCTGAAGTATGCGGGGGAGCTCAGGGTCGCCCACAAGCAGGCAAGCCTGGACGAGCTGGGCCGCCTTGCCGATCCCCCCATGACCAAGGACGCCATTGCGGGCCGGATACGCCGCTTGCTCGCGATGGCTGACAAACGCGCACTCGATCTCGGAATTCCCGGTACGGAAGCAAATGTGACTCCGGAAATGATGGACGAGTAGCTCCCGCCCATAGAATCGAGATCGTGTGGAGGAAATACTGTGAGGCCGCAGCGGGTTGTTGCCGGTGGCGGCAGGAGCAGGCTTCTTCCCCAAGGATTTCCGGCTGGCCTGCCGGCCGGATGAACACAACGAGAGTTACCAAACCGGACTTCGGTCCATTACATTGGAGGATTTCGTGACAGAGTACGTTCTGCCCGAGCTCGGCTACGACTACGCAGCTCTTGAGCCGCACATTTCGGCGAAGATCATGGAGCTGCATCACAGCAAGCACCACGCTGCGTACGTTGCAGGCGCCAACAACGCCCTCAAGCAGCTTGCTGAAGCCCGCGAATCGGGTGACTTCGCCAACATCAACCGCCTCTCCAAGGACCTCGCGTTCCACACCGGCGGCCACATCAACCACTCCGTGTTCTGGAACAACATCTCCCCGGACGGCGGCGACAAGCCTGAAGGCGAACTCGCAGCAGCCATCGAGGATGCCTTCGGTTCATTTGACGCTTTCCGTGCCCAGTTCACCGCTGCCGCACTCGGCCTGCAGGGTTCCGGCTGGGCCTTCCTGGCTTACGAGCCCATCGGTGGCAACCTGGTCATCGAGCAGCTCTACGATCAGCAGGGCAACGTCGCCGTTGGTACCACTCCGCTGCTCATGCTGGACATGTGGGAGCACGCCTTCTACCTGGACTACGTCAACGTCAAGGCTGACTATGTCAAGGCATTCTGGAACATCGCCAACTGGGCAGACGTCGCCAAGCGCTTCGAAGCAGCCCGCGCCAACGCTACGGGCCTCATCGTTCTGTAGCTGGTGAGCCCCGGTTCACGTTGATGTAACAAAAGTCACATTAACAGTGAAATGGGACCAAATACTGGAAAGCCTGCCCCCGCAGTTGCGGGGGCAGGCTTAGTTAAACGTAAGATGGGTCACGGAAGGCGGTTAGCCTTCAGCAACGTGGCTGGTCGCCCTCCGATCTGATAATCACCTCTGCCCAATGACGTGCGGGGTCTGTTAGTTGGAAATAAAAATCCGACTCACTAGGCGTGCTTGCAAGAGCACCAAGGAGATTGACACACAGTGACCACCCGTATTGGTATCAACGGCTTCGGCCGCATCGGCCGTAACTACTTCCGCGCAGCACTGGCCCAGGGCGCAGACCTTGAGATCGTCGCAGTCAACGACCTCACCAGCCCCGAGACCCTCGCCCACCTCCTGAAGTACGACTCCGTCGGTGGCCGTCTGACCCAGTCCGTGGAAGTCAAAGAGGGCAACCTGATTGTTAATGGCCAGTCCATCACTGTCCTTGCCGAACGCGATCCCGCCAACCTTCCCTGGGGCGAGCTCGGTGTCGACATCGTCATCGAGTCCACCGGTTTCTTCACCAAGGCCGCAGCTGCTCAGAAGCACATCGACGCCGGCGCCAAGAAGGTCCTCATCTCGGCACCTGCCAGCGACGAAGACATCACCATTGTCATGGGCGTGAACCACGAGCTCTACGATCCCGCAGCGCACCACATCATTTCCAACGCATCCTGCACCACCAACTGCCTTGGCCCACTGGCCAAGGTAGTCAACGACGCCTTCGGCATCGAGCGTGGCCTGATGACCACGGTTCACGCCTACACGGCTGACCAGAACCTGCAGGACGGCCCCCACGGAGACCTCCGCCGTGCCCGTGCTGCTGCCATCAACATGGTCCCTACGTCCACTGGTGCTGCAAAGGCCATCGGTCTGGTCCTGCCCGAACTCAAGGGCAAGCTCGATGGTTACGCCATCCGCGTTCCCGTGCCCACCGGTTCCGCAACGGACCTTACGGTTACGGTTTCCCGCGAAGTTACGGTGCAGGAAGTCAACGCTGCAGTCAAGGCCGCCGCTGAGTCGGACCAGTTCGCCGGGATCCTGAGCTACACGGATGCTCCCATCGTTTCCTCCGACATCGTTGGCGACCCCGCTTCCTCGATCTTCGACTCCGGCCTGACCAAGGTCATCGGCAACCAGGTCAAGGTTGTTTCCTGGTATGACAACGAGTGGGGCTACTCCAACCGCCTCGTCGACCTCACGGAGCTCGTCGCATCCAAGCTGGGCTAGGGTAGACACATGACATCTCACACCCTCAACGAACTCATCGCTGAAGGTGTCCGCGGGCGGTACATTCTGGTCAGAAGTGACCTTAATGTGCCGCTCGACGGCTCTGCAGTGACCGACGACGGCCGCATCAAGGCCTCCCTCCCGGTCCTTAAGAAGCTCTCGGACGCCGGTGCCCGTGTGCTCGTAACCGCCCACCTCGGCCGCCCCAAGGGCGCCCCCGAGGAAAAGTACTCTTTGAAGCCCGCAGCCACCCGCCTCGCGGAACTCGCGGACTTCAACGTCCAATTGGCTGCTGATACCGTTGGCGACTCCGCCAAGGAGCTGGCAGCTGCATTGCAGGATGGCGAAGTACTCATCTTGGAAAACGTGCGTTTCGATGCCCGCGAAACCAGCAAGAATGACGCCGAGCGTGGCGCATTCGCTGACGAGCTGGTTGCCCTCACGGGTGACAGCGGCGCGTTCGTGGACGACGCCTTCGGGGCGGTCCACCGCAAGCACGCCAGCGTCTATGACGTCGCAACGCGCCTGCCGTCTTACCTTGGCGACCTGGTGCACACCGAGGTGGAAGTTCTCCGGAAGCTCACCGCAGACACCCAGCGGCCTTACGTTGTTGTCCTCGGCGGTTCCAAAGTCTCGGACAAGCTGGCAGTCATCGACAACCTGCTTGGCAAGGCAGATACCATCCTGGTTGGTGGCGGCATGCTGTTCACTTTCCTGGCCGCCGAAGGCCACAAGGTAGCTGGCAGCCTCCTGGAAGAAGACCAGATTCCTGTCGTTCAGGACTACCTCAAGCGCGCCGCTGACGCCGGTACGTCGTTCGTGATTCCCACGGACGTCGTGGTTGCAAGCCGTTTTGCGGCCGATGCCGAGCACGAAGTGGTCCGCGCGGATGCTATAGAGGAAAGCTCGTTTGGTGCCTCCGGCATTGGACTGGACATCGGGCCCGAATCCGCGTCAGCTTTTGCGGCGCAGATCGAAGGAGCCAAGACCGTGTTCTGGAATGGCCCCATGGGCGTCTTCGAATTCGAGGCATTCTCCAGCGGCACGCGGGCCATCGCGCAGGCCCTGACTGACACCGTGGCTTTTACGGTGGTCGGCGGCGGCGACTCAGCCGCAGCAGTAAGGACCCTCGGCTTCGAGGATTCCCAGTTTGGCCACATCTCCACCGGTGGCGGGGCCAGCTTGGAATATCTTGAAGGCAAGGAACTTCCGGGCCTCAGCGTCCTGGACCGCTAAACAGCAATCCGGCCGGCAGGACGCCCACGCGTCCTGCCGGCTGTTCCATTTATCAACGCATTCTTGGAGTTCATGTGACTACCTCTGCCAACGGCAACTTTGTCCGAAAGCCCTTCATCGCAGGCAACTGGAAGATGAACATGGACCATGTCCAGGGCATCACCTTGCTTCAGAAGCTCGCCTGGACCCTCTCGGACGCCAAGCATGACTACAACCGTGTAGAGGTTGCCGTCTTCCCTCCGTTCACTGATCTCCGCGGCGTGCAGACGCTCGTACAGGGCGACGAACTTGACGTCGTTTACGGCGGTCAGGATCTGTCCCAGTTCGACTCCGGCGCCTATACCGGTGACATCTCCGGCCAGTTCCTCAGCAAGCTGGGCTGCGCCTATGTCCTGGTGGGGCACAGTGAACGCCGCACCATCCACAACGAGTCCGACGACGTCCTGAACGCAAAGGTCAAAGCCGCGTTCCGCCACGGAGTCACACCAGTCCTTTGCGTCGGTGAAGGCCTCGAAATCCGTCAGGCAGGAACACACGTGGAGCACACGCTGGCCCAGCTGCGCGCCGGTGTCGAAGGCCTCACACCGGAACAGGCCGCTGAGCTTGTGGTCGCCTATGAGCCCGTGTGGGCTATCGGAACCGGCGAAGTTGCAGGCCCGGAAGACGCACAGGAAATGTGTGCTGCCATCCGCGTCGAACTTGCCAAGCTCTTCGACGAGGGCGTAGCTGAAAAGACGCGCCTTCTGTACGGAGGCTCCGTCAAGGCTAACAACGCTGCCGCCATCATGGCAGAAAACGATGTTGACGGCCTGCTTGTGGGTGGCGCCAGTCTGGACCCAGCTGAGTTTGCTAACATTGTCAGGTTCGAGAGCCACCTCGTCACGGACTAGTCCGGCTCCCGTTTTCCGCTTCTTCGAAAGGCCGTCGTGGACGTTCTTCATGTCATTCTGCAGATCCTGCTGGGCGTAACCAGCCTTCTGCTGACGCTGCTCATTCTTCTCCACAAGGGACGTGGAGGCGGTTTGTCCGACATGTTCGGTGGGGGAATGAGCTCCGGATTGAGCTCTTCCGGCGTTGCTGAGCGGAACCTGAACCGCTTCACCATCATTCTTGGTGTCACCTGGGGAGTCGTCATCATCGGCCTGGGCCTGATCATGCGCTTCACCTCGGGCGGCGATTCCTAAAAGTTTGCGTAGGAAGGCTCCTGCAAGGGAGCCTTCCCAGCACTTCTGAATCATTCGGCACCAAACACCAGTGCCGCCGTCGTACCCCTCGCATTAGACTGGGCCTGTTGGCCGTAAGGCCTACGGGCCGTGATGGCCAACCACCGAGTCGCTAGGGGTTCGAAAATGGTTCATGGCACGCCTGGTTACCGGGGCACCCGCGTTGGTGTAGCACTGGGATCTGCTCCCCGACATCAAAGCGACCACGGCGATGGAGAACAACTGCCGCGTATTCGTGTCCCCTATTGGTGCGCCAAGGGACACGAGACGCGGCTTGTTTTTCTTAAACTGCCCGACGAACAAATACCGAAGAACTGGGACTGCCCCAAATGCGGCCTCCTTGCATCGAGAGACCCCGGCCAGGTTGCGGAATCCCGGCCCGAAGACGACCTCTTCAAGTCCCACTTGGATTACGTTAAAGAAAGACGCTCCAGCCAGGACGCCGAAATCGTCCTGGCTGGAGCGTTGGAGCGGTTACGCGCCCGCGGGGTCCTTCCGGACCAACTGCTGGGGGACACGTGACGCAGCGTTCTCGTCGATGAGCCACAGGGTCCTGGAGCGCCCAACGGGGCCTGCTGCGGGGACCTGAACAGGGTTGGCGCCTGCCAGGGCAAGGCCCACGGCACCGGCCTTGTCCTCGCCCGCTACCACCATCCAGATCTCCTGCGCCGTATTGATGGCGGGCAAAGTCAAGGAAATGCGCGACGGCGGGGGCTTGGGTGAGTTTTCAACGCCCACCACTGTACGGTTCTTCTCCCTGATGGCTGCCTGCTCCGGGAAAAGGGAAGCGACGTGGGCGTCTGGACCAACACCGAGTAGCAGTACGTCGAAGCGCGGCAAGACACCGGGCTCCTCCGGACGGGTATCGGACATGTCAGCGGCATGCTCTGCCTCTGCTGCTGCCTTCAGCCTGTCGGCATAGTCAGCCGCAGCGTCATCAGCCGATGCGAACTCGTCCGATGAACCCGGCTCATGGACGCGGGCAGGATCAACAGGAAGGTGCGCGAGCAGGGCCTGGTGTGCCTGGCGGGTATTGCGATCATCGCTGCCCGCGGCCACAAACCGTTCATCACCCCACCAGAAGTTCACCTTAGACCAATCGACAGCTGGTGCCGCAGCAGAATCCGCCACCGCCTTCAGGGTGCCAATCCCGACAGTGCCTCCTGTCAGGACCACCGTGGCCTCACCGTGCTTGTCCTGGACATCCACGAGCTTGGTGATCAGGCGGGCCGCAATGGCCGCCATGAGCACCTTGGAATCGGGGTGGATGCTTACTCTGGGCTCAGCGTGCACTGGTCTGGACTCTCCTCTGACTGGTTAATGGCAGTCCCATCGTAATCACTTCTCCGAAAACTTCGTCCGGGTCCAGCCGGCGAAGTTCTTCGGCGAGGCAATCTTTCAGGCTGCGTCGGGGGAGGGTGATGCGCTGGGCAGGCTGGCCGGGCTGCGTCAGCTCAGCCACGGACAATCCGGGGCGGAAAAGCTGAACGTCACCGCTGGCACGCGTCATGCGGACGCGACGGATGCCCGTACCCGCCGGATCGGCAACGATCGTTACCGGCGCCTGCAGGGCAAGGCCCAACCAGGCTGCGAGGAGCAGAGTGCTGGGGGAGTCAGAAGCACCTTCAACGGCTACGGCGGAGACGGGGTCGTTGTCCACTTGGTCGAACACGGCTGCAAGCTGCATGCGCCAGTTCGTCAGGCGCGTCCATGCGAGATCCGTGTCGCCTGCCTTGTATGTCCGGCGAATGTTCTCCAGCGCCTGGGCGGGATCAGGCTCGTTCGCGGAGTCGGTGATGCGCCGGTGGGCAATACGACCGATGGACGTCTCGCAGGCGCTTTCCGGTGCGCCATGAGGCCACCAGGCCACGATCGGTGCGTCCGGGAGCAACAGCCCGGCCACGAGCGATTCACTTTCGTGGGCCATGTGTCCGAACCCTCGCAGCACGATCACTTCGGACGCACCGGCGTCGCCGCCAACGCGGATCTGCGCGTCAAGGCGGTCCGGTGCCTCCACCCCGGCATCGGCAAGCACGATGATGCGGCAGGGGTGTTCGCGGCTGGCCTCGTTGGCCGCCTCGATGGCGTCTTCTTCCTGCCCGGACTTCGTGACAACCACCAGGGTCAGCACACGGCCCAGGGCGATCACGCCGCCTTGTTCCCTTAGCGACATGATCTTCTTGGAGATCTTGGAGGTGGTTGTGTCGGGAAGATCTACGATCATGGCCTTCTCCAGGTTCGTCCATCACGGGCAAGGAGTTCATCGGCTGAAGCCGGTCCCCAGCTACCGGGTGCGTACGGTTGCGGTTGTTCTTCCAGGCCCGCCCAGTACTCTTCGAACGGGTCCAGGATCTTCCAGGACAGCTCGACTTCCTGGTGGCGCGGGAAAAGCGGCGGTTCGCCCAGGAGTACGTCCAGGATGAGTCGTTCGTAGGCTTCCGGGCTGGACTCCGTAAACGAGTGGCCGTAGCCGAAGTCCATCGTGACGTCGCGGACCTCCATTTGCGTGCCCGGGACCTTGGAACCAAATCGGATTGTGGCGCCCTCGTCAGGCTGAACACGGATCACCACGGCGTTCTGGCCGAAGTCGTCGTCGTTGTGGTCCCGGAACAGCAGGTTGGGTGCACGCTTAAAGACGACCGCGATCTCGGTCACTCGACGGCCAAGACGCTTGCCGGCGCGAAGGTAGAACGGGACACCGTTCCAGCGGCGGGTGTTGATGTCCACGCGGATTGCAGCATACGTTTCCGTCTTTGAGTTTGCGGGGATGCCGTCCTCATCCAAGTACCCCAGTACCTCTTCGCCGCCCTGCCAGCCACCGGTAAATTGTCCCCTGGCGGAATGCGTGGACAAATCATCGGGCAGCTTAACGGCCGCGAGGACCTTTTCCTTCTCGGCACGCAGGTCATCGGCGTTGAAGGAAATGGGCTCTTCCATCGCCGTCAAGGCCAGGAGCTGCAGCAGGTGGTTCTGGATGACGTCGCGGGCCGCGCCCACGCCGTCGTAGTAGCCTGCACGGCCACCGGTGCCGATGTCCTCGGCCATGGTGATCTGGACGTGGTCAACATAGTTGGCGTTCCAGAGCGGTTCGAACAACTGGTTCGCGAAGCGCAGCGCCAGAATGTTCTGGACCGTTTCCTTGCCCAGGTAATGATCGATCCTGAACACAGCATCCGGTGGGAACACTGACTCGACGATGTCGTTGAGCTGACGGGCTGACTCGAGGTCGTGACCGAACGGCTTTTCGATGACAACTCGCCGCCACTGGCCGGGCTTCGCCTGAGCCAGGCCATGCTTGGAGAGCTGGCGACAGACCTGCTCGAATGCCTTGGGCGGGATGGAGAGGTAGAAGCCATGGTTGCCCCGCGTGCCGCGGGTCTCGTCCAGCTCCTCCAGCACGTCGCCGAGGCGCTCAAAGGCGTCGTCGTCGTCGAACTCGCCCTGAACGAAGCGGATGCCCGAAGCCAACTGTTCCCAGACGGCTTCGTCAAACTTCGTTCGTGCATGGGCCTTGACGTTCTCTTTCACCTCCGCCGCGAAGTCGGCGTTGTCCCACTCACGTCGTCCGAACCCAACCAAGGCAAAGCTTGGCGGAAGCAGGCCGCGGTTGGCGAGGTCATAGACCGCAGGCATGAGTTTCTTACGGGCGAGGTCGCCGGTGACTCCGAAGAACACCAACGACGACGGCCCGGCGATGCGGTTCAGGCGCCGGTCCCGCGGATCCCGCAAGGGATTCCGCAGGCCGGCGTTCTTCCTGCCGTTTTCAGTTTCTGGCATGTTTGGTTTTGTGCCTTAGCTTTCGAGTGCGCTGGCCTGGCCGGCCAGTGCAGCGACGACTTCCTGGAGCTGGGCTACGCCGGCCGCACGCTCGGTGAGGTGCAGGCGCAACACGGGACGGCCATGGCCTTCCAGGACCTGGGCGTCGCCCGAGGCCTGTGCAGCAATGAGCTCCCCGAAAGTGAAGGGGCGGTCAGGGATTTCCAGATCCAAAGACGAGGCCGCCGTGATCTGAAGGAACACACCAATAGCCGGACCGCCCTTGTGGAACTGACCCGTGGAATGCAGGAACCGCGGGCCCCATCCGAACGTCACCGGACGGCCGGAGACAGCGGCGAGTTCGTCACGGATACCTTCCAGGGGCGCATGGGAGATGCGGTCCAGGTAAGCCTGGACACTGAGGTAACCGTCAGGACCAAGCTGGGCCAGAAGTGCCTGCACGGCTTCGGCTGCGGTGGCAGCACTACCGAGCCAATCGCCGCCGCGAACCTCCACGACGCCGTCGGTGAACGCGGCCGGAGTTGGCTCAGGGCGGGCATCCAGCAAGCCGCGCGCGGCCACCTTGGCAGCCTCGACATCGGGCTGGTCAAACGGGTTGATGCCCAGCAGACGTCCTGCAACTGCGGTCGCGAATTCCCAAAGGAACATCTGGGAAGCCAGGCCACCTGCGATCGCAACTTCGTTTTCACGAAGTTCGACGTCGGCGTCCGCACTGACCAGTCGGACCACCAGGACATCCTCTGCGCCGCCAAGCGCCTCGGGGGAATCCGGTCCCGCGACAACAGGCAGCACACCCGTGCCGAGCTTGCCCGTGGACTCCGCGATGAGCTGCTCGGCCCAGTCAGCAAAGCCCACAATGCCGGAACCGTCCTCGGCAATGACGATCTTGTTGCGCAGAGGCTTGGTACCGCCCAAGGCAATGCCCAAAGCAAGGCCAATGTTGTCCTCCGAGTCCTCATTGAGGATCTCGGCAGCCTCCTCAGCTTCGTCCAGGAAAGCCTGGATGTCGACGCCAGCCAGCCCGCAAGGGACAAGCCCGAAAGCCGTGAGGGCAGAGAACCGGCCGCCGACGTTGGGATCGGCGTTGAAGACGGCTCGGTAGCCGGCTTCGCGGGATGCCTTGTCCAGCGGCGATCCCGGATCCGTGACGATGATGATGCGGCTCTTGGCGTCGATGCCGGCGTCGTTGAACGCTTTCTCGAACACCCTGCGCTGGGAATCGGTCTCAACAGTTGAACCGGACTTGGAGGAGACGACAATTGCAGTCGCCGCCAGCCCGTCCGTCAAAGCAGCACTGACCTGCTCGGGATCTGTGCTGTCCAGCACAGTCAGCTCGACGCCGGCGGTACCGGCGATGACCTCAGGAGCCAAGGAGGAGCCACCCATGCCACAGAGGACAATACGGGAGACGCCCTCGGCGCGGAGAGCATCGCGAAGTTCGAGAATGCTCTCCACCAAAGGTTGCGATACGGCGGCAGCCTCAACCCAGCCCAGTCGGATGGCCGACTCGGACTCGGCTTCAGGACCCCACAGCGTGTGGTCTTTGGCGAAAATCCTCGTGGCGACCTTGTCCTCTACCAGGCTGGTGATGTTCTGGGCGATGGCCTGCTGCGCGGCACCGCTGGCGTCGTAGCTGATTGTGCTCATGGTTGGTTAGGAAGCCTTCCGTGCGGTGGCGAGGGCGCCTTCGACGTCGGCCAGGAGTTCCTTCCAGCTGGCCACGAACTTCTCGAGGCCTTCGGTCTCAAGGACAGCTACGACGTCGTTGTAGGAGACGCCGAGTGCCTCGAGTGCGTCGAGGGTCTGGTTGGCTTCTGCATAGGTGCCCGTGATGGTGTCTCCGGTGACTACGCCGTGATCGAACGTTGCATCGAGTGTCTTTTCCGGCATGGTGTTGACCACGCCAGGGGCGACGAGTTCGGTGACGTACAGGGTGTCCGGGTAGGCCGGGTCCTTGACGCCGGTGGAGGCCCAAAGCGGACGCTGGGGGAGGGCGCCGGCTTCGGCGAGCAAGGTCCAACGTTCGGTGGAGAACAGCTCTTCGTAGACCTGGTAGGCGAGCCGTGCGTTGGCGACGCCCGCCTTGCCCTTGAGGGCCTTGGCTTCGTCGGTGCCGATGGCGTTAAGGCGCTTGTCGATCTCGGTGTCCACGCGGGAAACGAAGAAGGATGCCACGGAGTGGATCTTGGAGAGGTCGTGGCCGTTGTCCTTGGCCTGCTCCAGGCCGGACTGGAAGGCGTTGATGACGGCGCGGTAGCGCTCCAGGGAGAAGATGAGGGTCACGTTGACGCTGATGCCCTCGGCCAGGGTTGCCGTGATGGCCTCCAGGCCTTCCAAGGTTGCGGGGATCTTGATGTGGACGTTGTCCTTGTTGACCTTGCCGTACAGGTGCTTGGCCTCCGCAATCGTGGCCTGTGTATCCCAGGCCAGTCGGGGATCCACCTCGATGGACACGCGGCCGTCCACGCCATTGGTGGCGGCGGCGACCGGTGCGAACAGATCGCAGGCGTCGGCGACGTCGGTGGTGGTGATCTCGAAGATGGTCTCTTCGACGCTGGCACCGGCCGCGGCCTGCGCGGCGATCGTGCCGTCATAGTCCGTGCCGGTGGTGATGGCGGCGTGGAAGATGGACGGGTTGGTGGTGACACCGACGACGTTCTTTTCGTCGATGAGCTTCTGCAGCGTGCCCGTTTCGAGGCGGTTGCGGGAAAGGTCATCGAGCCAGATGGAAACGCCGGCGTCGGAGAGTTGCTGCGTGGGGGTGCTGGTCATTTGTTTTCTCCTTGATAGAGGTATCAGGCGCTCAGGCCTGCGAGGGAGTCTTTAGCAGCGGCGGCAACAGCTTCGGCAGTAATGCCGAATTCCTGGAACAACCGCTTGTAGTCTGCCGAGGCACCGAAGTGTTCAAGGGAGACCATACGTCCGGCGTCACCGACGAATTCGCGCCATCCCAGCGCAAGGCCGGCTTCGACGGAAACGCGTGCCTTCACATCGGCCGGGAGCACGGACTCACGGTAGGCCTCGTCCTGCTTGTTGAACCATTCCACGCACGGCATGGAAACAACGCGGGTGGCGATGCCTTCGGCCTGGAGTGCTTCGCGGGCTGCGACGGCGAGCTGGACCTCGGAGCCGGTGCCGATCAGGATGACCTGCGCGTCAACGGTTTCGCCGTCCTTGGAAGCCTCAGCCAGGACGTAACCGCCCTTGGCCACACCAGCGGTGGAACCGAAGGTGTCTCCTTCTGCTGTGCCTTCGCCGCGGGCGTAGGTGGGGATGTTCTGGCGGGTCAGCACGATGCCGGCTGGGTTCTCGTGGTTCTCGAGCATGGCCTTCCACGCTGCCGAGACCTCGTTCGCGTCACCGGGGCGGACCACGTCCAGGCCCGGGATGGCACGCAGCGAAGCGAGTTGCTCCACGGGCTGGTGGGTAGGACCGTCTTCGCCCAGGCCGATGGAGTCGTGCGTCCACACGTACAAGGACGGGACACCCATCAATGCGCCGAGGCGGATGGCCGGACGCTGGTAATCCGAGAAGATCAGGAACGTGCCCGAGAACGCACGGGTGCGTCCATGCAGGGAAATGCCGTTCACGATCGACGCAGCTGCGTGCTCACGGATACCGAAGTGCAGCACGCGTCCATACGGGTTGCCCTTCCACGCATCGGTGGAGCGCGAGGTGGGGATAAACGACGGCGAGCCTTCAATGGTGGTGTTGTTGGACTCGGCGAGGTCGGCGGAACCGCCCCACAGCTCGGGGAGGACCGGGCCGATCGCGTTCAGGACCTTGCCCGATGCTGCACGGGTGGAGACGTCCTTGCCGGCTTCGAACACCGGCAGCGCGGCGTCGATGCCCACGGGAAGCTTCTTGGCCTCAACGCGCTCCAGCAGGGCAGCCGCGTCCGGGTTGGCGGACTGCCAGGCCTCGAACGAGGGCTGCCAGGCAGCGCGGGATTCGGCGCCACGGTCCAGGACCTTGCGGGCGTGTGCCAGGACCTCTTCGTCAACATCGAAGGACTTCGCGGGATCGAAACCAAGCACGGTCTTCAGCGCTGCGACTTCCTCGGCACCCAGGGCCGAGCCGTGGATCTTGCCCGTGTTCTGCTTCTTCGGGGCCGGGTAGCCAATGATGGTGCGCAGCGAAATGATGGACGGCTTGTTCGTCTCAGCCTTCGCAGCCAGCAGCGCCGAGTAGAGTTCCTGGACGTCCTCGACGTAGTCACCGGTCTTGGTCCAGTCCACACGCTGGGTGTGCCAGCCGTATGCTTCGTAGCGCTTCAGGACATCTTCCGTGAACGCAACGTCAGTATCGTCTTCAATGGAAATGTGGTTCTCGTCGTAGATCACCACGAGGTTGCCCAGTTCCTGGTGGCCGGCCAGCGAGGACGCCTCGGACGTCACGCCTTCCTGCAGGTCGCCGTCGGAAGCGATAACCCAGATCGTGTGGTCAAACGGCGACTCGCCGGCGGGAGCATCGGCGTCGAACAGGCCGCGCTGGCGGCGCTGAGAGTAGGCGAAGCCAACAGCCGAAGCCAAGCCCTGGCCCAACGGGCCGGTCGTAATCTCCACACCCGCGGTGTGCTTGTACTCGGGGTGCCCCGGGGTCAGCGAACCCCAGGTACGCAGTGCTTCGAGGTCCTTCAGTTCCAGGCCGTATCCGGAGAGGAACAGCTGGATGTAAAGCGTCAGTGACGTGTGGCCGGGGGACAGGACGAACCGGTCACGCCCAATCCAATCAGGGTTCTTCGGGTCATGGCGCATCAGCTTCTGGAACAGCAGGTACGCTGCCGGTGCCAAGCTCATAGCCGTGCCGGGGTGGCCATTTCCAACCTTCTCCACGGCGTCAGCAGCCAACACGCGAACGGTGTCAACCGCCTTCCGGTCCAGATCGGTCCATGACAGTTCTTGCTCTTCCAAATGTGGCACGAAAACCGAGCCCCTCTCTGTGCTGACGGCAGGCGGAAGGACACGGCACGCAGGAAGCACAGGATGGCGCCCGCTGCAATGTGTCTACCAGCCGTTCACCATTGAAACGTTGATCCTTCATCCAGACGCACGGATTATCCGAGAATACGGTTTCCCGGAGTGTCAACGTGTCCTGATCTGCTCAACAGCTTAGCCCTAAACGTGTCCTGGGACTCAGGGAATCCCACTAACTGGACAGAATTTCCCTTATATGAATCACGATGGCGCCCCTGGGAAGTGAACTTTCCGAAACATTGGCGTTTTTTGCGGACACGGACGCACTTCCGGCCACGGTATGATATCTGAAGGCCACCAGCGGTTTCATGCGCCTGCGGTTCCTTCTCGGAAACCCGGACGGCAGCCGCTGCGAGAAACCCAGAGCATAGAACAGAGTGACTGCCGCCGTGAGCACAACTGATACGCCCCTCAACGCGTCCCCGGCCCGGGGAAGCATCGGAATCTCCCGTAAGTTAAAGGCGTATCTGGCTCTCACCAAGCCCCGTGTCATAGAGCTGCTCCTGGTCAGCACGCTCCCCACCATGATCTTTGCCCAGCGCGGGTTCCCGTCTATTGGGCTCATTCTGGCAACGCTCGTTGGCGGTGCCTTCGCGGCAGGCAGCGCCGGAGTATTCAACTGCTACATCGACCGCGACATCGACAAATTGATGCACCGCACCGAGAAGCGTCCGTTGGTCACCGGTGAAGTTTCACCCAGGGAGGCTTTGGTCTTCGCATGGATTCTCGGCGCCGCTTCAATCGCCATCCTGTGGTTTGGTGCGAATCCTTTGTCCGCATGGCTTGGACTGGGCGCCATCGTTTTCTATGTAGTCATCTACACCATGATCCTGAAGCGCCGCACGGCACAAAACATCGTTTGGGGCGGGGCTGCTGGCTGCTTCCCGGTGCTGATCGCCTGGGCTGCAGTCACGAACACCGTTGAGTGGCCCGCCATTGTGCTGTTCATGGTCATCTTCCTGTGGACGCCTCCGCACTACTGGCCGCTGTCCATGCGCTACGGCGAGGACTACCGCAACGCGAACGTGCCCATGCTCGGAGCCATTGCAGGAGCCAAGGTGGTTTCGGTGCAGGTGGTCCTTTACGCCTGGGCGATGGTGGCCTGCTCGCTCCTGATGGTTCCCGTTGGCCGCGCGGGCTGGGTCTACACAATTGCGGCTGTAGCTGCCGGCGCCTGGTTCCTTTACGAGAGCCACGCACTCTACAAGCGGGCACAGGGCGGCGACGTCTCCAACAAGGGGGCCATGAAGGTCTTCCACGGCTCCATCAGCTACCTGACGCTGCTCTTCATCGCGCTGGCAGTAGACCCCTTCATCGGATCACCGATCATCGGCGGCTAACCTTCGGGACCGCTTTCCGCAAAAGAAGGCAAGACAAAGAAGGCAAGACAAAGAAGGCGCGACGCCGGCACTCACCCGAGTCCCGGCGTCGCGCCTTTTCATTTCCCCCCGATGCTCTCTCACATCCCACCGCATTTCCACCGATCCTCTCTCACATCCCACCGGTTTTCCCCGGATGTTCTCTCACATCCCACCGGTTTTTCACTGATCTTCTCTCACATCCTGACCGGTTTTTCACTGATCTTCTCTCACATCCCACCGGTTTTCCCCGGATGTTCTCTCACATCCCACGGGGTAATCGACGAATGCCCTCATCGTCAAGTTGGTTGTGAGTCATTCATTACCTGTTGATTGCCGACCCTGGATCTGAGAAAACATCGGGCTCAAGGATCCTGCATGTGCAAGAACATCCGGCCACAGGCCGCAGGACATGAAAGAACATCCGGCCACAGGCCGCAGGACATGAAAGAACATCCGGCCACAGGCCGCAGGATGTGAGAGAACATCCCACCCAGCGCGGCCCGATGTGAGAGAGCGCTACTTGGCGGGGCTGTACTTTGCGATGTCGGCCGCGTTGGTGGATGCGCTCATCAGCAGGGCTGCGCCAAGCATGTGTGCGCCCACGAGAAGCGCAGGAATTCCGTTGTAGTACTGGGTGAACCCGATGACGGCTTGCAGCAACGTCACGGCGAGCAGCAGGAAGGCAGCGGTTCGGAACGGGCCGCCAATCTTATGCCGGACCACAAAGTACACAGCAAACAATGTCCCGGCTGTGATCAGGTAAGCGGGCACAGCGTGAATGTGCGAGAAGAAGTCCCAGTCCAGATCATTGCGGGGCGCATCGGCATCGCCCGCGTGCGGACCGGCGCCTGTGACTACTACGCCGAGCATGACAGCTATGGCCGAGAAGACGGCGATGGCCAACATCACAGGCCGGGCAACCGAAGGCAGTGTAGGCAGCGCGTGCTTCATGAATCGTCCCGTGCGGCCAAAAGCGCGGTTAACAAGCAGCGTCGCGAAGACAACCAAGGCCATGGATACCAGGAAGTGCAGGCCCACAACCCAAGGGTTGAGGTTGGACAGGACTGTGATTCCGCCGATGATGGCCTGAGCCGGGATGCTCGCCAGGAGGCCAAGAGCAAGCATGAAGAGGTCGCGGCGTTCTTTGCGGAGATTCCACAAGTAGACCAACATGAGCGCCGCAACCGCCGCCAACGCGAACGTGAGCATCCGGTTGCCGAACTCGATAAGACCGTGAATGCCCATTTCAGGCGTGTTGACGAGGGATTCGTCGGTGCATCGCGGCCACGTAGGGCAGCCAAGGCCCGAAGCCGTAAGGCGAACTGCACCACCGGTCACTACAAGCACGGTCTGTCCGATCAGGGAAAGGACCGAGAGTCGGCGGATAGTGCGGTTTACTTCCGTCGGCAGCTTGGTGGTGAATCGCTGGACGGATTTAGGGAGGCGCGATGCCGTGCTCACAGTTTGCTCAACTCTCAGTTCTGCTTGTTGTCAGTTCCACTTGAACCAGCGAATGGCCGCGGCGCCAGCCAGCAATGTCCACATCAGGAGGACCAGTACGGCCGGGAAGGGCACGATGCCCAAAATGAAGGCATCCCGCAATGCTTGGCCCAGTGCGCCGGAGGGCAGGAAGTGCACGATGCCCTGGGCTATGGCGGGGAGCCTTTCCGCCGGGACAACAATCCCGCCCAGCGCTCCGAGGAGGATCCACAGGAGATTGGTGATGGCCAAGGTGGCTTCAGGCCGAACAGTTCCAGCGACCAGGAGCCCCAGCGCAGTGAACGCGGCCGCACCCAGGACAAGGATCCCAAGGCCTGGAAGCCATGCCTCCGCCCGCGGCTGCCAGCCCAGGAGCCCGGCGACTGCCCCCACGACCAGCACTTGGAGGAAGAGAACGACGAGCACAGCCAGTATTTTGCCGGCGATCAGGCCACCACGACCCAGGGGAGTGGTGGAGAGGAAGCGCAGAACTCCGTAACGCCGGTCAAATCCTGTGGCAATGCCCTGTCCGGTGAAGGCGGTGGACATGGCACAGAGAGCGAGGATTCCGGGCGTCGCCACGTCAATGCGCGAGCCTCCGAGCCCATCCAGCAGGGGAGTAACAGTCAGCCCGGCCAAAGCAAGAAGCGGAAGGACGACGGCAAGAATCAGCTGTTCGCCGTTCCGCAGCATAGTGATGGTCTCGTAGCGGCCCTGCTGGAGAATACGGCGAGGCAGGGAAGCGGGCCCGGCATTGGGGGAGAGGAGCTTGCTCATCGGAGGTCCCTTCCGGAAATGTCCAGGAAAACGTCCTCAAGGCTCCGCGCCTCGAGTCTCAGGGACGCTGGCATGATGTTCCGTTCGGCCCACCAGGCGGTCAGGGCGGCAAGGTCTGCAGGTGCCAGAGCACCGGTGATCGAGTAACTGCCGGCACGGGTTTCAAGGACTTGCAGGCCTGCACCAAGGACGCCTTTGAACTCGAGTCCAGGCGGCGCATCGAAAAAGAGGGTCCGGTCCGTGATCGCGGTATCGGCGGAATGATCGTGCCGCAGAAGGTCAGCGACCGTCCCCTCGGCGACGTTGTGTCCGCCGTCGATGATGTAGACGTAGTCCGCCAGGCGCTCGGCGTCATCCATCAGGTGCGTCGTGAGGATGATGCCCATGCCGGCGTCGCGCAATTCTGCAATGAGGTCGAAAACCACTTGGCGCGAATGAGGATCCAATCCAGCGCTGGGTTCATCGAGGAAGAGGACCTCGGGGTTGCCAATCAAGGCCGCAGCCAAGGCCACCCGTTGCTTTTGGCCACCTGAGAGGCGCCGCACACTGGTGCGGCTGAACTGGGCAATGCCCAGGCGATCCACGAGGGCATCGACGTCCATGGGGTTCCGGTACATGCCGGCAACGTGACGCAACAGGGGGATTGGACGGGCCGACGGCGGGAGCCCGCCATCCTGAAGCATGACGCCTACCCGGGACCTCAAGTCAGCGCCGGCAGTATCCGGGTCTGCGCCCAGAAGTGAAATAGTTCCACCAGTCCGTTTCTGCAAACCTTGGGCACATTCAAGGGTGGTGGTCTTGCCGGCGCCATTGGCCCCGAGGAGGGCGGTAATCCGGCCCCGTTCAGCCACCATGGACAGGCCACTCACAACACGGAGCATTTTGCCGTCAAGGGCAGCCAGGGGCCCTACATCCTTAATGAGTCCGTCTATAGTGAGGACAGGGGAATCGGTGGATCGCACCAAAGTATTCTACGCGAAGTAGTACGGTCGCACCTGGCGGGTGACTAAGGTCAGTCTTGCCTTACTGGATGCATGAAACAAATTACGACATGATTGTGTTGTGTATTCCATGAGCAGTCCAATTTCCATGCCCTCCAGGCGGCATGCTGCAGCGGCAGAGGCCTTCGCGCCTTCGTCTGTGCTGCCGGACGCGGAGGACCGCACAAGGGACCGCGTTCTGGGTGCTGTGTTGGAGAACGGCCCCGTGAGTGCCGCTGAGCTGGGCGATCTCCTTGGTTTCACGCCTGCAGCGGTCCGCCGCCATCTGGATCATCTTGAGCGCAATGGCGTTATCGAAGTCAAGCGCGTCGCCAAGGCGGGAGCCGGTGCCGGACGTCCTGCGCGCCGTTATGTCCTGAGTTCACAAGGGCAATCCAAGCTTGGCGATGACTACTTGAACATCGCCAGCTCCGCGCTCAGGCGGCTACAGGAAATTGCCGGCGAAGATGCAGTCCGCGAGTATGCAGAGGAGCGCTTCTCTGAAATGGAGCGCCGGTATGCACCGGAAGTTGCCGCCGCCGGGCAGGACATCGGCGCCCGAGCCCTGGCCTTATCCAAGGCCCTCAGCCGGGATGGCTATGTAGCCTCTGCCCATTCCATTGAGGCCAAAGCCCCTCTGCCGGCAGAATTTTCCAGTGTCCAGCTCTGCCAGGGACATTGCCCCATCCAGCAGCTCGCAGCGGAATTCCCTGTTTTTTGCGACAGCGAGACCAAAGTCTTTTCCCGCTTGGTGGGCGTCGATGTCCGGCGTCTTTCAACCCTGGCGCAAGGCGGGCACGTCTGCACCACCCACATACCTACCGGGCGACCAGCTGCCACGGTGCATCACAGCACCGCAGAGCAGTCCGGGAACCCGTACCAGGAATCAAACAACCAGCAAGAAAGGCCGTGATGACGGACCAATTAGCAGAGAAAGCGGTAGCTGACGGCACTGTGATCTCGGAGATTCTGGAGAAGAATCCCGAACTGCACGGTATCGGAAACTACGAGTACGGCTGGGCCGACAAGAACGACGTAGGCGCGAATGCCCGTCGTGGCCTCAACGAGGACGTTGTCCGCGACATCTCCTCGAAGAAGAACGAGCCCGAATGGATGCTCGATCTACGCCTCAAGGGCCTGAAGTACTTCGACCGTAAGCCCATGCCTACGTGGGGTGCAGACCTCTCCGGCATCGACTTCGACAACATCAAGTACTTTGTGCGTTCCACCGAGAAGCAAGCGGCAACGTGGGAAGACCTGCCGGAGGACATCCGGAACACCTACGAAAAGCTCGGCATCCCGGAAGCTGAGCGCAGCCGGCTCGTTTCCGGCGTCGCGGCCCAGTACGAATCCGAGGTTGTCTACCACCAGATCCGTGAAGACCTTGAAGCCCAGGGCGTCATCTTCCTGGACACGGACACCGCCTTGCGCGAACACCCGGAGATCTTCCAGGAGTACTTCGGCACCATCATCCCCGTGGGCGACAACAAGTTCGCTTCCCTGAACACGGCGGTATGGTCCGGTGGATCGTTCGTGTACGTGCCCAAGGGCGTGCACGTGGACATCCCGCTCCAGGCTTACTTCCGCATCAACACGGAAAACATGGGCCAGTTCGAGCGCACCCTGATCATCGCCGATGAGGACTCCTACGTTCACTACATCGAAGGTTGCACGGCTCCGATCTACACCTCGGACTCCCTGCACTCCGCCGTTGTGGAGATCATCGTGAAGAAGGGCGCCCGCGTCCGCTACACGACCATCCAGAACTGGTCCAACAACGTGTACAACCTCGTCACCAAGCGCGCCATCTGCGAAGAGGGCGCCACCATGGAATGGATCGATGGCAACATCGGCTCCAAGGTGACCATGAAGTACCCGGCCGTTTACCTGGTAGGCGAGCACGCCAAGGGTGAAACCCTGTCCATCGCCTTTGCCGGCGAGGGCCAGCACCAGGACACCGGCTCCAAGATGGTGCATATCGCACCGAACACCAAGAGCTCCATTATTTCCAAGTCCGTGGCCCGCGGCGGTGGCCGTGCGGCTTACCGCGGCTTGGTCCAGGTCCGCGAAGGTGCAAAGCACTCGGCCAACACGGTCCGTTGCGACGCCCTCCTGGTGGACACCATTTCCCGCTCGGACACGTACCCGTACATCGACATCCGCGAAGACGACGTCGTCATGGGTCACGAGGCCACCGTTTCCCGAGTCAGCGAAGAGCAGCTCTTCTATCTGATGTCCCGCGGCATGCCTGAGGACGAGGCCATGGCCATGATCGTGCGCGGCTTCATTGAGCCGATCGCCCGTGAACTGCCCATGGAATATGCCCTTGAGCTGAACCGCTTGATTGAACTGCAGATGGAAGGGTCCGTCGGTTAACAATGACTGATATCACTACTGAAAAGGCACGCATCGGCGCGCCCTCGGCCCAGCCGTTTATCAACGGCTTCACCGAGGAAGGCGAAAACCTTTCGCCCGTAAATACCGGAACAAACACCAGCACGACGTCGGAACAGCCTGCTGCTGGTCCGCTCGGTGGCGCATCGGTCAAGAGCCACTCGCATGGCGGCGGCGTCGGCATCCCGGACAGCTCCCGCGCCGGCCGCCTCACGTCCTACAAGCTGGAGGACTTCAAGCCCCTGACCGGCCTTGAAGAAGACTGGCGTTTCACGCCGCTGAAGCGCCTGCGCGGTCTCCACACCGAGGTCCTTAACGGTGCAGCTCCGGCTGTCAGCGTGACTGCACCGTCCGGCGTCGTCGTCGAAACGGTTGGCCGCGAGGACAAGCGGATCGGCCAGGCAGCCATCCCCGAGGACCGCGTGTCCGCCAACGGTTGGGAGAACTTCGCCGAAGCTACCGTTGTCACGGTTCCGGCTGAGCTCCAGGCCGAGAGCGAAGTTTCCGTCCTGATCACCGGATCCAGCGAGGCTCCTGCTGCCCAGCACATCGTGATCGTGGCAGAGCGTTTCTCCAAGGCGGTTGTGGTCCTGGATCACCAGGGCACGGCTGTTGTCTCCGAGAACGTTGAGATCATCGTCGAAGATGGCGCTGAGCTCACGGTCGTGTCCTTGCAGGAATGGGCCGACAACGCTGTTCACGCGTCGGCCCAGCAGGCCAGGATCGGCCGCGACGCGAAGTTCAAGCACATTGTGGTCAGCCTCGGCGGCGACGTCGTGCGCGTTACGCCGTCCACCCGCTTCACGGCCCCTGGTGCCGACGTCGAAATGTTCGGCTTGTACTTCGCCGATGCCGGTCAGCACCTTGAGCAGCGCCTGTTTGTTGACCACGCGGTGGCCAACTGCAAGTCGCGCGTGCTCTACAAGGGCGCGCTGCAGGGCCGCAATGCCCACACTGTGTGGGTGGGCGACGTCCTGATCCGTAAGGAAGCAGAAGGCACTGACACCTATGAGGCCAACCGCAACCTGGTCCTGACGGACGGCGCGCGTGCGGACTCTGTGCCGAACCTGGAAATCGAAACTGGACTCATCGAGGGTGCCGGCCATGCCAGCGCCACCGGCCGTTTCGACGACGAGCACCTCTTCTACCTCATGGCACGCGGCATTCCCGAAAAGGTAGCCCGCCGCCTGGTGGTCCGAGGCTTCCTCAACGAGATCATCCAGCAGATCAACGTCCCGGCAATCGAAGAACGCCTGACCGCAGCTGTTGAGCGCGAACTCGCCGCGACCGACAACTAGCAAAGACCAGGCAGGACAAGCATGAGTGAACAAACCAAGGGCGAACTGGTATGCAACGCCAATGACATCCAGGTCAAGCAGGCGCTGCGCGTCCTGATCGATGACTATCCGGTAGCCATCGTGAGGGACTCGATGGGCGAGATCCATGCCATCGGCGATACCTGCTCGCACGCGGACATCTCGTTGTCTGAAGGCGAGATTGAAGGCTGTGCGATTGAGTGCTGGGGCCACGGTTCCCAGTTCGACCTCCGCAGCGGACAGCCTCTTCAGCTGCCTGCCTACGACCCCGTTCCCGTTTTCGCAGTCACCATCGATGGTGACGACGTCTACGTGGACGTGACCAACGTTGTGAACGGTGCTTCGGTAGATAACTACTAAGCGCCCGGTATCACCAGACTTACGAACGGAAAAGAAAGAAGAGCATGTCTACTCTTGAGATCAAGGACCTGCACGTCAGCATCGAGACGGAGCAGGGCACCAAGGAGATCCTGAAGGGCGTCAGCCTCACCATCAAGACCGGTGAAACTCACGCCATCATGGGCCCCAACGGCTCGGGCAAGTCCACCCTCGCGTCCACAATCGCCGGCCACCCGCGCTACACGGTGACCAGCGGTACCATCACTCTCGATGGCGAAAACGTCCTGGAAATGAGCGTTGACGAGCGCGCCCGTGCAGGCGTCTTCCTCGCCATGCAGTACCCGGTAGAGGTTCCCGGCGTCACCATGACGAACTTCCTGCGTACCGCCAAGACGGCGATCGACGGCGAAGCACCCGCCCTTCGCACGTGGACCAAGGACGTCAAGGCTGCCATGCAGCAGCTGCGCATCGACGCCGACTTCGCTCAGCGCAACGTCAACGAAGGCTTCTCCGGTGGCGAGAAGAAGCGCGTCGAGATCCTTCAGCTCGAGCTCTTCAAGCCGAAGTTCGCTGTTCTGGACGAGACCGACTCCGGCCTCGACGTCGACGCCCTCAAGGTAGTTTCCGAAGGCGTCAACCGCGCACACGCAGAGGGAAACATGGGCACGCTGCTCATCACCCACTACACCCGCATCCTGCGCTACATCAAGCCCGACTTCGTCCACGTTTTCGTCGACGGCAAGGTCGTTGAAGAGGGCGGCCCCGAACTGGCCGACCGTCTTGAAGAAGAGGGCTACGACCGCTACGCCGCAGGCGCAGGCGTTGCCGTTGCTCCTGCCGTACAGGCCTAGTTAGGATCATTCCATGACCGAAATCAACGCGGCGCGCACCAGCCTCGAGGACGTTGAGGAAGCGCTCAAGGACGTCATTGACCCGGAGCTCGGTGTCAACGTCGTGGACTTGGGCCTCCTCTATGGCCTGAAGTACTCAGATGAGGACGGCGCACTCCTGATCGACATGACACTGACGACGGCGGCTTGCCCGCTCACGGACGTGCTGGAAGAGCAGGTAGGCAAGTCCCTCGACGGAGTCGTGGACGAGTGGCGCCTGAACTGGGTATGGATGCCGCCATGGGGTCCCGAGCGGATCACCGACGACGGCAAGGACCAGATGCGGGCCCTCGGCTTTAACATCTGATCGGCAGTTTTCGCCCTCAAAGGGCAAAGAAATGGTTCCGGACCTGTGGTCCGGAACCATTTCTGCATTTAGCCGTTGGCTCAGGAAATAAACCGTCGCCACCGCAGCTATGGCGCCGCAACACCAAACGTGTCGCATTTGTTGATGTCGCCCGTGGCGTATCCCTGGTAGAACCACTTCTGCCGCTGCGCGCTTGAGCCATGGGTCCAGGACTCCGGCGAGACCCGACCTGTTGCTGCCTTCTGGATTCGGTCATCGCCGACGGCGGAGGCAGCGGACAGCGCGTCCTGCAGGTCTTGCTCGGTGAGGGGGTCAAGGAACGGCTTGCCCGTTGCCGGGTCTTTCTGCGTGGTCGCATGGCGAACCCAGAGTCCTGCGTAACAGTCCGCCTGCAATTCAACCCGGACTGCACCGGACTCCGGCCCTTGGGGATCCTGTTGTGCCCGGTCAAGGTTGCCCAGGATGTTTTGGATGTGATGGCCGAATTCATGGGCCACCACATACTCCTGCGCCAGCGGCCCACCTGATGAGCCAAAACGGGTCACGAGCTCATCGAAGAACCCGGGGTCGAAGTATGCCTTGGTATCCGCCGGGCAGTAGAACGGACCGACAGCCGTGGTAGCAGCACCACATCCGGTATTCGTCCCTTGCTCGAAGATGACTGTCCCGGGCCGGGAATACTGAACGTTGTACTGGGCGAGATATTCGGGCCAAAAAGCATTAAGGCTGTTGACAGTGCCTGTGATCCGGCAGTCGAGTCGTTTGTCCGCATCAGCGCCCGTCTTGCACTCCTGTACACCGCCGCTTCCACCTTCGACGGCGGGTGGCTGAGTTCCGCCGCCAGTCAGGTCGCCAAGGATGTTGGGGTTGATTCCGAAGAGGGCCAGAAGCAGCACGACGATGCCACCACCAATCCCGCCACCTATTTTCGTCCCGCGGCCCATGCCTCCGCCGCGTCGGTCTTCTACTTGGGATGGGTCTAGCTGCGCACCGTCATTGAAACTCATACAGTCAGAATAGACGTCACCATTGGTGCCGGAGGGCGGACACTGCCGTAAAATTGCGGGGATGCCTTTCCTGGATAAAATTCAGCTCTGGGCCGATGAACGTCCCCACGACACCGCCGTCGTTGTGGGCCGCAGCCGGCTCAACTGGGCCGAGCTCCGCGACGCCGCGGCAAGCCTGCTTGGCCACGCGGCGGCCACTACTGTGCTTGCCGAACCCAACTCCACTGACTTGGTCGCGAAGTTTACGGCGGCGGTGGCGGGGGAGCGCCGCTGTGCTGTGCTGGACCCACTGTGGCCTGCAGCAATGGTGGAGGAAGTGACGTCGCGCATCGTCGATCCTGCCATAGCAACCGATGTGGAACTTGTAGACGGAGATCCGTCCACTACCTTCCTGATTGGGCTTACGTCCGGCACCACTTCGGTGCCGAAGGCGTTCACGCGGTCCCGCCGTTCGTGGCAGGTTTCGTTCGACGCTTCGATCGAGTTCTTCGGACTCTCCCAGGACGATCGGACCCTGGCGGCAGGTCCGCTCTCCTCCAGCTTGAACCTCTACGCCCTGTCTGAGTGCCTGTACGCGGGCTCTGCATTCCACACGCTGGAGTCTTTCGATGTCGGTGACGCCCACGCTTCGATCAGCCATGACAACATCACAAGACTGGTGCTCACCCCGACCATGCTTCGTTTGCTCAGCGAACGCGGCTTAGCTGGGGATGTGGATGCTTCCGGCATCCGGAGCATCATCTGCGCCGGTTCCAAGCTCGATGGCCGTACGTTGGAAGCGGCGCGCCGCTGGGCTCCACATGCTGCCATCTTTGAGTACTACGGAGCCTCCGAGTTGAGCTTCGTCTCCGGCACACGGCTGGCTGCCGGCGAGCCCCTCGACGTTGGGGGTACCGGCATTGGGCGTCCATTTCCTGGTGTGGAACTGCGAATCCTGAACGACACCGGCCAGAATCTTCCGGACGGCGAGCACGGCAACATCAGCGTCCGCAGTGGAATGGTCAGCAACGGCTACCTCTGGGGCGACGACGGCCAGGCCCTCCGCTGCCTGGACGGCTGGTACACCGTGGGGGACCAAGGCTATCTCGCCGACGACACCTTGCACATTCTGGGACGTCGTTCGGACATGATCATCACTGCGGGGAAGAACGTGTACCCGCACGAGGTGGAACTCGCCCTCGCCTCCGTTCCAGGCATTGAAGTTGCGGTAGCAGCCGGAGCTCCGGATGACGTCCGCGGTCAAAAGGTGATTGCCGGCGTCGTTCCTGCCTACGGTGCCGTCACGGCGACGCAGCTGCGCACCGGCCTTGATGGCCTGCTCGCCCGTGACAAGTGGCCACTGCAGTACTACGTCCTGTCCGAGCTACCCATCACGGATCGCGGTAAGGTCAGCCGGATGGTACTGCTCGACTGGATCAAAAACCATGACGTCCGGGCGCGTCCCCTTGGGTAGCGGCGGCCCCTTGGGAAGCGACCCTTCCATGCAGCAGGTCGACGAGTCCCGCCAGCCGGTCATCATCGCGGCGCTGCGGACTCCGATCTGCCGGGCAAACGGGCAGCTGAGGCAGCTCCGCGCCCCGGATCTCCTGGCACCGGTCATCCGTTCCCTCATCGAATCGGCTGGCATTGATCCAGCCGCGGTGAACGATGTCATCATGGGCAATGCTGTTGGTGGTGGCGGAAACGTGGCGCGCTTCGCCGCTCTCCAGGCCGGTTTGCCTGTCACGGTCCCGGGGCTCACCGTGGACCGGCAGTGTGGTTCCGGCTTGGATGCCATTGCGCTTGCGGCGCGTCTGGTTGGCGCCGGCGGCGACCCGCTCTATGTTGCCGGAGGGGTGGAAAGCATCAGTACGGCTCCAGCGCGGGCCAACAGGACCGACGACGGCGGACTGAACTTTTTCTCTCGGGCCGCCTTTGTGCCACCCCTGTTTGGTGATCCTGACATGGGTGTGGCTGCGGAAAATGTGGCCCGCACATTTGGTATCAGCCGTGAGCGGCAGGATGAGTACGCCCTCCGCAGCCATCGGCGGGCTCTTGAGGCTGCGGCAGCGGGCAAGCTCGCACGCGAAATCGTGCCGCTTGAAGACGCCGGGACGATCGTCGACGCCGACGACGGCCCCAAGCCTTCGTTGCGCGCCCCACTGATGTCGCGGTTCCCGGCAGTTTTCGTCCCCGACGGGACTGTCACGGCAGCGAACTCGTGTTTTGATGCCGACGCAGCTGCCGCCGTCGTCATAACATCACTGAAGCGCGCCCGGGAGATGGGCGCGGTGGACGGCTTGCTGGTTTTGGGTTGTGAGACCACAGGTGTGGATCCGGAGTTGCTGGGCATCGGGGCCGCACACGCCGCCGAGCAGTTGTTGGCTCAACATGGCGTGGCTGCAACCGACGTAGACCTCATCGAATTCAATGAAGCCTTTGCGTCCCAGACCATCGCTTGCCTTGATCATTTGGGTATCGATCCTGGAAAAGCCAATGCCGAGGGCGGGGCCTTGGCTTTTGGGCACGGTTACGGCGCTTCGGGGGCTGTTCTGGTGACGCGCTTGCTTACCCAGGCTCGTGGCGTCTCCCAAAATTCCGGAGTAGCACCGTTGGGCTTGGCCATGATCAGTATCGCGGGCGGCATGGGCACAGCGGCCCTCATGCGCTACGCCCAGCTCCAGCCCAACTGACCAGCATTAGTGGTTGTTATGACGCCTGAAAACAACCACGAATGCCAGCTACTTGGGTTCGTCAGGTTCGCCGAGTCCTCGGGCGGACAAGGCATCGCCGGTTTGGCGCGCGTAAGCGACCGTGGTGATAAAGACCGGGAGTATCAGTGCCCTGGGATTGCGTTCCAGTCCGCGGGCGCGGGCCGCATCCCTGACGTCAGAGAAGGCTCCTGCAATGAAGGGGATGCTCCTGAGCATCACGGCGATGGTGAGCGCGAAGCGCTCAGGATCGGCACCGAAGCGCCGGAATGGTTTCGCGAGGGAGACAACACCGTCCAGCAGGTCCTGGACAGGTGTGGTGGCGGTCAGAACCGAGGCTGCGACGACGCACACCAGGACGTTCAGGACGATGCGTGCAGCCGTGGGGGCACCTAATTGCCACCATTGGAACAATCCGATCACCACGAGGATGGGCGTCACCATCCATATGGCACGCATCAGACGGCACAAACCGGCCCCGCTCAGCAGGAACAAGCCGCACATGATGGCGAAGACCAGCAGCGAAACTGCCCAGTCGACAATCAGGAAGGACGCGGTTCCGCACCCTGCAACCACCAGGAATTTCAGCCACAACGGGGTTCGGTGGATGGGCGAGTTGCCCGGCACATAGTTTGCTATCAGGAAGCCGTGGCCCCTCATAACCGGCCTCGTTCGGGGCGTTCGCCGAGGCTCGGAACCTCACCAAGGCCCGGAGCCTCCCAAAAGCCCGGAACTTCGTCGAGCGCAGTTGCGCATAGCTCCCGGTACCGTGCAACACCTTCAGCCGCACCGCCGTCGAAGACTATCCGCCCCGACTCCACCACGAGGACACGATCCATCTCCAACGCAAGGTCGAGGTCGTGGGTGGACATGACGACTTGCTGCTCCAGGCCCGCCAACGTGCGCCGCAACAGCTCGCGATTCCGCAGGTCAAGGAGGGTGGATGGCTCGTCGAGGACCAACACCTTGGGATTAACGGCGAGGACTGCAGCCAAGGCGAGCAACTGACGCTCCCCACCGGAGAGCTCATAGATGCTCTGGTCAGCCAGGGGCAGCAGGCCAAACCTGTCAAGAACTGCTTCCGCGCGCGCGGCTCGTTCGCGGGTGTTCTTGATGGAGCGGCGGAGGGAGAGCTCAACGTCTTCACGGCCGGTAGGCATCACCAATTGCGACAAGGGATCAGTGAAGACGAATCCGACGTTTGCACGAACCCGGCGCACGGCTTTAACTGTGTCATCGCCGTAGACGTCGACAGTTCCGTCGCTGGGCTCCACCAGCCCGTTCAACAGCCGCAATAACGTGGACTTTCCGGAGCCGTTGGCACCGATGACGCCGATACGCCGCTCGGTGAGGCTTAAGGAAACATCCTCCAGCAGGGTCTTGGACGTTCTGCTGCCGTCAATGGCTACACGAACCGAGACCCTGTTGAAGTTGATGGAGTTCATAGAGATATTGTTTCCGACTTTTGCGTGACGCAGGCTATTTGACCCTGCGGACCAGGACATCCGGGAAGGCCTTGTGAATAGCCACCGCAATGATCACGGCGAGGACATTCTTGATGATGTCCCCGGGGTAGAAGGCCAGATCGGCAATGAAGGCTTTGGTGAAGTCCAATTTGCCGTTGACCATCATGCCCAGGACGCCCAGGCCGTGGATGAGGACGATGCTGCTGACCATGGCGGCAGCAAACAGCAGCAGGGAACGGCTCCGTACCGTCTTGCGGATAATCAACGCCGCCAGATAGCCCGTGGCAGCCGCGGCAAGGGGGAAAGCAATGATGTAGCCCGCGGATGGAGTAGCCAGGATGCCCAGTCCGCTGCGGCCCCCGCTGAAGATCGGCAGGCCAGCCAGGCCAAGGAGGACATAAAGCCCGACGGCGGCGAATCCCCGCCCGGCGCCAAGCACCAGACCGCTCAACATCACAGTGAGGGTCACCAAGGTGATGGGCACACCAAGGGCGCCAACCGGAATGCCGGGAACGATCGCGGACGCGGCCACAAGGGCTGCGAAGACGGCAATGAGGCCGAGGTCTGTGGCGGTCCATCGCTTGCGCGAAGAGTTGCGCTCCACAGAGGCGGAGGTGGTTTGGCTCATGACGGGTCCTATCAGGAAATGCTGTGGGTGCGAGGTTGAAGTTTGTTTCCCCCAACAGTGAGGATACGGAGCTTGGGAAGGGGCTTTTTTGGAGCCTCTCCACAACTGTGGACATTAATCCTGTGTGAAATGGCACAATCTGCCCTTCGGGCGACGTTATGTCCAGGGGAGGGCAGGCTGCCGGTAGACTTGAACAGGCTGTTCTCACGGCCGTCCCCGCCGCAACTACCGGGCCACCGGTCACGCAGGCGTTCCCCATTGAAAGGCATCACCCGAATTGATTACCGTCCAGGAACTCGAACTCCGCGCCGGCGCACGCCTGCTCATGGACAAGGTCAACTTCAGGGTGGACAAAGGCGACAAGATCGGCCTTGTCGGCCGCAACGGCGCGGGCAAGACCACTTTGACCCGCGTCCTCGCAGGCGAAGGCCTGCCGGCAGGCGGCAAAGTAACCCGTAGCGGTGAGATCGGCTATCTGCCCCAGGATCCCCGCACCCCGGACATGGAACAGCTCGCCCGTGATCGCATCCTTTCTGCCCGTGGCTTGGACGTGGTGGTGGGGAAGCTGAAGAAGGCACAGGACGAGATGGCCAGCGAGGATGACGCCATCCAGCGCAAAGCCATGAACCGCTACGACCGCTTGGAAACTGAGTTCCTGGCCGGCGGAGGATACGCCGCCGAAGCGGAGGCAGCCGCGATCTCCTCCAACCTTGCGCTCCCTGAACGCATCCTCAACCAGCCGCTGAAGACCCTCTCCGGTGGCCAGCGCCGTCGTGTTGAGCTCGCCCGCATTCTCTATTCCTCGGCAGAAACCCTGCTCCTCGACGAACCCACCAACCACCTCGACGCCGACTCCATCACGTGGCTGCGCGACTTCCTGAAAGACCACCAGGGCGGACTGATCGTGATCAGCCACGACGTCGAATTGCTGGAAGCCACTGTCAACAAGGTGTACCACCTTGACGCCAACAGGGCCCAGATCGACTACTACAACATGGGCTGGAAGCGCTATCTCCAGCAGCGCGAAACGGATGAACGAGCCCGCAAGCGCGAACGCGCCAATGCTGAAAAGAAAGCCCAGGTCCTCATCGACCAAGCCAACAAAATGCGTGCCAAGGCAACAAAAGCTGTCGCAGCGCAGAACATGGCAAAGCGTGCTGAACGTCTCCTCGGCGGCTTGGAAGCGGTCCGCGAAAACGATCGCGTCGCCGCCCTGCGCTTCCCGGATCCCTCCCCGTGCGGCAAGACCCCACTGACCGCCGAAGGGCTCAGCAAGTCCTATGGCTCACTGGAGATTTTCACTGACGTGGACCTGGCGATCGATCGCGGCTCCAAGGTGGTCATCCTTGGCCTCAACGGTGCCGGCAAGACTACCCTACTGAGAATGCTTGCAGGCGTGGACAAGCCGGACACCGGCGACATCATCCCGGGACACGGATTGAAAGTGGGCTACTACGCCCAGGAACACGAAACCCTGGATCACGATCGCACGGTCCTTGAAAACATGCGTTCCTCCGCACCTGACATGAAGGACGCCGAGGTCCGCGGCATTCTGGGTTCGTTCCTGTTCTCAGGTGACGACGTCGAAAAGCCGGCGGGAGTTCTGTCCGGCGGTGAGAAGACCCGGTTGGCCCTCGCGACCATCGTTGCCTCCAGCGCCAACGTGCTGCTCCTCGACGAGCCCACCAACAACCTGGACCCAGCCAGCCGCGCGGAAATCCTCGGTGCGCTGAAGAACTACAGCGGCGCCGTCGTCATGGTCAGCCACGATGAAGGCGCCGTCTCAGCCCTGAATCCGGAACGCGTGGTGCTGCTGCCGGACGGTGTTGAAGATCACTGGAACGAGGACTACCTGGATCTGATTACGCTGGCTTAGGGTTCGCGGTGCCGCTTGCGTCCGCTTCGCGGCGCGCTCGATGTGCCGCGTGCTCGCTCGTTCCTCGCTTAGACGCACGCTACGCACATCAACCGCGTCGCTTCGCTCGCGGGCCTGTCGCCCTGGCGGGAGCTAACGTACTTGGAGTTCTTCAGCGTTTGTGATGGCTTTTAGTTCCTCGTAGGTGATGGAGAACATTGAATTGTGGTCTCCGGCGCCGGCCCACAGTAGTGGGTGTTCTTGCAGCGAGGTGTCCAGGATGGTTCTTATGCGTTGTGGGTGACCGATAGGCGCGACTCCGCCCACCTCCTGGCCGGTGTGTTTCAGTACGAAATCTGGCTTCGCGCGGCGGATCTTTTCGGTTCCCAGGAGTTTGGCTACCAGTGTCGTATCTACCATTGCGGCTCCGCTGGCGAGTATCAGCAAAGGTTTGCCGTCGAGTTCGAAGATCAGGCTGTTGGTGATGGCTGCAACCTCGCATCCAAGGACAGAGGCGGCCGCTGCAGCCGTGGGCACCTTGTCTTCGAAGATCCGGACGGTGTCCTCAGCGCCTGCGGCCGTGAGGGCCGACTTCACGTTGAACACCGGGTCCGGAACCGCTTCAGTAACCTTGGGCATCCAGGATTGCGTCTTCCTCTTCTTCTGACGTGGGGCGCTTGTTCTTTCGGTTTACCGGCACGCGGCGCTTGGGTGGCCCGTTGGCAGCAATAACTTCCTCGGCGTCGTCTTCGTCCTCTTCAGCGTCGATGGCAGCGTTACGCGCCTGCTGCCTGGCTGCGTAGCCGAAACCAATGAACATCAGGACGCCGAAGGCAAACCACTGCAGGGAGTACGAGAGGTGCGTGCCCTCTTCCGTCGCTGGTTTGGGGAACGGCGTGGGCATGGGTTGGACTGCGGGATCCTCGCTGGCCAGCTGCCCATAAGCGCCCGTCGCGATGGGGTAGGGGAGTTCGCTTGCAAAGCTGGCCAGGTCAATGGATGGCAGTTGTCCATCCACCGCACCGCGGTCCAGCTTCGGTTCCGTTGGCTTGAGGCGGGCAACCACGGTCACTTCGCCCGCGGGAGGTGCCGGAACGACGTCGGGACGGCCCGGCGTGTTGTTGCCAATCGGCAACCAGCCGCGGTCGATAACCACCGCTTCGCCGGAGGTGAGACGGAAAGGAACCACGACGTCGTAACCTGGCTGCCCGTTCAACGGACGGTTCCGTACAACGCGCTGGCCATTCAGGTCGTAACTACCCCGCAGTTCAACCTGGGTCCACTCCCGCTCGGGGTCCAGGGTGCGGAACTGGTCCTTGATCCCAGCGAAGGGGACAGGCGTCGCGGAGTAGTTGTTCACCACGCGGTTGATCTCAGCCAGCGTCTCTGCCCGCCGATCCATTTGCCAGCGGCCAAGGAACACGCATGCTGTGGCGAAGATAACGGCCAGAACGAAATAGCCCAGCCACTTGCTGGAGAAAAGGAAACGATACATTCAGCGGGCCTCGCCAACAGCAGCGTCATCTGCCTCGAAAGGGACGGTCTCTTTCCAGAGGCCCCGCGTTTGGAGGTAGTCCTCAAGCCACTCGCGATGCTCGTTGCACGAAAGCCAAACCTTCCGCCGTTCGGGGGTATGGATCCGGGGGTTATTCCACAGGAGTTGCCACGCCGCCCCCTCCCGGCATCCCTTACGGGAGCACAGGGCGGGGCCACTGGCGCGATCGGACTCCTGGCTGCCCAAACCGGCGCCGCCAAGGTTAAAGATGTTCATGAAGCCGCCCGTTCGTTGCCGGCGTCCCCGGCCTTCGGTGTATGAGTAGCGTCAGGCTCTGTTTCCTGACTTGGTGGTTCATCGTCCACCACCTCGCCTTTTAGCACGGTGACGTTGTCCGTCGATTCCTCTTCGGTGGGCAGCGAAGAGCCCTCGATTTCCGCTGTTCCCACGTAGTCGAGCAAGGAATCGCTGTGATCCTCGGCTTTGTCGCTGCCATTGGCGATGACCACGGCTATCCAGGGAAGGAACACGGCTCCGGCCACGGCGATTATTTTCAACCAGCCGTCCACCACGAAGATCAGGATGATGCAGACCATGCGAATACCCATCGCCACTGCGTACTTGATCATGCGCTCCCGCATGTCTTCCGAGTGGGCAGCCGCGGCATCGGTGATGCTGTGGACTTCGGGATCGCCAGAGACGGCGTCCGGATCCCCGGGCACCTGCTGCAGGGGACTGTTTTCTCGTGTCACAACTGAATCATCACGCTCCAAAGGCTTCTCTCAATTCTCTCACCAAGGCGGTGGCCGCCCAAACCGCGGGACGGGCCGGTTACCGGCGGGTTGTAGCWGGTGCCCGATAAGATCGAGGCAGGAAATCCCCTCTTCACCGCAGCACACCCATGCCGCAGAACCTGGAGCGAAAGTATGTCTGAAGCAGTATCCACCGGCCGGAGCGTCCTCATCACCGGCGGCAACAGGGGAATCGGTCTGGCCATTGCCGAGTCCTTCCTTGCGAACGGTGACAAGGTGGCAGTGACCTATCGAAGCGAAACAGAACTGCCTGAAGGCATCCTGGGAGTCAAAGCCGATGTCACTGACGAAGCCTCGATCGATGCCGCCTTTAAGACAGTAGAAGAAGCGCACGGCCCGGTGGAGGTTTTGGTTGCCAATGCCGGCATCACCAAGGACACGCTGCTCCTGCGCATGAGTGAGGACGACTTCACCTCCGTGCTGGACACCAACCTCACCGGTGCGTTCCGCGTCATTAAGCGTGCTTCCAAGGGCATGATCCGTCTCCGCAAAGGCCGCGTGGTCCTCATCTCATCGGTCTCCGGGCTGTATGGCGCTCCGGGCCAGATCAACTACTCCGCCTCGAAGGCGGGCATGGTGGGCATCGCACGCTCGCTGACCCGCGAACTGGGCAGTCGGGGGATCACGGCCAACGTGGTTGCTCCGGGATTCATCAACACGGACATGACGGCAGAACTTCCCGAGGAAACCCAGAAGTCGTACCTGGCGAACGTGCCGGCAGGCCGTTTCGCCGAGGCTTCCGAGGTAGCCAATGTTGTGCGTTGGGTGGCCAGCGACGAGGCCGCCTACATTTCAGGGGCAGTGATTCCCGTTGACGGCGGTCTCGGGATGGGCCACTAAAGCGGCCCGCTCCGAGGCAAACAGCAGGTTTTTTGTCGCCAGCCGACAACGGGGTTCGAGTCGGTCGCTGGCATGATGGAACCCGGGCCCACACATTTTTAGATGAAGTGAACAAAAGGAGCACGAATGGGAATGCTGGATAACAAGACCGCGATCGTCACGGGATCTTCGCGTGGCATCGGTGCTGAAGTCGCCAAGATCCTCGCGGGTGAGGGCGCCGCTGTGGTCGTCAACTACCGTCAGAAGGCACCGCGCGCCAACAAGGTCGTCGCTGAAATCCAGGCAGCGGGCGGCCGCGCTGCGGCCGTCGGTGCAGACCTCACCACCGACGAAGGCGTTCACACTCTTGCCAGCACCGCCATGGAGCAGTTCGGCTCGCTTGACGTGCTGGTACTGAACGCATCCGGTGGCATGGAGTCCGGCATGGAGGAGGGCTACGCGCTCAAGCTAAACCGCGATGCCCAGATCAACATGCTCAATGCGGCTGTGCCGCTCATGCGCGAAGGCTCKCGYGTCGTCTTCGTCACCAGCCACCAGGCGCATTTCGTGGAGACCGTTCCCACCATGCCTGAATACGAGCCGGTAGCAAAGAGCAAGCGCGCCGGTGAGGACGCACTGCGCGCACTCCTGCCCGACCTTGCCGACAAAGGCATCTCGCTGGTGGTTGTTTCCGGTGACATGATCGAGGGCACTGTGACGGCCACCCTGCTTGACCGCTCCAACCCGGGCGCCATCGAGGCCCGCCGCGCAGAAGCAGGCAAGTTGTATTCCGTTGAAGAATTTGCGGCAGAGGTCGCCAAGATGGCGACGGCCGACGTCGAAACCGGCCACACCGAATACGTGGGTGGAGCAGACTACTTCGGCAAATCCGCCGAGTAGGCACCCTGGCAGAATTAGTTGTGGCCCGGACACGCGTCCGGGCCACAACTGTTTAACCGTCCAGATGCCAATCAAAGTGGACCATGACAATTTGATAAATTGTTCAGTTTCCTGCAACACGAAATACTAAAAGTTGTTTCAAGTTCCCGCTTTTGCATTTGGGGAATCTATCTGATTGAATCTGCAAGGCGTCGTCGTCCCTAAATGCAAGCAAACTGTATTAAGCCAAGGTAGGAACTTTATGGCAGTGTCCAGGGTCGAGCCCACTACTGTGAACTAGGAGCATCTTTGGACCTGTTACTGCACGCTGATGATATTCATGCGTCCTACGATCAAAGGCGCATCCTCAAGGGCGTTGAGCTTTCCCTCCACCGCGGCGAGATCCTGGGATTAATCGGGACCAATGGTGCGGGCAAAACCACTCTCATGGGCGTATTGGCAGGATCCCATAAGCACGATGACGGGCACATCATGCTGGCTGGCGAGAAATACGGACCGGATTCCATGGAGGAAGCCCAGGCTTGCGGCGTCGGCCTCATCCCGCAAAATTTCCGCCTCGACCCTGAACTGACCGTCGCCAAGGCCATTTTTCGCGGAACTTTTCAAGCTGACAAATCCCATGATGAACTCCGGATTCAGGCAGTTAAACTCATCAAGGACATCGGGATCACCTTGGATCCGGACGTGAAAGTGGGCACGCTGATCCGTGCCGAGCAGACACTCGTGGAAGTTCTGAGAATGGTGGCCGAAGAAGCCCAACTCGTCATCATGGACGAAGTTGCTGCGTCGCTACCGGATCATGACGTCGCCGTCCTGCATCAAGTTTTGCGGATGCTCGTCGGGCAGGGGCGTGCGATCATCTACATCACCCATCGCCTTGATGAAGTCCGCTCCATAGCCCACCGCATCGCTGTCATGCGGGACGGCAAGGTCCACAAAATCCTGGAAGCCAGCCGGACAGACGTCGACGAGCTCGCTTTCCTCTTGCTTCAGCACAAGCTGGCCAACACCTCCAGACCCACTGATCCGGCACCCGGAGATGAAGCTATGCGGGTGGTTGAGCTCACTGTGGAAGACAGTATCCGCGATATTTCCTTCAGCGTATCCAAAGGTGAGATTTTCGGGTTGGCGGGAACACATCGCTCAGGCATATATCAATTGCTTGAAGCGCTTGTGGGTATTCACCCGAGTACCTCGGGCCAGATTTTCATGCAAGGAAAACCTGTACAGATCCGAGGGCTGCAGGATGCACTGCGTTTGAAGATCGGTTACTTGTCAGACACCGCAGACACCCTGGAATCGGCAAGTGGAATCGTTGAAGGCCTTCAGCGCAGTGACGATACGGCCGGGTCCAATTTACAGGATGAAATCACTCAGCTTCGTGGCGTGATCGAACTGGTTCGCCGTATGCGCATCAACACGACAAACATCCATGGTGCCATCACCACTCTTTCGGGTGGCGATCGCCAGAAGGTGCAGCTTGCCAAGTGGATGACGAGCGACTGCGATGTGTTGATCCTTAGCCACCCCAGCCGCGGTATAGATGTTGGGGCCAAAGAGACGGTGTACAGGATGCTCCAGGAGCTCAGCCGAACCGGGGTTGCGATCATCCTGTTGTCGTCGGATTTGTCGGAACTGGTCAGCTGGTGCCATCGGATTGGTGTGATGCGCAACGGCGAAATGGTAGCCATAGAGGCTAATGCCAATACCAACGAAGA
This sequence comes from Paenarthrobacter sp. 10N417, assembly GCF_056394745.1. Classification (NCBI taxonomy): domain Bacteria; kingdom Bacillati; phylum Actinomycetota; class Actinomycetes; order Micrococcales; family Micrococcaceae; genus Paenarthrobacter; species Paenarthrobacter sp. 10N417. Next base: position 311,107 of record NZ_JBFTIL010000002.1, read on the forward strand.
CGCCCTGGTACACCATATGCTCGGCGAGAAGTTCACGTCCGGCAGTGGGGAAGCCCGCCGCGTGAAGAGTTGACTGCAGTGTGCCTTCCTGACGTGAAACCGAAAGGGGCGACCGCGAATGCGCGGCCGCCCCTTTCGCTCTTACGGGGAAGATCAGATGGTAATTCCCTTGGCGAGATTGTTGAGCTTGTGGCGCGCCAATGCAAGGTTTGCGTAGGTGCGGTCAAGCACCAAGTAGACAAACAGGCCCTTGGAACCGCCTGAGTTAAGAACGTTGATCAGGTGGTACTGCGAACCCAAGGTTATGAGGATGTCTTCGATATCGCTCTCCACATGCAGGTCGGCCATGGTGCGGAGTTTTGCACTGACAACATTCGAGTTACCGGCAGCGGCCACTCCCAGGTCAAAGCCAGGACTTCCGCCCTGGGCCAAAGCCATTCCGCTGGAGTAGTCCACGACGGCCGCGCCTGTTGCGCCCTCGATGGACAGCAACTGCTTTATGGATTCGTCAAGCGTGCTCATATTTTGTTCTTCCTTTTCTTTTTTATCATCACCGATATGTGTGAAGTAGACCGCCCCGGGCTGCTGGTACACCGGTGCATTACGAAGTGATTCATCCTCATGGGCATGCACTTCAGCAGGAACATGCTTTTCCCGACGTTGCCACCATCTTCGTGCGTGCCGCGAACGATTCACTTTCTGCCCCTGCTGGTCTTAATCCCGGGCCGCCTAATGCATCACGACTCCGTCTTGGAATTTCCAACAATACACATTAAGAAGCCACCGGAACGCACTGTCTCAAGAAGCGAACCAGTTAGTGACAATCGCATAAATTATTCGAAAGTTGGCGTCACGAAATGCGACCCCGGGCTTCGGAGGCGCTTCTGCGCAGCGTCTTTCGATTAATGAAAGCGACGTTAATAATGTGGTCTCCTCCAGCTTCCGTCGTATTTTGGAAGATCACTTGATACGGAGTACGCCGAATCAAAAGGGCTATCCCGTCAGGAGCCCTGTCAGGCGTTTTGGACGCATTGGCGAGCATGTCCCGGAAACCCGGATGGTTTTCCACGTGCCCCCGGATCCCGGATTGATCAAAAGACGCCAGGGTAGACAACCACACAGTTCCATCTGCCTCGATAACTCCGTGAGCCGGGTACACCACGTGGCCGGTTGCAGTGGCGAAGCCGAAGTCTGTTGGGAAGATCTTGAATCGCCCACACCAAGCGGTGAAGTGCTTCCTCAGCACACCGTCAGGATCTGCTGAAACAACAGATCTGAAAAGGGTTTCATGCTCCGGCAACGCATCTCCTTCGGATGGGCAAGCCGATGTTCGCTCACCGGCAAGGGTCACATCTGATGAGTGTCCTGAAAGCGCCAATCGTTTCGCTGAAAACCCTGTGAAATGCGCAACATGAACCCTCTGGTCCCGCTACTCGAATGGTGGAGGTCCCTGGGCAATTGCCCGGGGCACCATCAATCGAAGGGACAAGTGTGATAAATCAACGCGCATCACGGCACTGGCGAGCGGCCACTGCCATCTTGGTCGGGGCGGTGCTGACTGTGTCACTTTCCGTTGCCCCAGCTTCGGCAGCACCCGTGATTGACAGTGACCAAACCGGTTCCATCACTGTTCACAAATTCGAGAAGCCGATCCCTGAAGGCGGCGGGAACAACGGTGGCGGCGGACACGGTGGCGGCGGACACGGTGGCGGCGGCAGTAATGGCAGCGGGAACGGTGGCAGCGGCAACAACCTTTCCCGCGTCGTTCCGGACACCACCGCCCTGACGCCCTTGCCCGGCATTGAGTTCACGATCCAGCAGGTCAACACCATTGATCTATCCACCAATGCGGGCTGGGACGCGGCACACGACCTCAGCGGCGTCTTCGCGTCGTCTGACCCGTCCGGTTCCATCACAGGCGCTGGATACACGTTGGGTGCTGGCCAGGCCCAGGTCACTGCCGCCGACGGCACTGCCTTATTCGCCAACTTGCCCATAGGCCTGTATCTGGTGACGGAGACCAACTATCCGGCCGGCGTCACCCCATCGGCCCCGTTCCTTATCTCGGTGCCACTAACCGATCCGGACAACCAGGACAACTGGATCTACGACGTCGACGTATACCCGAAGAACTCTGTTTCCGGTGCGGAGAAGATCGTCACTGATGCTCCCGACGTCAAGCTCGGCGACCAGGTCGATTGGACGATCACAGCTGATATCCCGAACGAGGCCGTGATTGACGGTTACAAGGTGGTGGATCAGCTCGACACCAAACTGACCTACGTCGGTGCCACCGCCCAGTTGGAGGATGGTACGCCACTTATCGAAGGTACGGATTACGTTGTGGGCTTCGACGCCACAACCAACACCGTCTCGGTGGTCTTCACCGATGACGGGCGTGCCTTGCTGGCAGCCCGCACCCAAACCCGTGTTCAGGTCATGGTGAGCACCAAGGTCAACACCATCGGGGAGATCGAAAACGAAGCACTCGTCTACCCGAACGCTGCGAGCTTCAACATCACCCCCGGCCAGCCGGGAGGGCCAATCGTAACGCCGCCTGTCGCTACCAAATGGGGCGGGATGACGTTGCAGAAGGTGGACGAGAATGCTGCCGCCCTGGCCGGCGCTTCTTTCTCGGTCTACACCAATGAGGCTGATGCCAAGGCAGGCACCAACCCCGTGGATATTGAAGGCCAAAGCGTCTTCACCGTTGCCGGCGATGGAACGTTGACCATTTCAGGCCTGCGCTACTCGGATTGGGCCAACGGTGCGGCCGTTGCCCCTGGGGACGCGGACTACCGCACCTACTACCTGGTGGAGACCACAGCGCCGACAGGGTACGAACTGCTCGCCGAGCCTGTGTCCTTCCTGATCAACTCCACCACCACAGCCGTCGGTATTGACCTGAGCGTGAAGAACATCCCGTCCAACAACGGCTTTGAACTGCCGCTGACTGGCGGCGTGGGAACCGGCATTCTTTACGTAGCCGGTGCTCTGCTGGTCATTGGTGCCGGCCTGTTGTTCGTCCGCAACCGCAGGGCGGGTAGGAACAGCTAAGCACGTGGGTTTCAGACGTTGGCGATGTGCCGCACCGCATCAAGGTACGGCATGTTGATGACGGCGTCTGCCGCTGCACGGACGGCCGGTTTGGCGTTGAAGGCAACGCCAATTCCGGCCGTCCCCAGCATGTCGAGGTCGTTGGCGCCGTCGCCCACAGCGATGGTGTGCTCAAGGTCGATCCCCTCAGCGGCTGCCCACTCACGCAGGTACTTCTCCTTCGCCGCGCGATCAATCACGTCGCCCAGCACCCTGCCCGTCAAAGCGCCATCGACGATTTCCAACTCGTTGGCAATCCAGTAGTCCAGGCCGAGTTCTTCAGCGATGGGCCCCAGGATCTGGTTGAAGCCGCCGGAAACAACAGCCACCACGTGGCCTGCCTCCTTGAACGCGGCCACCAGTTCTGCTGCACCAAGGCTGAGGCGCACTTCCGCACGTACAGAATCGACGACGGCGGCAGGCAGCCCTGCGAGCACTTCAACGCGGGCGTAGAGGCTCTGGGCAAAATCCAGCTCCCCACGCATGGCTGCTTCGGTAACAGCTGCAACTTCGTCGCGCTTGCCCGCATACGCTGCCAGCAACTCGATGACTTCCTGCTGGATCAGCGTGGAATCCACATCCATGATGAGGAGCTTCCTGGGAGCCTGGCGAAGGGCCTCCGGAACGATCGCAGTATCTACTCCGGCATTCGCGGCCTCAGCCACCCGCCGTCGAATAGCACTTAGTTCTGCAGGTGTGATTGCATCAACGGCGAGACCGGCCGTGTGAACACCGAAGCGGTCGTCCCCGGAATGTGATTCCGATGACACTGCGGCACCGGCATCAGCCAGCACTTTGCGCACGTTATCAAGCGATTCAGGGGACAAATTCACGCCATAGCTGACCGCAGCCAAGTTCGAAGTCATGGCCTCAATCCTACTGAGCGTGCCAGGTTCACCCGAATTCGTTTCTCCGCAGCAGCGAGCACCTATGCCCGGTTATCAGTCATCTGTATTTTTGTCCTAGTGTCTACTGCTATGAGTGATGTTCTGGAATTGGCTTCCGTCAGCGTTGTCCGAGGCAAGAAGACCCTGCTGGACAAGGTTGACTGGCAGGTCAACGAAGGCGAACGCTGGGTCATTCTTGGCCCCAACGGCGCAGGCAAAACCACACTTCTCCAGATTGCTGCAGCACGCATGCACCCGTCCAGCGGAAGGGCAGGGATCCTTGACGAAACCCTGGGCCGGGTGGACGTCTTTGAACTGCGCCCCCGGATTGGCCTTTCCTCGGCAGCACTCGCTACCCAGATTCCGGAACACGAGAACGTCCTCAATGTCGTAGTTACCGCGGCCTATGGCGTCACGGGCCGCTGGCGTGAAGGATACGAGCGCGACGACGAGCGTCGCGCCTTTGGCCTTCTGAACGACTGGGGGATGGGCCCGCTGCTCAACCGCACGTTTGCCACTCTCTCCGAAGGTGAGCGGAAGCGGGTGCAGATCGCGCGCGCACTCATGACCGATCCCGAACTCCTGCTCCTGGATGAACCGGCGGCCGGACTGGACCTCGGGGGGCGCGAAGAGCTCGTGCACAAACTTGGTGAACTGGCCAAGGACGAGGCGGCTCCGGCGATGGTCCTGGTTACCCACCACCTCGAAGAAGTTCCCCCGGGATTCACCCACGCAATGCTGCTGCGCGAAGGTGGAGTAGTGGCAGCTGGTGCCATCAAGGACGTTCTCACGGACGAACACCTGAGCAACACCTTCGGCCTTGCCCTGGACGTCACGGAAAACGCCGGCCGCTACACCGCAACCGCACGCCGCTAGGCGAACTCTTCGTCAACTGTGGAGATTCTTAGCAGCGTCCTGGTCTTTTTCGCGGGCTTGTGGGCCGGCACCATTAATGCGGTAGTCGGCTCCGGCACCCTCGTGACTTTTCCAGTGCTCATTGCGCTGGGCGTAACCCCGGTGGTTGCCTCCATGAGCAACGCCATGGGCCTGGTGGCCGGAACTGCGGCCGGAGCATGGGGATATCGCCAGGAACTCGCGGGCCGCGGCAGGCAGTTGCTGAAGCTGCTGCCGGCTTCACTTCTGGGCGGCATCACTGGCGCATGGTTGTTGCTGCACCTTCCGGACAAGGTGTTCCATTACGTCGCCCCCGTCCTGTTGGTACTGGCGCTGCTGATGGTGGTGTTCCAGCCTCGACTCCAGGCCTCAGTGCGAAACCGTGAAGAGAACCCGGAGCATGCCCTCAGGGACCGGAGCCACGGCATCCTCCTCGTGGTCCTGGTTTACCTCGCCGGGGTATACGGCGGCTACTTCGTAGCGGCCCAAGGGATTTTGCTCGTAGGAATATTGGGCGTGTTCCTCACCGGGACCATGCAGAACGCCAACGCCATGAAGAACATCCTGGTGCTCGGCGTCAACATGGTGGCGGCTGTGTCCTACCTGATCTTTGCCTTCGATCGCATTAACTGGCTCGTGGTCCTGCTTATCGGCGTGAGCTCAACCATTGGAGGCCTGGTTGGATCCAAGGTTGGCCGCAAGCTTTCCCCGCGCGTTTTGCGTGCGATTATCTTCACCCTTGGCATCGTGGCCCTCGTCGTCATGATCGCCAACCTGCTGAAATAATCACCCGGTGACGTTCCACTACCTTGAGTCCGCGGATGATCCCCGCGTGACCGACTACACCACCCTGACCGATGTGCACCTTCGCAAGCTCCGCGAGCCTAAAGAAGGCATGTACATCGCCGAATCCTCCAAGGTTCTTCGTCGGGCGCTGGCAGCAGGTCATCAGCCACGTTCCTTCTTCCTGGCTGAGAAGTGGCTGGAAGACCTCGACGACGTTTTCCGGGCCTATCCCGACGTTCCGGTCTTCATCGGCAAGGCCAAGCTGCTGGAAGAAATCACGGGATTCCACCTGCACCGCGGAGCGATGGCAGCCATGCACCGTCCGGAACCCGTGCCGCTCACGGAGCTGCTGGCCGGTGCCCGCCGGATTGCCGTACTGGAAGACACCGTGGACCACACGAACGTCGGCGCCATCTTCCGTTCAGCTGCCGCCTTGGGAATGGACGCCGTGCTTGTTTCGCCGCGCTGCGGGGACCCACTGTATCGCCGGAGCGTCCGGGTCAGTATGGGAACGGTCTTCCAGGTTCCCTGGGCACGTCTGGAAAGCTGGCCGGGCGACCTCGAAAGGCTCAAGGAACAGGGCTTCACAGTTGTCGCTATGGAATTGACCGATGACGCTGTTGACCTTGACGAACTCGCTGCCCGCAACATCCCCAAACTCGCTCTGGTACTTGGCACGGAAGGTGCCGGAATGAGCGCAGAGACGCTTGCCGCCGTCGACCTCGCCGTCAAGATTCCGATGCGCGCCGGTGTCGATTCACTGAACGTCGCATCCGCTTCGGCGGTGGCGTTCTGGGAGCTTCGCCCGCAGGAGTGAGCCTGGTTCGTGCACCCGGCTGGTTTCGGCTATGATTGATTGTTGGCCCGGCCGCTGGAATTTCTACATGGCAGCAGGCGGACCACCTCCATTCATACCTGGCAGCTGGCAAAATCCAGTTGCGTGAACAAAAGGTCCCATTATGAAGTCTGATATCCACCCGAAGTACGAAGCTGTTGTTTTCAACGACCTGGCTTCCGGCACGAAGTTCCTGACCAAGTCGACTGTGTCTTCCTCGAAGACCATCGAATGGGAAGACGGAAACACCTACCCGGTTATCGACGTCGAAATCTCTTCGGAGTCCCACCCGTTCTACACGGGCAAGCAGCGCATCATGGACTCCGCTGGCCGCGTCGAGCGCTTCAACGCTCGCTTCAAGGGCTTCGGCGGCACGAAGTAACCCACTTCACCCCAAAGCTTTTCGAAAGCCCGCATCGCTGGAATTTCCAGCAATGCGGGCTTTTTTGTTTTCCGGCAAGATGGAACCCATGACGTTCCAGCCCGCACCCGAAAAGCCCACTAACTACATTGACGACGGCGCCACGCGCCTTCACGGGGAGTATAAAGTTCCCGGCGGCAAACTCGTGGTGGTGGATCTGGACGTCCAAGGCGGCCTCTTGGCCAACGTTTCACTGAGTGGCGACTTCTTCCTGGAGCCGGACGAAGCCCTGCAGGACATCAATGCGGCGCTGACGGGCCTGCCTTCGACCACGTCGGCTGCAGACATCACTGCAGCTGTCTCAGCCGGGTTGCCCCCAGGGTCCGTGCTTTTTGGATTCTCGGCGGAGGCCGTGGCAGTGACCGTCCGCCGTGCGCTGTCCAAAGCCACAGCCTGGTCCGATCACCAATGGGAAATTATCCCGCCTACGGTCCTGCCCACCGAGGTTAACGTCGCACTCGATGAGGTCCTCACGGAAGAAGTCGGCGCGGGACTGCGAAATCCCACCCTGCGGTTCTGGGACTGGGAGGAACCTTCAGTGGTGATCGGGAGTTTCCAGTCCGTTCGCAACGAAGTCGATCCTGAAGGCGTATCCAGGCACGGCATCACAGTTGTCCGCCGGATCAGTGGTGGCGGTGCAATGTTCATGGAAGCCGGCAATTGCATCACCTACTCCCTCTACGTACCGCAGACGTTGGTGGACGGCATCAGTTTCGCTGATTCCTACGCCTTCCTTGACGCATGGGTCATGGCGGCGCTGGACAAGCTTGGCATCACGGCTTTCTATGTTCCCCTCAATGACATCGCCACTGAGCAAGGCAAGATCGGTGGCGCGGCCCAGAAACGGCTCGCCAATGGAGGCATGCTGCACCACGTGACAATGAGCTATGACATCGACGCCGACAAGATGGTGGAGGTGCTGCGCATCGGCAAGGAAAAGCTCTCAGACAAAGGCACGCGAAGCGCCAAGAAGCGAGTGGATCCATTGCGCCGGCAGACCGGCTTGGCCCGCGCCGCCATCATTGAGGCCATGCAGGAAGTTTTTACGGAACGGTACGGCGCAGTTGAGTCCTGCGTGTCGGACGACGAACTTTCGGAGGCCAGGAAGAGGGTAGAAACCAAGTTCGGCACAGAGGAGTGGTTGTACAGGGTTCCCTAACCGGCGGCCTGCGCCGTCAGCGCCCGTAGCAGGTGGCTGCGCTGTTCGATGATGATGCGGCGCAAAGCGCGGGGTGCATCGGCATGCTCATGCAGCCACCGGTCAGTCTTCACCAGCACTGGATGCGTGATCGGCTCCATCCCGGCGGCTAAATCCTGGGCGCTGGGGTAGAGGCCCCTGACGATCCTGCCTGCGATTTCGATACTGCGCTCAGCCCAGACACGTTCCAGGCATTCAAAGTAGGGCTCGATGTATGGGTCCACGAGGTCTCTGGGCGCAATGGTGAAACCCGTGATTGTTGCACTGAGGATCTCGTTGGACAGGCCAGTGGTGTTGACTGCTGCGTCCCATGCTCCAGCCTTTACGGAGGGGTCAGGGCGGGCTGAGGAGGCTACTGCATGGCCTTCACGGCCGGAGGCCGTCTTGTCCGCCTCAAGTTCAGCCTCCAGCTCGCGCTGCGTGGCTTGTCCATGGGCGGCCAGGGCCTGCCAGAAACTCCAGCGCAGTTCAGCATCAACGGCCAGGCCCTCAATAACAGTGCCGCCTTCCATGATGCCCCGCAGCAGGGGGAGCTCGCTGTCGCCGTGCCTGGAAACATCGGCCAGGGTTCTGGCCCACGCAAGCTGGTGGTCGGATCCAGGGGCTGCGGATTGCAATTGGGCGGCGGCGACTGCCAGGAAGTCCTTACGCGCGCCTTCCCGCATGACAGCGGGGACATAACGTTCAATAGCGGTGGCCGCATTTCCCAGCACGTTCAGGAGGACGCCGATGCCGGTTTCGGTGGCTGCGAATTGTTCGACGGCGGCAACGTACCGAACCGCTGGCGTAGCGCCATCCCGAGCCGAATCCCACAGTGCGGTCCAGCACAGGGCACGTGCCATGGGGTCCTGGATGGTGCCCAGGGAACTGCGGACCGTGTGCTCCGAAATGACGTCCAGCCGCACCTTGGCGTAACTGAGGTCCTCATCGTTGACCAGCAGCAGGGCGGGCCGGGGCTTCCCTGCCAGTTCGGCCACCAGCGTGCTCGGGCCAGAGACGTCCAGCTCGATGCTCTCTCGCCGGACGAGGTGGCCGGAGGAATCGGGGTCATACAGGCCCAACCGGAGTCGATGGGTCCGCAACTCCTGCCTGCCGGTCAGGGGGTCGATTGCATCCTGTTGGAGCGTCACGGTGCCCATGATCCCGTTGTCATCAACGATGTCCGCCGTGATCGTGGAAATGCCCGATGTCTGCAGCCACTGGCGCGCCCAGCCGGCAAGGTCCCTTCCCGACGCGACGCTGAGCGCCTGCAGAAGGTCCTGTAGCGAGGTGTTGCCGAACTCGTGGTCCCGGAAGTACTGACGGGACCCGGCAATAAAGTCATCAAAGCCTACGTAAGACACCAGTTGCTTCAGAACAGAGGCCCCTTTGGCATACGTGATTCCATCAAAGTTCTGCTTGGCCGCCTCGAGGTCCGGAATGTCAGCAACGATGGGGTGCGTGGTAGGCAGCTGGTCCTGTACATAGGCCCAGGCTTTGCGTTTGCTGGCAAAATTCACCCATGCGGTATCCCAGTCAGTGGCGCGGTCCACGCCGAGGGTCCCCATGTAGTCAGCAAAGGATTCCTTCAGCCAGAGGTCATCCCACCAGGTCATGGTGACGAGGTCGCCGAACCACATGTGGGCCATCTCGTGCATCAGTGTGTTGGCACGGGCCTGGTACTGGGCGTCCGTTGCCCGCGAAGCGTAGACATACTTCTCGGTGAAGGTGACCAGCCCGGGGTTTTCCATTGCGCCGAGGTTGTACTCGGGCACGAACGCCTGATCGTATTTGCCCCAAGGATAGGGGTAGTCGAAAAGTTCGTTGAAGAACGCCAGCCCGCTCTTGGTCAGCCGGAAGAGTTCATCGGCATCGAACGACTCCGCCAAAGACGCGCGGCAGTAAAGGGCCAGTGGCACGTCAAGGCGGGTGCCGTCGTCGAGAGTTGCTCCCCAATGATCCGTCGCCTTGAAGTAGGGCCCGGCGAGGATCGTGGTGATGTAGGTGGACATCCGCTTGGTGGTGGCAAAGTCCCAGCAGCATGCTGCCGCATCATCCGCTAGAGGCGTTCGGGAGGTCTCCACGCCATTGGAGGCGACTTCCCAGCCTGCCGGAGCGATCACGTGGAAAGTGAATTCGCCTTTGAGATCGGGCTGCTCGAAGTTGGCGAAGACGCGGCGACTGTCGGCCGGTTCGTACTGGGTGTAGAGGTAGCACTGGCCATCGGCGGGGTCGACAAAGCGGTGCATGCCCTCTCCGGAGCGGCTGTAGAGCGCTGTCCCGGTCACAGTGACGGTGTTTTCGGTGGCGAGGCCTTCCAGGATGATTCTGTCCCGGTCCACGGCACGGTCAACATCAAGCTCCCTGCCGTTCAGGACCACGGACTTCACTCCGCCGCCGATGAAATCGAGGAAGGTGGCTGAACCGGGTTTGGCTGAAAACCTGATGGTGCTAGTGCTCGGGTAGCCGGCGGTTGCGGGATCTGCCGCGTCGCGGACATCGAGGGTGACGTCGTAGCTGTGGGTGGTGATCAGGGCTGAACGTGTTGCGGCTTCGTCGCGCGAGAGATTGTGATTCGACACACAGCTATCTAATCATGATCCATACGGCGCCCAGGCCCAGCGTTGCGATCAGCAGCCACGATCCCAGTGCAACAGCAACGGCACGGCCACCGGTATGAACCAGGGTGCGCACCCGCACGGCGGAACCGAGCCCAAACAGGGCGGTCGCAAGCAGGATGTCCTGTACTCCGGCGGCGGCTTCCAGAGCTGCCGGTGGCGCCCACCCCAAGGTGCGGACGCCCACCATCGCGATGAAGCCGAGGACAAACAGAGGGACAATCGGCGGGAACCTGCCGTCGCCGTCGTGCTGTCCTGATGGACCTGGTACCCCATTGGACCGCCGCCGGACGTGCATCACCCGCTGGTGGAGCCCTGCCGCCGCCGCGATGGGCGCCAGAAGCACCACTCGCGTCAATTTAACGACGACGGCGACGGCCAGCGCCGCTGTCCCCGCAGTTTGGGCGGTGGCAACCACTTGACCGACATCATGCACGGATGCACCGGTCCAGGCTCCGAATTGTTCCGGGTTCAAGCCCAGGGGGTGCATGAGGAGGGGGAGCACTCCAATGGCCAGAGTGCCGCACAATGTCACCAGCGCCACGGGAAGAACAGTGTCCTGATGCTTGACCCGCCGTACCGCTGCCATGGCACCGATGGCAGACGCACCACAAATGGAAAACCCTGTGGCGATCAGGAGGGCCGCCTCGTCCGGAAGGCGCAGGATCTTCGCGAGTCCATATGTCCCGGCGAAACTCAGTACTACAACGGCCGCAATCAGAAGCAGTGACAACCACCCCAATCCCAGGACGTCGCCCATGCTCACCTTGAGTCCAAGCAGGACGATTCCGGCACGCATGAGGTGCTTCCCGGCGAAGTCCAGGCCTGGCCGGGCGCGCCCCGCCGCCCAGACAGCAGTGCCCGGTATATTTGCAGAGAGCAGACCCAGTGCAACAGCAAGCGTCATGACGGGAATGACCCCCAATGCCGGAAATACCGTGTGGACGGTAAAGGCGACCCCCGTTGCGGCAATACTCAGGACCAACCCCGGCCCCAGCCGGGACAGGTGGGGCGCAAGACTGTTCAAGGGCATGCCTCAACCCTGCCGGATGGGGGCACCGAAAGGCGAACCGGGAGTCTCCGGAAACCGCGACACAATCAGTGCGAAATGCGCTTGACTCAAAAAGGTGATTGTCTAATTCCCATGTCTGACCTATTTCAGGATTATTCCGAGGCCGCTGCGCGCAGCGGTGCCTACGACGAGATGTTCGCTCCCGGCCACGTCGCCAGAAAATCCTACGGTCAGGTCTCCGGTGCACTGCGCGAACTTTCCCTGGCCGATGTCACCGCCCGCGCCGATTCCATGGCACGTACGTTCCTGGACCGCGGTGTGACGTTCGACTACGCGGGGGAGGAGCGGCCATTCCCGCTGGATATCGTCCCGCGCGTTATCCCCGCCGATGAGTGGGACGTCCTTGAGCGCGGCGTGGCGCAGCGGGTCAAAGCCCTTGAAGCATTCCTCAACGATGTGTATGGCCGGATGGCCGTGGTGGCTGATGGCGTCATTCCCCGGCAACTCGTCACCACAAGCGCCCATTTCCACCGTGCGGTTCACGGCTTCGAGCCTTCCGGTGGTGTTCGCGTCCACGTCTCAGGCATCGACGTCGTCCGTGATGCCGAAGGCACCTTCCGTGTCCTCGAGGACAACGTCCGGGTCCCCTCCGGCGTGAGCTACGTACTGGAGAACCGCCGTGCCATGGCAAAGGGCCTGCCCGAGGCATTCGGCCAACAACACATCCGGCCGGTGGAGGAGTACCCCCGCAGGCTCCTCTCAGCGCTGCGCAAGACCGCACCGGCCGGCGTCGACGATCCCACGGTTGTGGTCCTCACACCTGGCGTGTTCAACAGCGCTTATTTTGAGCACACCCTGCTTGCCGGACTCATGGGCGTGGAATTGGTGGAAGGCCGGGACCTGATCTGCCGCGGCAACCGTGTGTACATGCGGACCACAGCCGGCGAACAGCGTGTGGACGTCATCTATAAGCGAATCGACGACGACTTCCTGGATCCCCTGCAGTTTCGGTCCGATTCCATGCTTGGTTGCCCTGGCCTGGTCAACGCCGCCCGCGCTGGTGGCGTCACCATCGCCAACGCCGTTGGCAACGGCGTAGCCGACGACAAGCTCGTGTACAGTTACGTGCCTGACCTGATCCGGTACTACCTTCACGAAGAGCCAATCATCGCCAACGTCGACACTTTCCGGCTTGAAGAAAAGGAAGCCAGGGAACATGTTCTGGACCGCTTGGAGGAGCTTGTGGTCAAGCCCGTCGATGGTTCGGGCGGCAAGGGCCTGGTCATCGGTCCGGATGCTTCCAAGGAAGAGCTTGACGCTTTGCGGAAGCGCGTCATTGCAGATCCGCGCGGCTGGATCGCACAGCCCGTTCTTCAGCTCTCCACTGTTCCCACGCTCTCCGGAGACAAATTCGGGCCGCGGCACGTGGACCTCCGCCCCTTTGCGGTCAACGACGGCGACGACGTCTGGGTCCTTCCCGGCGGCCTGACGCGTGTGGCGCTCAAGGAGGGTTCCCTGATTGTGAATTCCAGCCAGGGCGGTGGTTCCAAAGACACCTGGGTGTTGGCCAATTCGCCACAAATGCCTGCCGAGATCATTCCCCGCCAGTCCGTGACGGTGCGCGAGCAGGTTTCTGTGTGGCCCGTGGAAAGCAATTGGCGGGACCGCCAAACGGAGCAGCAGCAGTGAGCCGGATCGCAGGCCTCAGCGGAATCACTTCTCGATCAAACCCTGAACTTCGACAAGCACCACGCGAAGGAGGCGCAGTTTCATGCTGAGCCGTATTGCCGAGTCACTTTTCTGGATCGGACGCTATGTGGAGCGGGCCGACGGCACTGCCAGGATCCTGGACGTGCACCTGGAGCGCTTGAACCACCTGCCCCTTGAGGAGCAACGCAGTGTGGCCCGCGAACTCCTCGCCGTAATGGGCGCGAAACCACAAAGCGAAGACTTCGGCCTGCCGGAGTTGCTGCATGCACTTGCCTATGACAAGCAGAGCGCATCCTCCATCGCGGGCTCGCTTGGCGCCGCACGTGAGAATGCACGCAGGGCGCGGGAGACCGTCTCGCAGTCACTCTGGGAAAGCCTCAACACTACGTATTACGGCCTCAGCCAGCATCGCAAGGACGTCGTGGGAACCTACCGTTTCTGCAACTGGGTCCTTGAGCGGACCGCCATGGTGCGCGGCCTGGCCGACACCACCGTCAGCCATGACGAGAGCTGGCTGTTCATGGTGCTCGGGCGTTCCCTTGAGCGTGCCGACATGACAGCACGCATGCTGTCCACGCGCGATGTGCAGTCCGCGGGAATGTCGTGGGTGAACATGCTGCGCTGCGCCGGAGCCTATGAGTCCTTCATCCGGACCCGGAGGGCCGCATTTGGCGACCAGCACGCAGCCGAGTTCCTCCTTCTGGACCGTTTGTTCCCGCGCTCGATCGTCTACGCCCTGCGCGACGCGGACGAGTGCCTGGCAAAGCTGGATCCTTCAGCACAGCGGGTCGGCTTCATCAATGATGCGCGTCGGATTGTCGGGCAGGCCAGAACGTTCCTTGAGTTCCACCGGACGGATGACCTGATGTCCGAATTGCCAGAGCATATGGAACGTGTGCAGAAGGCCGTGACCCAGGCTTCGGACGCGATTTCCCGTAAGTACTTCAATCAGGCTGATGAGCACGCCTGGGTGGGAGAAGTTTCATGACCCGGCTGAGCATCGTCCACAAGACGGCGTACAAATACAACCGACGCGTGACGTTGTCCTACAACGAGGCGCGGATGACTCCGTTGACGGACGGCCAGCAGGTGGTCCTGGAGTCCTCGCTGAAGGTTTCACCCAACCAGGCCTCGGTCAGCACGTACCGAGACTACTGGGGCACGCGGGTCACTGCCTTCGATATGCAGATGCCGCACGAGAGCCTCGAAGTCCTTGCAACGGCCACGGTGGAAGTGCACCGGACCGAGCGCGTGGCAACCGAGGACGACATCGTGGGCTGGGACGTCATCGCCTCGGAGAAGATCCAGGATGAATTCAGCGATTGGCTGCCCCAGTCCCGCTTGAGCGGTCCGGGCGAGGAAGTCCTCGGCATCATCCCAGGCGTGGTGGACGGTAAGAACCCCCATGAGGCCGCGTTGGCGGTCTTTTCGTGGATGGCTGGCGAGATGACGTACATGAAGGGCACCACCGGTGTCACGACGAACGCCGAACAGGCGTGGACGCAACGCCAGGGTGTCTGCCAGGACCTTGCCCATTTGGCCATTGGTGCATTGCGTAGCCGGGGCATTCCAGCGCGCTACGTTTCCGGATACATCCATCCGCGATCGTCCGCTGACATCGGCGAAACGGTTGCCGGGCAGTCCCACGCCTGGCTGGAGTGGTGGGACGGGGAGTGGCGCAGCTGGGATCCCACCAACCATAAGCCTGCCGGCGACTACCACGTGACCGTGGCGAGGGGACGGGACTACCGGGATGTTCCGCCGCTGAAAGGTATTCTTTCCGGCGGCGGAGGTTCGGGGCTATCCGTTTCCGTGGAGATCACCCGCCTCGCATAAGCAGTTAGTGAACAGATATGGCCCCCAAGAAAGCACTTGGGGGCCATATCTGTTCACAAGTCGAGGATTTTTTGATCTACCAGGGGGAGGGCTTGTAGTCCTTGAGGAATACTCCATACTGGTCCTCGCCATTCTCACCCATCACGATGGGGTCATATACGCGGGCAGCACCGTCCACCAGGTCCAAGGGCGCGTGGAATCCTTCTTCCATGAGCCGCACCTTGGTGTAATGCGGACGTTCATCGGTGATCCAACCGGTGTCCACGGCAGTCATGAGGATGCCATCGGAATCCAACATTTCCTGGGCACTGGTTCGCGTCATCATGTTCAAGGCAGCTTTGGCCATGTTCGTGTGAGGATGCCCCGGACCCTTGTAGGCACGGGAGAACTGCCCCTCCATGGCCGAAACGTTCACGATGTACTTTCGCCTCGCCGTTGAGCGTTTCATGGCATCGCGGAGGCGGCTGACCAACAGGAACGGAGCCGTGACGTTGCACAGCTGCACTTCGAGCATTTCGAGCGGATCCACTTCGTCCACTACTTGCGTCCAGCTGTTGATGGTGGCGAGGTCCGGCACCAGCCCGCCGGCATCGATAGCCGTTCCTGATTCAATCCGGGCCAAAGACGCCGAGCCGGTAGAGAGCGCCAGGGAAGTGATCGCGTCTCCGGCGAGGACAGGATGGTCGGTGACGCTGCTGGCCAGGGCCAGTGGATGCTTGTCATGGGCGTGGCCGAACGTGACAAGCTCGGGCCCTCCGTTGGAAGCCTCCAACGCCGCCGGCAAGGGCTCATCCTCGGCGTCAACCAAGGGTTTGTAGGCGTTACCGGTCCGCCGCACGGTTTGCGCGGCATTGTTGATGATGATGTCCAGCGGACCGGCCTTGTTCAGGGAGTCCGTCAGGGCCATCACCTGGGCGGGATCACGGAGGTCAATGCCAACGATCCGCAAGCGGTGCAGCCAATCCGCGCTGTCTTCCATGGCCGCAAACCGACGTGCCGCGTCTTTGGGGAAGCGCGTTGTGATGGTGGTGTGGGCACCATCCCTGAGCAGGCGGAGCGCAATGTACATACCAATCTTGGCGCGGCCACCGGTCAACAAGGCATTGCGACCCGTGAGGTCCGTGCGGGCATCGCGTTTGCTATGGCTGAATGCAGCGCACTCGGGGCACAGCTGGTGGTAAAACGCATCCACCTGTGTGTAGTGCTGCTTGCAGATGTAGCAGGGACGCGAACGGATCAAGTGGCCCGCGACCTCGCCAGTAGCTGAAGGAGCAAGCTTGTTGCCACGGGTTTCGTCGTCAATGCGGTCCGGTGCAGCTGTTGCCGTGAGGGCAATGACTGCACGGTCCGCTTCCGCGATCAGATCCCGCTTGGTGACGCGGCGGTGCCGCTTGACGGCTTTGAACATTTTGCCCGTTGCGCGGCGGACCGCGACGTAGTCCGGGTGCTCCTCGTCATAGACGTGGATTGTGGTCAGAACCTTGAGGCAGGCCTGGATCTCTTCAGGCGTCAGATCGGTGGAGCTCATTGACCTGATTTTACAGCCTTGGGAGCCTGGGGCCTGCCTCGGGTTCTACCAGCGCAACCGGTGATGAAGGGGAGCCTAGCGGCCAGCGCCGTTTGACGCTGCGTCTACTACCCGGGCTTGGATTCCGGCAGCTACCTTTTCTGCAGAATCCCGGATATCGGGGTCATCCTGCGTCGCAGCCTTAACGGCTTCCGGCAGGCCCCGGCGGTACTCTGCGGACAACGCGAGCTCCTCTTCGCCAGGTTCAGGTACAAGCTGTCCTTTGGCAAGGACTGTGATCCCGGATTCGGTGACCTTGTAGCCACGGGCCTTGTCCAGCGCCGGGTCCAGTCCGATCGCAGCGCCGGCCGGGACTTTGACGTTCTTGTCCAGGATGGCCCGCTTGATCACTGCACCTTCGCCGACGCGGACCTTGTCCATGAGTACCGAGTCCTGAACACGGCTGCCCGCCTCCACGAAGACATCGTTGGAGAGCACGGAGCCTTCAACGATGCCGCCTGAAATGACCACACCGCTGGCCACGATGGAGTCCAGCGCCGTACCCACCGTGCTGTTTCCGCCGCGCACAAACTTGGCGGGAGGGGAAATGCTCTGGCGGGTGTAGATGGGCCATTCGGAGTTGTAGAGATTGAAGATGGGAACGGGGGAGATGAGGTCAACGTGGGCGTCGTAGAAGGAGTCGATGGTGCCAACGTCCCGCCAGTAAGTACGGTCACGTTCCGTTGCACCAGGGATGTCGTTGAGCGTGAAGTCATAGACTCCGGCCTCACCCTTGTCCACGAAATAGGGAATGATGTCCCCGCCCATGTCGTGCTTGGTATCCAGTCGCTCAGCGTCAACATGAAGCGCCTCAACGAGGGCGTCGGCATTGAAGACATAGTTGCCCATCGAGGCGAGGAACTGGGTGGGATCGGCCGCAAGTCCTGGCGTGCTGGCCGGCTTCTCCACGAATGCCCCGATCTTCTGGGGATCGTTCTGGTCAACTTCAATCACACCGAATTGGTTGGCCATGTTCAGCGGCTGTCGCACGGCTGCTACGGTAGCCTTCGCGCCACTGGCAATGTGCTGTTCCACCATTTGGGAGAAATCCATGCGGTAAACGTGGTCTGCGCCGACCACAACCACGATGTCCGGAGCGTCGTCGTGAATGAGGTTCAGCGACTGATAGATGGCGTTGGCGCTGCCAAGGAACCAGCTCTTGCCGACGCGCTGCTGCGCCGGAACGGAAGCTACATAGCGGCCCAACTGTGTGGACATGCGCCAGGTCTCGGAGATATGTCGGTCAAGGCTGTGCGATTTATACTGCGTCAGAACCACGATTTTCAAATATCCCGAATTGACCAGATTCGATAGTGCAAAGTCAATAAGCCTGTAGCCCCCGGCGAACGGAACTGCTGGCTTGGCCCTATCCGCCGTCAAAGGCATGAGGCGATTGCCTTCGCCGCCAGCCAACACGATTGCCAATACTTTCTTCAACGCCATGGTCATAGCTCCCCGTACGTCTTCGTAGCCCCCAAAAGTCCGATTTTCCGGACCCTTTCACACTAGAACACATAAGCCGGAACGACTACGTTGGGTAACGTGCGAATAGACATTGTGACTAAAGAATTCCCTCCGGAAATTTATGGCGGTGCCGGTGTCCACGTTGCCGAGCTCAGCCGTGTGCTGGCAAAGCATGTGGATCTTCATGTCCGGGCGTTTGGCGCCCCACGTGATGCCGACTACCATGGGGCCACCGTGGCCTCCTATGCCACACCCCAGGACCTCGGCGATGCCAATGCTGCCCTCCAGACGTTGGGCGTGGATCTTCGGATCGTTCCGGACATTGCGGGAGCGGATCTCGTCCACTCGCACACCTGGTACGCCAACATGGCAGGACACCTCGCTTCGCTGCTGCATGGCATTCCCCATGTACTGAGCGCCCACAGCCTGGAGCCGTTGCGTCCATGGAAGGCCGAACAGCTCGGCGGCGGCTACGCGTTGTCTTCATGGGTGGAGAAGACAGCCTACGAAGCTGCTGCAGCGATCATCGCCGTATCCGATGGAATGCGGCAGGACATCCTGCGCAGCTACCCCGACGTTGACCCGGCCAAGGTCAGGGTTGTCCACAACGGCATCGACGTTTCCCTGTGGGAACGGGACGAAGAGGACGACGCCATCCGCGCGCTGGGCATAGATCCCGCCAAGCCAAGTGTGGTGTTCGTTGGCCGGAACACCCGCCAAAAGGGCGTCCCCTACCTGCTGCGCGCAGCGTCCAGCCTTCCCGCCGATGTTCAACTGGTCCTCTGCCTGGGCGCAGCTGATACTCCCGAATTGGCAGCTGAAACAGCCCGCCTCATTGAGGAGCTCCAAAGCAAGCGCGAGGGCGTGATCCTCATTGAGCGGATGCTGCCGCGCCGGGAACTCATCCAGGTCCTGAGCCATGCCACCGCATTCGCCTGCCCCTCCATCTACGAACCGCTGGGCATCGTGAACCTTGAAGCAATGGCTTGCGGCGCCGCTGTGGTGGCAAGCGCAACCGGCGGCATTCCAGAGGTGGTCCAGCATGGCGAAACCGGCTTGCTCGTCCCCTTGGAGCAGGTTACCGACGGCACGGGAACGCCGCTGGATCCAGAGAAATTCGTGGCCGATTTCGCAGCAGGCCTGAACGAGGTAGTGGCAGATCCAGAGCGTGCCCGCAAGATGGGCATGGCCGGCAGGCGCCGTGCCGAAGAGCATTTCTCGTGGGAATCGATCACTGAAACCACCCTTGAGGTGTATCGCTCCGTTCTCAACTAAGCACGGTTAACGCTGCCCCAGGCCGTTCGGGAAAGCAGTCAAAACCGCGACGGCGCCGCCCCCTTGAGTGGGGACGGCGCCGTCGCGGTTTGGCGAAACTTCCGAAAAAGTTCACTGACCGGATGTCTTGTACTGTTACCGGGACTTGGATGCCTTTAGTGCCAGTAGCGACTTCTCGTCCGCCGGTGCGGATCCGCTGGCGCGCTGTTTGCGGAAGTGCGTGCTGGCCTCGTCCTGGCGGCCTGCTTCAGCGCCGGTAGCGATTGCTGCACGCAGGTGCTCCGGACCGTAGCCAAACGCGTCCACGAGGTCCAGCGCGTGGGGACGGATCTTGACCAGCAAGCGGTTGATGTAGGTCCCCACGGTCCTGCCGCGTTGCATCGAGAGCCGGCCGTTCATGAGGTACCAAGACAGGTGCTTCTCGATGAGCGAAAGCCCGAACAGGTCCCGCAGCCAGGTGAGGACCCGTTTGGTTCCCTCATCGGAAACCTCGGCCAGTGCCTCCGTGAAGGCTTCCCACTGGAGGAGCTCCGCGTGGGCTTGAGCGGCTTCGATGAGTTCGTGCTGGTGCTGGTTGAACAGGGCTGCCGCCTGGTGCTGCGGCAGCTTATTGGCACCCTTCAGCGCAGCACCTACTTCGGCCACCATGGACTGCACACGGTCAGTCAGCAGGGTCCGCTGGCCTTCCTCGTCGCGCAAAGCCAGCGCTGCTTTCTGCACCGAACCGGTGTCAGCTACGAACTGGGCAACCTGGCGAAGGCCCGTCCTGTGCAAGGCGACACCCGCGGCCTGGTCCACTACATAGCGTGCAAGCACGCCGAAGTCCGCACTGCGGAATTCCTTGGCGTAGTCGGCCAGGAGGCGCTTGGCCACCAACTGCAGCAGGACGGTGTTGTCGCCTTCAAAAGTCACGTAAACGTCAAGGTCCGCGCGCAACGAGGCAAAGCGGTTCTCGATCAGGAATCCTGCGCCACCACAGGCTTCCCGGCATTCCTGCAGGGTGTCCAGCGCGTGCCAGGTGCTGAGGGGCTTCAGCGCAGCCGCCAAGGTTTCCAGGTCCTGACGGTCGGCGTCGGTGTCGTGGGCACCGGAGAAGACGTCGTCGAACTTTTGCAGGAGCTGCTCGTGGGCAAAACTCGCGGCGTACGTCGTGGCAAGCCGGGTGAACAGGCGCCGCTGGTGACGCTGATAGTCCAGCAGGACTTCCTCATCGGTGGGGGAGGACGCATTGAACTGACGGCGCTCAGTGGCGTACTGAATGGCTGTTTTGAGCGCAACCTTGCTTGCTGCCACAGCTGCACCGTCCAAGGAGACCCGGCCTTGGACCAAGGTTCCGAGCATCGTGAAGAAGCGGCGGCCCGGGCTCTCGATGGTTGACGAATACGTACCATCCACAGCTACGTCGCCGTAGCGGTTCAGGAGGTTGGTGCGGGGGATACGGACATCGGTGAAATGGAGCCTGCCGTTGTCGATGCCGTTGAGGCCGCCCTTGATGCCGTCATCCTCCCCGCCGATGCCCGGCAGGAATTCTTTGGTAGTAGGGTCGCGCAGTTCTACGTAGAAGGCGTGGACACCGTGGTTAACGTTCTTGGTTACCAGCTGCGCGAACACGACGGCGGCCAAGCCATCGTTCGCGGCGTTGCCGATGTAGTCCTTCCAGGCTGCCCGGAAGGGGGTGTTGATGACAAACTCCTGGCTACCCTCGTCATAGGTGGCCGTGGTGGCGATGCTTGCGACGTCGGAGCCGTGGCCCGTCTCCGTCATCGCGAAACAACCCGGAATTGCCAGGCTCATGATGCCGGGGAGCCATTTGTCGTGGTGCTCCCGGGTACCAAGGTGCATGACAGCGGAGCCAAAGAGGCCCCATTGAACGCCAGCCTTGATCTGCAGGGAGGGGTCCGCCGTGACGAGCTCTTCGAATCCGGCAATATTGCCGCCGTGATCATCGGAGCCACCCAGGCGCGTGGGGAACGCCCGGTGGACAGCATTGTTATCCACCAGGAACTTCAACTGCTCAAACACGCGGGCCCGGTGTTCCGTGTGATGCAGGCCTTCGATCTTCTGGACATCGGGATGACCTGCTACTTCGCGGGCTTGGTGCCGGATGTGGGCCCACTTGCCCAAGAGCTGCTCACCCAGCGCAGCGACATCGACCACCGGGTCCGCACCCTGCTTGCCAGAGTCACGGCCTTCGGATCCACTGGTGCCGGATGCGCTATTGCGGGTGGCCGCATCCTCGCGGCCTGAGGGTTGTTGGGCTGATGCCGCCCGGTCCACTACTTCAGTCATGTTGATTCCTTCTTTGGTTCCTACAACTGATGGGTCGTTGCTCATGTCACGTTGTTGCTTTGAGTTGGGGTGCGATGCCCAGGCACAGCCAGTCCGTGATGTGTCCGGCCATGGCTGCCTGATTCGGTTTCGTCTCGGAGGCAGGGCTTCCAAGCCACATTTCGCCGGCGTTCCGAACGAGCCCAATGGCTGCAGTGGGCCAATACTCGATCAAAGCCTCTTTCTCTGTACCGAGGTACTGCCGCATGGGTGTGGCGATCATGTCCGTGATTTGTTCGAAGAAGTTTCCCAGCGCACCCGACGCCGCAATGGCATCCTGTGAGGAAGCTTCCCCGGGCGTCAGCCGGGTGATGAACGCATACACGTTGGGGCTGGATTCCGCCATTTGCAGGTAGGCCGAGACCATGGCGTAGAGCCCTTCACGTGGCGTCTGCGCCAATTGGGCCGCTTCTTTCATGCGACGCTGCATTTGCCCCAGCACCACTTCTCCCATCGCCTGTTGAAGGCCTGCCTTATCGCCGAAATAGCGGTAGTAGACCGACTTTGAGGTGCCCGCGGCACCGGCGATGTCTTCCATGGACGCCTCGCTGCCCAAGGCGTGCACAGCCCTGCGTGCTGCCTTGATGAGCTCGCGCCGACGCTCCTCGCGATGGCTCTGCCACCTGGCAGCACGCCCATCTACGGCAGGATCCGGGACGGCACTGCCGGACTCCGCTGCGGTATCAACAGCGCCAGCGCGGGAAGAGGCAGGAGCGTGCGGAAATTCTGTACGACGACGGTTCACGATACCCAGCGTATCAGGTACGCTGGGTATCAGTAACTGGTATTCATCGAAGGAGTCAAGCATGGCTGCAGCAGACGGACCCGCGGGCACGAACACAGGTAAAAACAGCTTCGCAAGCGCAGAGCAGAGTGCCGAACAGAACAAGGGCATTCAAGGGACGCGTTCTGCCGTGATCGTTGGAGGCAACAGGATTCCGTTTGCCCGGACGGGCGGCGCTTACGTGAAGTCCTCCAACCAGGACATGCTTACTGCTGCACTGGATGGACTGATCGCCCGCTTCGGGTTGCAGGACGAGCGGATCGGTGAAGTAGCAGCTGGGGCGGTGCTGAAGCATTCACGGGACTTCAACCTCACCCGGGAGGCTGTACTGGGTTCCGCGCTATCTCCAGAGACACCTGCATACGACCTTCAGCAGGCATGTGCAACGGGACTGGAAACCGTGCTTGGGCTTGCCAACAAGATCAAGCTTGGCCAGATCGAATCCGGGATCGCCGGTGGGGTTGACTCCGCGTCCGACGCCCCGATTGCTGTCAGCGAGGGGCTGCGGGAGATCTTGCTGGACCTCAACCGCGCCAAGACCTCCGTCCAGAAGCTGAAGATCCTGGCCCGTATCCGGCCAAAGGATCTGGCCCCGGATGCTCCCAACACCGGCGAACCACGTACCGGCCTCTCCATGGGCGAACACCAGGCCCTCACCACTGCACAGTGGAAGATCAGTCGGGAGGCACAGGATGAACTCGCGTTCAACAGCCACCGCAACCTCGCCGCCGCCTACGAACAAGGCTTCTTCGACGACCTCATCACTCCCTACCGGGGCCTGAACCGGGACTCCAATCTTCGGGCGGACACCACATTGGAGAAGCTCTCCACGTTGAAGCCTGTCTTTGGCAAGAACCTGGGATCCGAGGCCACGATGACGGCCGGCAATTCGACGCCACTGACCGACGGTGCGGCAACCGTGCTGCTTGCCAGCCAAGAGTGGGCGGACAGCCGGGGTCTGCCCAAACTCGCCACCGTCCTGGATGGTGAGGCGGCCGCCGTCGACTTCGTCCACGGCAAGGACGGACTTCTGATGGCGCCGGTCTTTGCCGTACCGCGCCTCCTGGCCCGCCATGGGCTGACTCTGGAGGACTTCGACTTCTTCGAAATTCACGAGGCCTTCGCCGGAACCGTCCTCAGCACCTTGGCTGCCTGGGAAGACGAGGACTTCGGACGAACGCGGTTGGGGCTGGACGGCGCTTTGGGAAAGGTGGACCGCGCCAAGCTCAACATCAACGGTTCCTCGCTCGCTGCCGGCCACCCATTCGCAGCAACCGGTGGCAGGATTGTGGCTTCGCTGGCAAAGATGCTCCATGACAAGGGGAGCGTGGACGGAAGGCCGGCACGTGGCCTGATTTCCGTGTGCGCCGCCGGCGGGCAGGGCGTTGTTGCCATTCTGGAAGCAGCCTAGGGGAGCGTGATGACAGACAAGTACACCAAAATCGTCAGCAAAGGACTGGGCAAGGACGTCGCCAAAAGGCTCGGCCTGCCACAGCCTGTTGAGCTGCGTCGACACCAGCCAGGCGCACCGCTCGTCACTGGGCCAGTGCTGGTCAACGGCGACAGCCTGGGCGCAGATGACCTCGCCACTACGCTTCTTGGTTGGGGCCTGGACATCCGCCGTCATGCGTTGCCCAAGGAAAAGCTCGGGGCCATCATTGTTGTCCTCGACGCCGTGCAGCACCCGGAAGATCTGGGCAAGCCAGTCCTGACAATTGGCGCTTCCTTGCGGGACCTCGCGCCCAATGGACGCGTCATTACCGTCTCAAGGACGGCCAGGTCGGCACCTGCGCCCGCTTCGGCCGCCGCCCGGCAGGGCATCGATGGCCTTCTGCGTTCACTGGCCAAGGAATTGCGTGCTGGAGCCACGGCGAACGGCATTCTTCTTGACGAGGACTTAGCCACCACCAGCCCATCCACGCTGGGGGCGCTCCGATTCTTCCTTTCCGGCCGCTCCGCCTACGTGGATGGCCAGTTCCTGACGATCAGTTCGTCCTCCGGCAGCCTGCCCTTCGACGCCGACAAACCCCTTGCCGGCAAAGTTGCCGTGGTCACCGGTGCAGCGCGGGGCATTGGTGCCGCGATCGCCCGTACGCTCCACCGTGATGGCGCAAAGGTTGTCCTGGTGGATATTCCTGCAGCAGGCGACCATTTGGCGGCGGTCGCCAACGAGGTCCATGGAACCGCGCTCCAGCTGGACATCACCCGCGACGACGCCGGTCACCGGATCATCGACCACGCAGTGGAACGCCATGGCCGACTCGACGTCGTAGTCCACAACGCGGGCATCACCCGCGACCGGCTCCTGGCCAACATGGATGAGGGACGCTGGCAGTCTGTCATCGCCGTCAACATCGCTGCGCAATTGAGGATCAACGGGACCCTCCTGGCATCGGAGCACTTCAAGGACAAGCCGCGCATCGTTTCGGTGGCATCCACCAGTGGGATTGCGGGTAATAGAGGCCAGACCAATTATGCCGCGTCCAAGGGGGGCGTGATCGGAATGGTGCGCTCAACAGCGCCGCTCGTGGAGTCCTTCGGGGGGACGATCAACGCCGTAGCGCCAGGGTTTATTGAAACAGAGATGACGGCCCGGATGCCGTTCGCCATCCGGGAAGCAGCGCGAAGGGTCAATTCCCTCAGACAGGGTGGCCAGCCCCAGGACGTAGCCGAAGCCATTGCCTTCCTGGCGAGCGACGCCGCAGGCGGAATCTCGGGCGAAGTGCTTCGTGTATGCGGGCAGCAAATGGTGGGAGCATGAGCAAACCCCAGCCCGTCATCCTTGGGGAGCTGCCGTCGCTGTCCAAGCTCTACATGAATGCCGCGGCAACTGCCGCTCGACGGCGGGTCCTGGGGTCATCGGCGGGGCAGGCGACACTGCCTGCCGCTAGCCACGAGGTCAAGGGGGTCCAGGCGGACGTCGCCAATCTCACCGCCTACCAGCACCTTCTGGGGGAGACCGCCAGTGACATCCTGCCAGCAGGTTTCGTCCACGCGCTGGCGTTTCCGGTGTCAATGAGTGTCATGAACCGGGATGACTTTCCCTTGCCATTGCTCGGGATGATCCACCTCAGGAACCATGTGGAACAGCGGGTTCCCATTCAGTTCACAGAAGCCCTGGACATCCGGTCATGGTCGGAGAACCTTTCGGGTCACCGGGCGGGTACGCAAGTCGATGTCATCGCCGAAGTCCGCTCGAGTTCGTCAGGCGCGCTGCTGTGGCGGGGAATTTCCACGTACCTTGCGAAAGGGGTCTTCCTGCCTGGCATCGACAAGCCGGGAAGCTCAAGTGGCTCCGGTGATAATGGCGGCTTTTCTCCGCCGGACCCTACGGCGCTGTGGCAACTCGACCTGGACATCGGCCGTAACTATGCCGCCGTCTCCGGCGACTTCAATCCCATCCACCTGAGCGTTCTATCGGCCAAAGCCTTGGGTCTGAGAGGGTCCATTGCCCACGGCATGTACCTTGCCTCCCGGGCGTTGGCAGACGTCGGTGCGGTCAAGTCGGATGCCTTCACTTGGGACGTGGCGTTTGAAGCGCCTGTGTTCCTTCCGGCCCGGGTGGCGCTGGACATCTCCACCATCCAATCGGAAACCGGGGCTTGGCAGCGTTCGGACTACGTGGCGTGGAACCCACGCAGCGGTCGGCGTCATTTCAGGGGCGGCGTGGCGCCCTTGTAGGAACCTGTTGGAACTTGGTTACTTCGAATCTTCCTCTGGATAAACTCACTTAGCGCTGGGAATCCTGCCTGGACGCCGCCCAATACATTGGCGGGGAGTGATGATCTCGATGATCGAGCCCGTCACCGAATGGGAGGAAGGTCGCGCCCTCGCCACCAGGAACGAGCCGTCGACACTGGTGCCCTTCAAACAAGCCAGCTCCAGGCTCGTCCTCCAACCACATGGCGAGGGGACAGCGTTGGCCTTTGACTACCGTTATGTGCCCAGGGGTGGGCCACTCGGGCGCCTGACCGGCCCCCTGATTGACAGAATGCTGACGGCGACCTTCGAAAGCATGCTGGCAGCGGTCGAGAAGGCTGCCCGCCAGGCAACTGAGAGGTGATGCGCTTGTGCAGACCCCCCTTCAGATTCGAACATATGTTCTATTCTTAGTTCATGAGACCCAAGCAAGACTCCAAAGCTTTCGCCCGCATGATGTTGCAGACCGAGGCGGAGGCAAACCACCCCAAACCTGACGATGGCAAGATCATGGAGCTCGAGCAGGGTGCCCAACCGCTTGTCCGTGTTGGTGAGGTGTACGGACGTGCGATCAAGTACACCCGTACCTATGGCCTGGTGGAGTGGATGGATGATCGGCGGGACTATCACGTGGAATGGTTTCCGGCCGGACAGATCAAACGGGTGGCCCAAGAGTCATGGAGGGGCTGGCCGTTGGCTTAGCAAACGGCATAAGTGATTGGACAAGCGCCACCCAGGGTCGTCAAGGGGGTCCAGGGTTATCATTGGGACCCAGGGTGGCTGAGGGCACAAAAAAACCCCGGTTTCCCGGGGCCTTCTTTGTGCGCGGAGGGGGACTTGAACCCCCACCCCCTTTCGAGGACTAGCACCTCAAGCTAGCGCGTCTGCCATTCCGCCACCCGCGCAGGTGGTGTTCAGAGAAGCATTCTGCACCTTCCGGTGCTTCACTTTCCTCCGAAGCAGCGAGAAAAACTCTAACACGGTTTGAAGCAACTAAAAAATCGATGCTGGTCAGGACCGGGTGCAAGCTTTCAACCCGTGGCGATGCCCGGAATTGCTCAACCGACGGCGCTTCCGGTGAGTAGGCTGGTGGAACACGGGACGGTAGAACTGCGGGGTCCGCAGTGCGCGTCGCCGGCACCTGCAGCCCAGCCAACGCAAGGAGAATTTCCATGTCTGTCATCCGCCCCGAAGATGAAGTTGTCCGGATCTGCCAGGAGCTCATCCGTATCGACTCCTCCAACTTCGGCGACGACACCGGACCGGGCGAACGCGCTGCTGCGGAGTACACGGCTGGCCTGATCACGGAAGTGGGACTTGAGGCCGAGATTTTCGAGTCCGCACCGGGACGCGCCAACGTCGTCACGCGCCTGGCGGGGGAGGACCCCTCAGCTGACGCGCTGGTGGTCCACGGACACCTGGACGTTGTGCCGGCCCTGAAGGATCAGTGGAGCGTTGACCCCTTCAGTGGTGAGCTGAAGGATGGACTGATCTGGGGCCGCGGTGCCGTGGACATGAAGGACATGGATGCCATGATCCTGTCAGTGATGCGGGACTTCGCCAGGACTGGCCGCAAGCCCAAGCGGGACATCATTTTTGCCTTCTTCGCAGACGAGGAAGCGGGCGGTACCTATGGCGCCCGCTATGCCGTGGAGCACAGACGAGAATTGTTCGATGGGGCCACGGAGGCTATCTCCGAAGTGGGTGGATTCTCCGCGACTATCGGCGGCCAGCGGACCTACCTGCTTCAAACTGCAGAAAAGGGGCTGTCCTGGTTGCGCCTGGTTGCGCATGGACGGGCAGGCCACGGCTCCCAGATCAATACAGACAACGCGATCACCAGGCTCGCGGCCGCAGTCACCAGAATCGGCGAATACAAGTGGCCTGTGGAACTCACTCCCACCACCAGGCAGTTCCTGGACGGCGTGACTGAACTCACCGGCGTCGAATTCGATGCGGACAACCCGGACATCCTTCTCAAGGAGCTTGGCACCGTTGCCCGCTTTGTTGGTGCGACGCTGCAAAATACCTCCAACCCCACCCTGCTCCGCTCGGGCTACAAGCACAATGTCATCCCGGAATCGGCGGAGGCCTTCGTGGATTGCCGCACGTTGCCCGGCCAGCAGGAACTGGTGTTCGAGACCATCAAGGAACTCGCTGGGGACGGCATTGAGATCAGCTACGTCAACAAGGACGTCTCCTTGGAGGTGCCGTTCGCCGGCAACCTGGTGGACTCCATGATCGACGCCTTGCACTCGGAGGACCCGGGCGCCAAAGTGCTTCCCTACACTCTCTCCGGAGGCACGGACAACAAGTCCTTGAGCAAGATCGGCATCACCGGTTATGGCTTCGCTCCACTGATGCTGCCGGACGAGTTGGACTTCACGGGCATGTTCCACGGGGTGGACGAGCGGGTACCTGCGGAGTCCCTGCAGTTCGGCGCGCGCGTCCTCAACAGGCTGCTGAGCAGCTACTAAGAAAGCAAGATTCAGGAGGGCAGGTTCGCGATGACTCCAGAGGAAATCCTTCCGGATGCACTGTTGGAACGGCTACGCGGGCGGGCGGCCGGCTATGACCAAAATAACCTGTTCTTCCACGAAGACCTTGAAGAACTGGCAGCCGCCGGTTACCTGAAACTGTTCGTGCCAGTTGCCGACGGCGGTATGGGACTGGGGCTGGAAGCGGTAGCTGCGTTGCAGCAGCGTCTCGCCACGGCCGCCCCGGCCACAGCGTTGGCAATCAACATGCACTTGGTCTGGACCGGCGTCGCGCATGTCATGGCTGCCAGGGGAGACGACTCGCTGGACTTCGTGTTGAACGAAGCCGGCACGGGGGAAGTGTTCGCTTTCGGAATTTCGGAAGCGGGCAACGATTCAATGCTGTTCGATTCCACTACCGTTGCGGAGCCGCTGCCCGACGGAGGTTATCGATTCACCGGACGGAAGATCTTTACGAGCCTGTCCCGTGGTTGGACCCGCCTGGGAACGTTCGGCAAGGACGCGGAGGGAAGGGACGGAGAGGGCGAATTGGTTTTCGGGTTCGTCCATCGCGATGAACCCGGGCACGAAACCCTTGACGATTGGGACACCCTGGGCATGCGGGCCAGTGCCTCGAACACCACACTGTTGAAGGGAGCGGCGGTTCCTTCGGAGCGGATCTTCCGTAAACTGCCTGTCGGTCCCAACCAGGACCTGCTGATTTTCGCCATCTTTGCCTGCTTTGAGACCTTGTTGGCGGCCGTCTACACGGGATTGGCGGAGCGCGCCTTCATGCTGGGCGTTGAAAGTGTCAAACGACGGGTCTCGGCGAAACACGGCGGACGCAGTTTCGCCCAGGACCCGGACATCCGCTGGAAAGTTGCCGACGCGGCCCTGGCCATGGACGGAATCTATCCCCAGTTGTCGGCAGCAGCGCGCGACGTCGACAACCTGGTGGACCACGGACCCCAGTGGTTCCCCAAGCTTGTTGGACTCAAGTCGCGGGCCACGGAAAATGCCCGCTACGTGGTGGATCTGGCGATCAGGGTCACGGGAGGATCCAGCTACTTCCGCGGCTAGGAACTGGAACGCCTCTACCGGGACGTACTCGCGGGTATTTTCCATCCGTCCAACGACGAATCGGCGCACAACACGGTGGCGAACGCCTGGCTGGGGCCCCTGGACAGCTAAAGGCTCGGCAGCTGAGGCAAGTGGACAGCTGACTAAACCGTGCGCTGCACGGAATAGACTTTTCGCCGCAACCAGAAGCGTCTGCCGCCGCCGAGGTATAGCCGGCTGCGTTCCAACTCCCACTTCCCGTACTCCGAATGCTCCGCGAGCCGACGCCGGGCTTCGGGCAGTGAATCGTCAGGTCCCACCGTCAGTACGAGGTACTCGTACTGACGTGCATAGTCACGTTGGCGCTCTTCGGAGCTGCCTCGAAATTGTTCCTTCATCCCTCTCCATTTTCGTCCTTTTCGGGCTAACGTGAAGTCATGAGCATCGATCCGCGTGTCGCGCTTCAGTCACTGACTGCTGCCCTGGAAGAGCACTTGGCCGCCGCTTCAGCCCGCAGGGGCGAGGGTGACCCCAACGTCGAGGCGGCGTTCTTCGCCGTCGCAGATGCCTTCGAGGTTTACGAAGACGCCTTGTACGAGGCATATTCCGAGGTTACTCCGCTGCAGGTGTTTGATGACGAGGAAGAGGACGATGACGAGATCCTGGACGAAGACCTCGAAAGCCTGGGGGACTAGGAGCCTTCAATAAGCGGCAACTAACCGGTCACCGGCGGTGGCCGGTTTTTTGTGTCGTTTCGCGACCTGATTGTCCTGTTTCCAGCCCGAAATGTAGCGGTTTTCGGTGCTGCAGTGAGGCTTAGAGCACGTAGTCCTGCCTCATCCGGCTAGGTACTGGCACGTAGGAGCCATGGGTAAACCTGCGCAAAGTTGAGTACCGACTACTGGTGCGCCTCCTGACAGCCGCCGCTTCACTGGGATGTAGGCAACGGCAGGTCTGCGAAGAAGGCTGACATGGTAAAAGTTCCAGTCTTGCGTTCGGGCAAGGTGGCGGCCCCTCAGGGTCCGCACGACTTTTCCTTGGGCGCGGCGTTCACCGCGAAACCTGGTGTTGTCGATGTCAATCCGCCGGCGTCTCCCTGGATTGACAAGTCCGTTGCTGCACAACGGGCTGAAAAGGCGGGACTGGCGGCGTTGAGGGCAGATGTCACCCTGGACCTCAAGCCGCCAGTCACCCACCGCAAAGCCCGCAATTCCTCCTCTTTGGCCGATCGGTCAGACCGGTATGAAGGGGCCGGCTGGACCAAGGCGCTCACCAACGGTCTTCGCTGGGCAGACAGCGCCCTGGTAGGGGCAGCAGTCACATCCGGATTCTTTCTAAACACTGACGGTCTTGCCGTTGCGCCAGGCGGCGCGGGATATGAGCGGCACCTCATGCTCGGTTTCATACTTGGCATTGCCTGGCTGGGCGCACTGGAGGTCTACCGGACACGGGATCCGAAAGTACTTGGGGTTGGGGCCGAAGAGTACAAGCGTGTCCTGTCGGCAAGCCTGCGCGTTTTCGGCTTCCTGGGGCTCGTGGCAGTCGTTGTCCGGCTGGAGTCAGCAAGCTCCTTCGTCCTGGTGTCCCTGCCCGTCGGCTTAGTGGCCCTGACAGGCAACCGGTGGATGTTCCGCCGCTGGCTGACGCGCGAAAAGTCACGCGGCCGGTGCCTGTCCCGTGCCATTGTGGTGGGGGAGCCACAGGACGTCAGATACGTCATCAAGCAAATCAACCGGAAGTCCGGTGCCGCGTACAACATACTGGGGGCATGCCTTCCAGGGGCGCGGCGGGGTGCCGTCCTGGTGGTGGATAACGTGCGGGTTCCCGTGTTGTCATCGATTTACGGCATTGCCCACACTGTGCGTCAGACGGGCGCCAACGCGGTGATCGTTGCCGGTCCGGTCCCTGGCGGCAACCAGTTCATCCAGGAGTTGGGCTGGCGCTTGGAAGAAGATGCCGCCGAACTGGTACTGGCAGCAACGTTGACCAACGTGGCCGGCCCGCGCATCCACTGGCGCCCCGTTGAGGGCCTGCCCTTGATGCATGTGGATATTCCGCACTACTCCGGTGGCAAACACACACTCAAACGCCTCCTGGACGTTGTGGTCTCGGCTGCTGCATTGCTTTGCTTGGCGCCACTGCTGGCTGTTTTGGCGCTGATTGTCAGGTTGGACGGCCCCGGCCCAGTGCTCTTCCGGCAGGAACGGATTGGCAGGCGAGGCACCACCTTCCAGATGCTGAAGTTCCGTTCGATGGTGGTTGACGCCGAAGCGCGGCTGGAAGAACTCAGCGGAAAAGACCAGGGCGCCGGTGTCCTCTTCAAGATGCGCGAGGATCCCCGCGTCACCAAATGCGGCCATTGGATGCGCAAGTACTCCTTGGACGAGCTACCCCAGTTCTGGAATGTGCTGGCCGGGAACATGAGCCTGGTGGGCCCCCGTCCGCCGCTCCTGCGCGAAGTCAGTGGTTACGAAAGGCATACTCATCGCCGGCTGCTCATCAAACCCGGAATTACGGGCTTGTGGCAGATCAATGGACGATCGGACCTTCCCTGGGATGAAGCTGTCCGGCTGGACCTCTACTACGTCGAAAACTGGTCGATAGCGGGCGACCTGATGATCATGTGGCGGACCTTCCGGGCCATGATCCAACCCTCCGGCGCCTACTGATGGGCTGGCTGGAACGTACTGGCTGATCCGAGACACGTCGAGCAGCCCCAAAAGCATTACCTGAGAAAGAACCGAGCTATCCAACACAGAATCCGAGTGGAAAATGAGCATAGGAACTATTCCATCAGGCCACCTTAACGGCCACGGGATGACCCCGAAGTTACGGATCGCCGTGGTCGGAGCGGGATATTGGGGCCCGAACCTCGCCAGGAACCTCAAAGCCAGCCCGGATTGGGAACTGGTGGCAATTTGCGATCTTGACGTGGAGCGCGGACTTCGGCTGGCTGAAACGGTAGGCGGCGTCGCCGTCGTCGAGTCCTTGGACGAACTTCTGGACACGTACAACCTGGACGCCGTCGCCGTGGCGACCCCGGCGCACACGCATCACGGAGTAGTGATGACCGCGTTGCGGGCCGGCATGCACGTTCTCGTCGAGAAGCCACTCGCGGACAGCCGCGCCAAGGGCCTGGAAATGGTGGAGGAAGCCAAGGCCCGCGGCCTGGTCCTCATGGCAGACCATACCTATTGTTTTACTCCGGCGGTTTTGAAGATCCAGGAGCTCGTCTCCAGTGGGGCGTTGGGCGACATCTTGTATGTCGACTCCGTGCGCATCAACCTCGGACTTGTCCAACCGGACGTCAATGTCTTCTGGGATCTTGCACCCCACGATCTTTCGATCCTGGATTTCGTCCTGCCAGGAGGCCTGCATCCCACCGAGATCTCTGCACACGGCGCAGATCCCCTGGGTACGGGCCGCGACTGTGTAGGCCACCTGACCTTCGGCCTTCCGAACGACGCCATGGTGCACATCCACGTGAACTGGCTCAGTCCCACCAAAATCCGCCAGATGATCATTGGCGGCTCAAAGAGGACGCTCGTCTGGGACGACCTGAACCCCCAACAACGACTCAGCGTCTACGATCGCGGCGTCAGCCTGGAACAGCAGCCACGCTCAGCGGCGGACAAGAAGAACTCGGCCATCTCCTATCGCCTGGGCGACACGTGGTCACCGGCGTTACAGGAACGCGAACCGTTGGGCCAGGTCGTCGCTGAGCTGGCCGGATCCATCCGGAATCACACGATACCGCGCACCAGCGGCGAATCCGGACTCAGGGTCCTCTCAGTACTGGAAGCCGTCACCCAAAGCCTTGGAACAGACGGCCAGTCAACCATCGTTGCCGGCAACGAGGTAGCTCTCCAGGTCGCACAGTGAAGAAGTTGCTCGGCGCCAACGTCCTGGTCACCGGAGGCGCCGGAACCATCGGATCCACCCTGGTTGACCAACTGGTCGACGCCGGCGTGGCGCACGTGGACGTCCTGGACAACCTCGTCAGGGGGCGCCGGGCCAACCTCAACGATGCGCTGGCTACCGGACTCGTACAGCTGGTGGAAGGTGACCTGAGGGACCGGGACCTGATCCACGACCTCACCAGGGGCAAAGATCTGGTTTTCCATCAGGCTGCGATCCGCATCACCCAATGCGCCGAGGAACCACGGTTGGCTCTTGAGGTCCTGGTGGACGGAACCTTCAACGTGTTCGAAGCCGCCGTTGAGCACAACGTGGAAAAGGTCATCGCTGCGTCAAGCGCCTCGGTCTATGGAATGGCAGAAGAATTCCCCACCACCGAGCGGCACCACCACCACAACAACGACACCTTTTATGGGGCCGCGAAATCGTTCAATGAGGGAATGGCGAGGAGCTTCCGGGCCATGTCCGGCCTGGACTACGTCCTCCTGAGGTACTTCAACGTGTACGGACCCCGCATGGACGTCCACGGCCTCTATACGGAGGTACTTGTCCGATGGATGGAGCGGATAGTCGACGGCGTTCCGCCCCTGATCTTCGGCAGCGGCCACCAGACAATGGACTTCATCCACACCGCCGACGTCGCAAGGGCCAACATCCTCGCAGCCGCAAGCGATGTCCGAGAGGGTGTCTATAACGTGGCCAGCGGCACCGAAACCAGCCTGGCCGAACTCGCGCAAACACTGCTACGGGTCATGCAGTCCCCACTGCACCTTGACCACGGACCCGAACGGGCAGTCAACGGCGTTGCCCGCCGGCTCGCAGACGTCACCTCCGCCAAGCGGGACCTCGGTTTTGAAGCCGCAATAGATCTTGAAGATGGACTCCGCACACTCGTCACATGGTGGCGTCCGCTCCGGGAAGAAATCGCAGCCTCCCGGCAGCTGGCCCGGCCCGAAGCGCCCTCTGTAGGTGCACGATGACCACTTCCGAAACTTCCCTGGCACGCATCGACGTGATGAAACCGTGGCTTGGGGA
This sequence comes from Paenarthrobacter sp. 10N417, assembly GCF_056394745.1. Taxonomy (NCBI): domain Bacteria; kingdom Bacillati; phylum Actinomycetota; class Actinomycetes; order Micrococcales; family Micrococcaceae; genus Paenarthrobacter; species Paenarthrobacter sp. 10N417. The sequence goes on from NZ_JBFTIL010000002.1 coordinate 345,985, forward strand.
AGAAGAAGCCCAAGCAGTGGCCGAGGTCATCGCTTCCGGTTGGGTGGCCCAAGGCCCCAAAGTCAAGCAGTTCGAGGAAGCCTTCGCCATGGAGCAACAGGCTGCTTTCGCCGTCGCCGTTTCCAGCTGCACCTCAGCCCTGCATCTGGCACTCGCCGTGGCCCGGGTTGGTCCGGGAGACGACGTCGTTGTTCCCTCCTTCTCCTTCATTGCCACGGCAAACGCCCCCAGCTATGTAGGGGCACGCGCGGTCTTCGCCGACGTCGACGTTCTAACAGGTTGTGTCACCGCTGAAACGATTGCCGCCGCCTTGACTCCTGCCACACGGGCCGTCATAGCCGTGGACCAAGGCGGAGTACCCGTGGATCTCGATCCCATCCGCGCCCTGTGCGACCCCCTCGGCATCACCGTGATAGAGGACGCAGCCTGCGGCATCGGTTCCCGGTACCGCGGCCGCCCGGTGGGAGCGGGCGCCGAACTGGTGGCTTGGTCCTTCCACCCCCGCAAAATCCTTACCACCGGCGAGGGTGGGATGCTGTCCACGCCGCGGCAGGACTTCGCAGACCGGTCCCGCCAGCTCCGCGAGCACGCAATGAGCGTCTCAGCCGCGGACCGTCATGCCAGCATCCTTGCCCCCGCCGAGGAATACCTCGAAATAGGGTTCAACTACCGCATGACCGACCTGCAGGCCGCCGTCGGGATCGTCCAGCTCGCCCGCCTGCACAAAGCAGTACAACGCAGGCGCGAACTGGCCGCCAACTACGCCCAGGCCTTTGCGGGCGTCGAAGGCCTGCGTTTAGTAGACGACCCCGGATACGGAACCGGAAACTTCCAATCCTGCTGGTTGGAAGTAGGCACGGCTTTCCCTCTGGGAAGAGACGCCCTGATGATTCGCCTGGCAGAGGACGGAATATCGGCACGGCGGGGCATCATGGCCGCACACCGGCAACCTGCCTACGCCCGGACAGCCAAGGGCGCGGTTTCGCTGGCAGTAACTGAATGGCTGACAGACCACACATTGATCCTGCCTCTGTACCACCAACTCACCCTGGGTGACCAGGTCCGGGTCATCGACTCAGTGCTCCGCGCGGCAGGACAGGGAAGATGACCGAGCTCCTCCTCATCGCCGCCAGCGGACTCGCCCGCGAGGTCCTGGCCATGGTCCGCAACACCGGACAATACGACGTCATCGGAATCCTGGACGACGACGAGGACAAACTTGGGCGTGTCGTGGACGGCGCACACGTACTGGGCCCCATCCGCGATGCCCTGACGTTCCCACACGCCATGCTGCTGGTCTGTATTGGATCGGGCCGAGGACGCGAAAGCGTCGTCATGCGGCTACGCACCCTGGGCCTCGCCGAAGACCGCTACGCAACGGCAATCGACTCATCTGTACATCCGCCGGAGGGATGCAGGATCGGCCTTGGCAGCATTCTCCTGGCGAACGTCACCATGACAGCCTCCGTCACAGTGGGAAGCCACGTAGTAGCCATGCCCGGCGTCACGCTCACCCACGACGACGTCGTCAGCGACTTCGCCACCCTGGCCGCAGGCGTATCCCTCGGCGGGAACGTCCACATCGGCCGCGCAGCCTACATCGGCATGAACGCCAGCGTCCGCGAGCGCCGCACCGTCGGCGCCGGCGCAACCATCGGCATGGGAGCGGCCGTGCTTACTGATGTTCCCGCCGAGGAAACCTGGGCCGGGGTGCCCGCACGCGTTATCCGCCGCGGATTTTCTCCTGAGCTGGAGGATGCCTTGTGACCCTCCCGAGCCCTGTGCCCACTAAATCCAAACCCACACCGTCCAAGGCGTTTGTGATCAGCGTCGTTAATGCTTTCGTCACCCGTCTGGGAACAATCGGTATCGGGATCGCCTTGGCGCGCCTTCTCGGACCGGAGGAATTTGGAACTTACGCGGTGGCGTTCGTTGCGCTTGTAGCGGTGCTGAGCTTCAACGAGCTGGGGGTGAGCCTGGCAATTGTGCGTTGGCCTGGCGACCCGAAGGCCATTGCCGGCACGGTGACGACGATCTCTACTGCCTGCAGCCTGATTCTTTTTGCTGCTTCCTTCGCCTTGGCTCCCTATTTCACCAATGCCATGGGAAATGAAGCGGCAACAGATGTGGTCAGGGCTCTGGCATTTTGCATCGTGCTTAACGGATTGGTAGCAACGCCGGCAGCACTCCTTCAACGCAACTTCCAGCAGGGCCAACGCATGATCATTGATCAGGTCAATGTATGGCTGGGAGCAGCTGTATCCCTGGTTCTTGTCATCATGGGCATGGGAGCCATGAGTCTTGCCATCGGACGGGTGCTGGCCAGTCTGGTTTCCGCCGTTCTCTTCCTGATCTATTCACCGTTACCGTATCGTTTTGGGTTCTCGCGGAGGTCAGCGAAACAGCTGTTGGCCTTTGGGTTACCTCTGGCCGGCGCGAGCGCAGTGGTCTTTGCTGTGGGCTACGTTGACCAGCTCATTGCGGGAAGAATGCTCGGCTCTGTTGCTCTGGGTCTCTATGTCATGGCGTTCAATATGGCTGGATGGCCGTCGAGTTTGCTGTCCCAGCCGCTCCGCAGCGTGGCACCGGCGACTTTTGCCCGTTTGCAGGACAAACCCGAAGACATGAGTTCGGCCCTGTTGTCGCTGACGGGGGCGCTTGCAGCAGTCCTCTTGCCAGCGTGTGCCGTCATGATGGGATGCGCTGTCCCGCTGGTGACGCTGGTCTATGGAGATGCGTGGGCTCCTGCTGGCGTGGCCCTTATCTGGCTTGCCCCACTGACTGCCTTTCGCGTGCTGCACGAGTTGATTTATGACTACCTCGTGATTCTGGGATTGTCGGTATCGATCTTCACTGTCCAACTGGTTGCGCTGGGGGCGTTGGTTCCGGCGCTCATAGTCGGCGCCCTCTATGCTGGGATGCCGGGTTTGGCTGCGGCACCTGTTGCCGTGGCTGCTGCAGTGACTTCGCCTATGTACCTTAAGGCAATGCGGCGGGCAAGGGTTCCTCTAAGGGCCATGGCTGTCCGCCTGCTTCGCCCGGCTTGTGTTGCTGCCGGCGCGGGGCTTGCGTCCATGCTGTTGAGCCAGTTCATACGTTCACCCCTTGAAGCTGTTTTGGCATCCACAGGTGTTGGTGTTTTGGCGCTGGCAGCAACCCTGGCCCTGGCCCGGCACGATCTTGCCGGTGTCAGGCTCTGGGGCCGGGGCCAGGAGGTGTCTCTGGTATGAGGATCCTTGTTTATCCCCATGACCTCCGCGTGGGAGGGAGCCAGTTGAATGCTATTGAGTTGGGCGCCGCCGTTCAGCGCCTGGGCCATGACGTCGTGCTCTTTGGACAGCAGGGGCCGCTCGCGCAGAAGGCAGTGGAACTGGGTTTGGAATACGTGGAAGCACCGGCCCCTGGGAAACGACCCTCGCCGGCTGTCATCCACGCATTGGTCCGCACCGTCCGCGAGCGCCGAGTGGATATCCTCCACGGATACGAGTGGCCACCAGCTTTGGAGTGTCTGGCTGCCTCCAAACTGGTCCGCGGCACCACTTCGGTGGCCACTGTGATGTCCATGGCTGTGGCTCCGTTCATCCCAAAGTCAATGCCACTGATGGTCGGCACAGAACAAATCCGGCACTGGGAGGCTTCCCGGGGGAGGCCGGACGTGCACGTTATGGAACCACCGGTGGATATTCTCGCCAACCAAGTTTCCGCCACGCCGGGGTTGAGAGCATTCAGGCGTAAGTTCGCCTTGACTGACGGTTTCCTGAATGTTGTGTGCGTTACCCGCCTGGCGCACGAATTGAAGCTGGAGGGCATCATCTGCGCCATGGATGCTGTGCGGATGCTGTCCGTTGAGGGGCCCGTTCGCCTGATCATCGCGGGAACGGGCCCGGCGAGGGCAGAAGTCGCTGCCAGGGCTGCCCTTATCAACGCAGCCACCGGGCGGGACACTGTGACCCTTACAGGTCAACTTTCCGACCCCCGCCCTGCCTATGCCGTTGCTGATGTCGTACTAGGCATGGGTGGCTCAGCGCTGCGGGGTTTGTCCTTTGGAAAGCCCCTTGTGGTGCAAGGCGAGAGAGGCTTTTGGGAACTCTTGACATCGGAGTCACTACCATCGTTTCTGTGGCAAGGGTGGTACGGATTCGGTCCCGGCACAGCCGGAGAAGGACATATCGCTTTGGCCGCTATCCTGAGGCAACTCATGGACGATGATCAGCTTCGTCTCGGCTTGGGGTCCTTTGGCCGGCAAATCGTTGAAGAGCGGTACTCCTTGGACTCTGCGGGGCGACGTCAGGATCTCCTTTACCAGCGTTTCGCGGCTTCCCGCCATGGTCTGACTTCGACCATGGCACCTGAGGTGGCCGCAATGATCCGCTACTGCGGCTATGTGGGGAAGCGACGTGGTCAACGCGTGCTGGGACGGCTGCCCAGGGACGATTTCAATGCCCGTCCTGTCGCTATGACGGCCGCTGCATCGAACCTAGCCGCGGCGGTGAAGGCATGAGCGGCACCATCATGTATATCTCTGGAGCGCAATGGGATGGAGTGCCCGGGACAGACAGGCTGCTGGCGGAGGCGCTGAGCGCCCGCACGAAGGTTATCTGGGTCGATCAACCGGTCTCAGTTGCCAGGGATGGGAACGCGCGTCGTCACGCGGTACGCAGCTTTTGTGGCATGGCTGAGACCGTGGCCCCCACAGTGGGCAGGTTGCGCGTCCCCGCCCTGCCCGGCTTCAGCCGGCCCCTGGTACGACGCTCCACAGAGGCCATCGCCCGGTGGACCCTGCAGTCGGCAGCGAAGAAGGTGGGCGACGGCATTGCAGGAGTGGTGAATACATCGCCCTTGATTCAGTTCCCCCGAGGACTATCCGCGCCCCGGCTTCTTCATCTGACCGATGATTGGCTTGCCTCAGCGAAGCTCATGGGATTATCCCGCCCCCACCTGGAACGGGTCCTTCGCACCAACATGGCTGCGGCCGATGTCGTCACAGCGGTGTCGCCCGGACTGGCACATAAAGCTTCTGAATTCTCAGGCCGGAAGGTGAAGTTCCTGCCAAATGGTTGCAGGCCCCCCGTTCCAACCGAACCCGGAACTGTCCGCCAACCGGTCGCTGTGTTGATCGGCCAGCTTAATGAACGTTTGGACTTTGCCACCCTTGGTGATCTGGGCAGGACACGACTTCCCATTATCGTCTTGGGTCCGAGGACAGAACGAGAACGGTCCGCCCGGAGGAGCCTTGATGAATTCTTGTCCCGGCCGAATGTTGACTGGCGTGGCGAGGTACCCCCTGAAGAGGTTGCCAGGGTACTGGGTACGGCTGCCCTGGGCCTTACCCCTTACACGGATTCGGAATTTAACCGGTCAAGTTTTCCCCTCAAGACCCTCGAATATCTTGCCTTCGGAATACCTGTGGTCGCCACTGACCTTCCGGCCACGCGGTGGATTAGCTCCGAGTTCATAAAGATAGCCACGACGTCGCAGAATTTTGTGGAACTTGTGCGATCAGGCCTTGAGACAGTGCTGACGTGTGAGCAGCAACGGGGAATCCAAGCCTCAGCACAGGAGCACACATGGGATGTAAGGGCAGAAAGCCTGCTTTCCCTTTTGGGTGTGCAACAAACCACGGAGCGGGTCAGTCAACGCGCTCCCCGTCATATTGGGAGCACATGATGCAGCTGCGAACTGTTCTAACCAGTGTTGTCCGGCGCTGGTATCTGGTGGTTGCAGGCATCCTCGTTACGGGGCTGCTGTGCATGGCCATCCAATCCACGGCCCCGGAAAAATACAAGTCCCAAGCAAGCCTGGTCCTCATGCCGTCGAGCCAAAGCATCGGCGAGGCCGGGAATCCTTACCTCTATTTGGGTGGAATGAGCGAGGCCCTTGACATCCTGATCCGCAAAATCACGTCGCAGCCCGTGAAGGAACGGCTTCTGGCCAACTTCGGATCCGCCACCTACATCGCCGAGCCCGACCGCGGCACCAGTGGCGCGATTCTGATCATTACTGCCACTGCGGACAACCCCGAAGAGACCATGGCACTGCTGAAGGCGGTGATGGACGAAACTCCCCGCTCACTCAACGAAATGCAGGAAACCCTGAACGTCGCAGTGCCGGCCAGGATCACCACGATGAGTCTTCTCGTGGACCGGCAAGCCGTTCCCGAGGTGAAGGCCCGCACGCAGTTGGTCCTCATTGCCGGGGCTGGGGGGCTGGCACTCACATTGCTCCTGTCTGTCCTGGTGGACGGACTCCTGATGACCAAGGCCCGCAAGAAGCAAGCAGCAAGGAAGGATACCTTGCCGGAGGGCGACGCTTCTCCCTTTGAGGGCCGTGACACCGCCGAACATGCCACTGTCCACAGCCCGACGATGCTGGCAAAAGAGGCCGTGACCGCCCCCTCCGAGATCCGCCCCGGGGGATCCCGGAGCAGGCACACTTCCCACGACGCCAAGGAAACCGATGAAGAGATCCATGGCGTCCTGCCACTGTCCTCCGGGTCAAGCTAGCCATGACTGCGTCAACTTTCCTGGGGATACTTCTGCGCCGATGGTACATTGTGGCCTTCGGACTGGCGGTAGGCCTGGCTGCCCTTGGCGCGATCCGTTCCTCGGAGCCCGTCTTTTGGACCGAAGCTGACGTCACTTTCCTGGCCCCCGAACGCGAACCGGCCTACTGGATCTCGGGTGGCAGCGCCATGACCTTGACTGAATTCGCCGACATGGTCAAGCGCCGTGTCAACCAGGAAGCTCCGTCGGTGGACCTGGCCCTGACCAGGGGGACCCTATATGGCGCCGGCGTTCAACAGGGGTTCTCAGTGACACTCCCCGCCAGCGGTGGTCAATGGAACAAGACCTTCAGCCAACCCGTGCTCAAAGTTCAGGTGGTGGACACGAGCGCCGAAAGGGTGAACCAGGTTCTGGCAGGCATTCTTGACCGTATCAACGACGCAACGATCCAACTGCAGAACGAGGCATCCGTAAAGGCCGACCGTATATCCACGCAGACCACGCCGTCAAAAGCCGAGGTCATCTTCGGCGGCGGAACCCCCGTGACCCGCATGAAGGGCGCTGTAGCGTGGGCAGGGCTGTCTTTGGCCCTCACATCAGTAGCAACCCTTTACGCTGATCGCGTTTTGGTGCGACGGAAGCGTAACCGGATCAAACCCGCAGGGAAGCACAACCGGATCACGCCAGTAGAGGGGACAGTCCATGCATCCCTCCTATGAGAACACCAAGGACCCCGGCATCCTCAGCACCGCGAACCCCCCGGAGCGCAGGGACGTTTCCTGGTTTGTCATCGTTTACTTGGTGGCTACGTGCTTTATTCCCTCAAATCTGACCATTACAGCCTTGGGTTCCGTAGGCCGGCCAACCACGCTGTGCGGACTCCTGGCCCTGGCTTGGTGGCTGCTTTATCAGTTGCAACGGACCACGCCAACGCGCGCAGGCGTCCAAACAGTCCGTACCGCCATGGTGGTCTTTCTCGCCGCCGCCTTGACCAGCTATTCATTGGCAATGCTGCACGGTGTTCCTGATCCGGAGGCCAGCCCCGCAGACAGCGGCCTCATCCGTTTGGCCAGCTGGGCCGGCATCTTCCTTCTCATCAATGACGGACTGGCCAGCCGCCAAACACTGATCAAAGTGCTGCGAAGCCTCGTCATGGTCGGGACAGCGACTGCTGTCCTGGGATTGATGCAATTCGCCACCGGATCATCCCTTGTGGACTGGATCAGCATTCCAGGCTTCAGCGCCGCCTCGGAATTGACCGGCGTGCAATCCAGGGGCGGATTCATTCGTGCGGCCGGAATGGCCAGCCACCCCTTGGAGTACGGAGTGGTGCTCGCTGCCTCCCTTCCCATCGCCATAGCGCTCGCCGTTACTGACCGGGCCAAAGGCTGGATCCTGCGATGGCTGCCCGTGGCGGCCATCTCTGCAGCAGCTGTACTATCCGTCTCACGCTCGGCACTGATGGCGTTCGGCGTCGCTGTGCTTGCCCTGATACCGTCCTGGCCCAAGAAGGTTCGGCGTGGTGCGCTGCTGCTCGGCATCGTGCTCGCGGCGGGAATGTATCTGGTGACTCCCGGGATGCTTGGCACCCTGCGCGGGCTTTTCACGGTGGGCACCGCAGACCCGAGCATCAGTTCGAGGACCAGCGCATACGCAACAGCTTTTGGCATGCTGGCAAACAACCCCGTCGTCGGACGTGGGTTCGGGACGTTCCTCCCGGACTACGTCATCGTGGACAATCAATTCCTCGGCATTCTGGTGGAACTGGGATTCGCTGGATTGGCAGCATTCACAGGGCTGATTCTTTGTGCCATCGTTGGCGCCTGGCGTGCACGGAAGCTGTCGACCGATGCACAAATGCGCCAGGTCAGTCAGGCCGTTCTCGCCTCAATAACCGCGATCGCCGTGACATTCGCGTTCTTTGACGGACTGTCGTTCCCCATGGCAGCCAGCCTCTTGTTCTTCATGCTGGGAATCGCTGGTGCACTGTGGCGCTTGGCACGACAAAGCACCGGCGACGGAGCGACGCGGCCGCTCGATGGCAGGCCAGAAAGGCGCTAGCCATGAAGCGGAGAACAATCGCCAGGTTCGGCGCCCTTGCCGCGTTGTGCCTTCTGGCGACAACCGCGATGGTCAGCGGCGCGCCTATCCCAGGCCCGATCACTGCACCCGCTCCCAGCATCCAAACGCCGCACAGCACCTCGACCCCTATGCCTGGAATTGATGTTCGCGATGTCGACGGCGGCCTTGACTTCTACTCGCCATTCACGAATGCCTTACCCACGGAACCACATTTCTTCCCAGTCGGCGTTTGGTTCGAAAGCGCTTTGGAAAAGGACTACGTGGCAAAGGACCGCGCTGAGGGACTGAACACCTACGTTGTCTTAACCACAGATTCCGACCTCGACCTCGTCCGGGCTTCCGGAATGTACGCAATTCCGACGTTTGCAGCAGCCCAGGCATCAGGCTATGCCTTAGGCGACGAAGTGGACATGTGGGCTGGTGCAGGAGACGCTCCATGGACCGGTAAGTACCCGGGCGAAGGACCTATTTGCGTCCCGGAACAATCCAAATGCGGCTACACAGTCCAGAACCAGTTACGCGCCGCCGCACCACCAGGATCAATGATCTACGCGAACTATGGCAAAGGGATAACGTTCTGGCTCTCCGACGAACAATCACGGGCTTTCATTAACGGAACCCAGAATCTCGTATCAGCGGACAACTACTGGTTCACTGACCCCAACATCTGCGCCAAAACAGAGGGCGGGGCAATCAACGGCTCGACGAACGACCTGACGGAATCCGAATGCCGACTGGCAGCAAACTATGGGTGGACAGTTGAACGCATCCGAAAACTCACTGGGGGGAAAGCACCCGTCTGGGCTTTCGTAGAAGTCGGACATCCCTTTGAGGACTCGCCGCAGGCGACAACCATCAGCGGACCGGAAATTCGAGCAGCAGTCTGGAGCAGCCTCATCCACGGAGCCCGCGGGATCATCTACTTCAACCACAGTTTCGGCGGAGACTGCGTGACCCAGCATGTGCTGCGTGACTGCCCGGGCGAAGCACAATCCACAGTGACTGCCGTCAATAAGCAAATCCACGACCTCGCGCCCATCCTCAATGCACCCTTTCTCGACGGCGCCATCACAGCCAGCGGCCCCGTGGACCTCGCCACTAAACTCCACAACAGCAAGCTCTATATCTTTGCCGGAGCGAACAAGAACACCGGCGGGGCAGCAACTTTCGCGGTGAAATGCGGCGGCAGCACCGCCGTCGTCATCGACGAAAACCGCACCATCCCCATGGTGAAGGGAACCTTCACCGATACCTTCGCCGACGGCAACGCGGTCCACCTTTACAGCATTGAAGGCGGCGGCAGTTGCGGCTTCTGACTAACGGCTGGTCTCGTCCCGCTCCCAGGCAGTCACCATATTGCCGGAGGACAGCGGACGACGGCGGCCCGCACCAGCGAACACGACGTAGACCGCGGCATCAAAAGCACTCAGCGGCCCCCTGACGGAGGCAATCAACTCACGTATGGTCCGCACAGCGGAAGCACCTCCGGACATGCGATCCTGCTGCGCGTTTCCCCGGTACGTACGCCTCAGGACAGACAACAATGCGGCACACGTCCGCGGCGTCCGGACAACCACAGGCTCGGTGGGCAGGACCGCCTTCTCCCGGGCAGAGAACAGCCGGTCCACGTAGTAGTCATCACCTGTAAGGGCAGGAAACGTACCCAGCCGCTCATGCCCTGAATAGCTCAGCGCATACGCACCGGCACCCCAAAGCCCCTGGGCGTTACCCGGGATGCGGCTACGGGCGCGGTAGTAGGCTCTGACCAGCGCCGAAGCGCCTCGGGTGTCATATCGAAAGGCAGGACGGGCAGCCAGCAACCCGGTATTCTCCAGCGCCGCAAAGACCACACGCAGCGCCGAAGCAGGGACCTCAATATCGGCGTCCAAATACAGCCGCGGCCAACGCAGCGTCGCCTGGTCGGCAGCGTTCAACGCCTCAGTCTTGGACGCCTCAGTCACGTGAAGGACGCGGACACCTTCACACCTCGACGCAATAACCTCTGTGGCGTCCACGCACCCATTACAGGCCACCACAACATCAACAGTGCCCCACGCAATGACCTCCCTCAACGCATCAAGCGTTCTGCCGATAACACGGGCCTCGTTATGCGCCGGGATAATGACTGCACCGGAGGGATGTGAAGCAGCAGTCATGGCATAACTGTGGTCGAGGTCCGAGTAGCGTGGGGGAGCGAGTCCCAACGCCGTTGACTTAGCACCGCCCACGCCGCAACCCGATGCCCGGGCTTATTCAAGCGGGCAACTTCCGCGGCCAGGACCACACCCCGGAAAGCCAGCGCCCGGCCACGCCCAAGATACTTAGCTGCATAGCGAACCCGATTAACGGACATCAACGCAGTCAGCTGCGGCGACGTGCCCGACCCCCCACCTTCGTGCCACATCCGGGCCGCGGGCTCAAACCAGATGGAAAAACCCGCATCTCTCACCCGGTGGCAATAATCCGTTTCTTCCGAATACAGAAAGAACTGCTCGTCCCAGGCACCCACCGCCCTCGCTGCCCCCGCACTGATTAGGAGAGCCGCACCCGTAGCCCAATCAACGCGATGCCCGTGCAGKTAACTCTCCGGATCAAAATCCATCTCCGACAACCATCCAGGCCTGGCCTTCACATGACTGCCCAACGCAGCGTCACCCAGCGCTCGCAGGACGCCCGGCTCACGACGCAACGAAGGGTAGATACTGCCGTCATCGTCCAGCAGGACCGGCACCACCATGCCCGCCCCTTGCTCATTCATCCGCTTGAGCATGGCGGCGACTGCGCCTCGTTCGACGCGCAGGTCTGGATTTAGGACGAGGTAGCTTCCGGCGTCGCCGGCCGCCGACAACGCCGCGTTGATACCGCCGGCATAGCCGAGGTTTCCACCTGTTCGAACTGCTGTGACGTCGGGATGGTGCGAAAGTTGAAGGAGGGTGCTTTCATCAGGGGAGTTATCTGCCACGACCACTTTGATCGATTGATTCGTCGCTTCCTTCCGCAGGCCCGCGACAAGCGGCCCGACGTCGTCCGCATTATTGTAGGTGACAACAATCACAGCGACGTCGGCCCTGTCGGTCACCGGCACAAACGATCCCGGAGCCCGGCTGGGCACGCGCCCCGGGACGGACCTTGCAGCGATGGATGGCCGGGCGGCCTCCGTAGTGCTCGCCTCAATGTCACGACTGCTGGCCGTGCGCAATTTCACGTAGGCCTCCGGTCCTTCCACCAAGTACCGGCGGGCCAACCGGCGCGGTTCCAACATCAGGCGCCACGCCCATTCAAGACTGTGCGAGCTCACCCAGGAAGGCGCACGGCGAATATGTCCGGCCAGGAAGTCCACAACCGCCCCAAAGGCCAGGAGGACCTTGGCCCCGGTCAAATGGCCGTACTCGGATATCCATAGTTCCTGGCGGGGTTTGCCCAGACCGACAACAAGGATGTCAGGTGTTGTCTCCGAAATATGGGCTGCGAGCTGGCGGGAAGCCGTGTCGTCCCCAAGCGTTGGCCGGCCAGGCGCCCACCATCCGGCGACCTCCAGCTCCGGGCGCTCAACAGCGAATCTCGTCCGGATGAGCTGTTGCGTCTCCTCTGAGCCGCCCAGGAAGCCAACCCTCAGACCCCGTTGCGAGGCCGAATCCAGCAGGTGCTCGATCAGGTCGCTGCCAGCAAGCCTGGGCCACGCCCTGGCCGTGAGGCGACGGGCTTGCGTCGCCAAGGGTGCACCGTCAATCAAGGTCAGCCACTGAATGGACGCCGGCTGGTCCAGCGTGCCCATCCACCGGCTTCCTGCGCCGAAATGGCGGATGTGGTCAAGATTTGCTGAGCATACGCCCATGGGGGTGGCCTCAGCGGAGGCTGCGCGATCCACAATTTCCTGCAGTGCATCATTGAGCTGCGTCAGTTTCACGGGGACCCCACCCAGGCAAACCCAGGTCCCTTCAGCGGTGCCCGGCCCTGCGTCAACCTGGTCTGTGGAAGGCTGGAAAAGGAGACTGCTGCCGTTAAGGCCGCCGAAGGGGCGGAGGCGGGGAACTGTCCAGTGTCGAACGTCGCCGGCAGACTTAATTTTCGGTAGCAGCATTTTCGGCTCCAGGCTCGGGTCCAGCTCACGGCACAACCATGTGGCCCACGATCCAAGGCTGCTGCACGGCTTGGATCGTGGCTGGCGGACAGCTGCCGCCTCACAACATGTTCACTTGAGGTGTCTCCCGGCCCCTGGAGGCTGCCGGTAGGGCTACTTTAGGCCGTTTCGCCGGACTCCGCTAGGGGCTCCCTTGCCTCAAGGTACTCAGCCAAACGCTCTGTGGCGTTGAGAGGAGCAAACCCTGCGTCCGTAATCTTGGACAGGTCCAGGACGCTGCTGCGGGGGCGCGGAGCAGTTCCTGGTCCCGAATAGTCCAAAGTGCTGATGGACCCAACCCGCGTGGGATCGGAGCCGCAATGCCGGAAGACCTCCCTGGCTATGTCCGCCCAGGATTGCGGTTCACCGCTATTGCTGAAGTTATAGGTGCCGTAGGGCGCCCCACTCTGCACCAGGTGCCGGATACAGGCTGCAATGTCCTCGGCGAAGCTAAGCCGTCCCCACTGGTCATCGACGACGGCAGGTGACGCGCCTTGGGCGGCCAGCCCGGCCATGGTTCGAACGAAGTTGCGGCCCTCACCCACTACCCAACTGCTCCGCACAATGTAGTGCCTCGGTACCGCTGCAACGGCAGCGTCTCCGGCGGCTTTGCTCTGGCCGTAGACACCCAAGGGAGCGGGTGCCTCGTCCTCCCGGTGTACGGCGGCCGTACCGTCGAACACGTAGTCGCTGGACACATGGACAAGCGTCAGTGAATGTTCGACGGCGGCCCTCGCCAAGCGGGACACGGCAAGTGCGTTGATGCGCCACGCCGCCCTGCGGCCGTCGTCGGTTTCGGCGGCGTCGACTCCGGTGAAGGCGGCCGCGTTGATGACCGTGGAGTATTTACGCCAATCCATGGCAAGGTAGGCGTCTTCGTTGGTGATATCGAACTGTGCCCTGCTTGCGCAATCAACTGTGGCGTCGCCTACGAACTCGCGCTTGAGGGCGGTCCCTAGTTGACCACCTGCCCCGAGGACCAGTGTGCGCCGCGCCTGCATGGGAGCCACGTCCCCCATCCGTGGATGGGTCCGGTCCTGGTCGGACACCACGGCCCGCTCCAGCGGGATGGGCCAAGGCAAAGCGACGTCTTCGTCGGCAAGGTTGAGGAACGTGTAGTCGGCCTGCGCCGCGGCGCTCCAATGATCGTTGACCAGGTAGGTGTAGGCGGTATTGTCTTCGAGGGTCTGGAAGGCGTTGCCCACCCCGCGGGGAACAAAGATGGCTTCCCTGGGGGACATCTCTGTGTGGAAGACCTTACCGAAAGTCGGGCCCTCACGAAGGTCCACCCAGGCACCAAAAATCCGCCCCGATGCGAGCGAAATAAACTTGTCCCATGGTTCGGCGTGGATACCGCGGGTTGTCCCACGGAGGGCGTTGAAGGAGATGTTGTTCTGCACAGGCCCAAAATCCGGGAGTCCCAAGGCCGCCATCTTTTCGCGGTGCCAGTTCTCCTTGAACCAGCCACGGTTGTCGCCATGGACCGGGAGATCGAAAAGGACCAGTCCGGGGATCGGCGTGGGTCTGGATCTTAGCTGGGCGGCCGATTGCATGTGGCTAATGGCCCTGTTCCGCGTACTTGTTTTCGGTCACGGCTTTTTGGGGCCGCCACCAGTCCTCGTTCTTGGCGTACCAGTGCCACGTGTCTGCCAGCCCCGCGTTGAAATCCCTATAGCGTGGGACCCATCCCAGTTCCCTCCGCAATTTGGTGGAGTCGATCGCATACCGCAGATCATGGCCCGGTCTGTCGGTCACGAGGTCGTAGGCATCAGGTGACTGGCCAGACATCGAGAGCAGCAATTCCACCACTTCCCGGTTGGAACGCTCACCGTCAGCGCCGATCAGGTATGTTTCACCGAGGCGTCCGCGCTCCAGAATCGCAAGAACTGCAGAAGAGTGGTCTTCGACATGGATCCAGTCCCGCACGTTCCTACCCTGGCCGTACAGCCGTGGACGCGTCCCATCCAGGATATTTGTGATCTGCCGGGGGATGAACTTCTCCACGTGCTGATAAGGCCCATAGTTGTTGGAGCAGTTGCTGATGGTCGCCTGGAGCCCGAAGGAACGGATCCATGCCCGCACCAACATGTCCGATCCCGCTTTTGTGGCTGAGTAGGGGCTGGTGGGCCGGTACACAGAGCCCTCCGTGAACCTGTCCGGATCGTCCAGTGCGAGGTCGCCGTAGACCTCGTCCGTGGAAATGTGATGGAACCGCGTGCCGTAACGGCGTGCTGCCTCGATCAGGGTGAATGTCCCTACCAGATTGGTGTCGATAAACGGCCTGGGATCTTCGAGCGAGTTGTCGTTATGCGATTCAGCGGCGAAATGGACCACGGCGTCCGTATCGGCCACCAGCGTGTCCACCAGTGCGGCATCACAGATATCTCCCCGGACGAAGTCCAGGCGACCAGCCGGCAATCCGGCCAAAGACTCTTCGTTGCCGGCGTAGGTGAGTTTGTCCAGGACCGTGACATGGAGCACAGTGTGCTCCATGATGTAGTGGACAAAGTTGCATCCAATGAATCCGGCCCCGCCGGTGACAAGGATTCTCTGCATGGCCATAGCGTAGCCGTCAATTACGGCTAAGTGCAGCGGGAGGGACAGCAAATATGCGCGGGATAATTCTTGCCGGCGGCACAGGTTCCAGGCTTCATCCCATTACGCTTGGCATCAGTAAGCAATTGGTCCCGGTCTTCGACAAACCAATGATTTACTACCCCCTGTGCACGCTGATGCTGGCTGGAATCCGTGACATCCTGATCATCACCACACCGGCTGATGCCCCTCAGTTCGAGAATCTCCTGGGGGATGGATCCCAATTTGGGATAAACCTCAGCTATGCACAGCAGCCGACACCGGATGGCCTGGCCCAGGCATTCATCCTGGGGGAGCAGCACATTGGCAATGGCAAAGTAGCGCTCATCCTGGGGGATAACATCTTCAACGGTCCCGGAATGGGTAACCAATTCCGCAAGTACGCCGACGTCGAAGGCGGCGCCATATTTGGTTACTGGGTCAAGGACCCGAGTGCTTACGGCGTCGTGGAATTCGATGACGATGGTCTGGCCGTCTCCATCGAAGAAAAGCCCACTGTCCCGAAGAGCAACTATGCGGTCCCGGGCCTGTACTTCTACGAC
This sequence comes from Paenarthrobacter sp. 10N417, assembly GCF_056394745.1. Lineage (NCBI taxonomy): Bacteria > Bacillati > Actinomycetota > Actinomycetes > Micrococcales > Micrococcaceae > Paenarthrobacter > Paenarthrobacter sp. 10N417. Next base: position 361,827 of record NZ_JBFTIL010000002.1, read on the forward strand.
AACGACGTCGTCGCCATGGCAAAAAACCTCAAACCTTCCCCTCGAGGGGAGCTGGAGATCACGGATATCAACCGGCAGTACATGGAGCTCGGCAGGCTCCACGTACAGAAATTCCCCCGCGGGACCGCCTGGCTGGATACGGGAACCTTCGGCGACCTCAACGATGCTTCAAACTATGTCCGCACCACCGAGAACCGGCAGGGCCTGAAGATCGGAGCGCCGGAGGAGGTTGCATGGCGAATGGGATACCTGAACGACGAAGAACTCCGCCAGCAGGCTTCCAAGCTCGCCAAGAGTGGCTACGGCAGCTACTTGTTGGACATCCTCGACCGCCAGTAAGGAACTCGCGGGCTATGCCGCCGAGACGTCTTCCAGGGCACGCGCAATCTCGGCCGGGAGAACCGTCAACTTGGCATCCAGCAATTCCTTGAGCTGGACGGCGTTCCGGGCTCCCACTATCGCCGTGGCAACGCCGGGGCGCGAAAGCAACCAGCTGAGCGACACGTCCAGGGGCGATCGTCCCAAACCCCTGGCGGCCATGGCGACGGCCTCCACCACCCGTGATGCCTTCGGTTCAAGGTATGGCTCAACATACGCAGCCAGGCGGCTCTGCGCGGCACGGGAATCCGCAGGAATTTGTCCCCGGTACTTTCCGCTCAAGACACCACGACCCAGGGGAGCCCAGGCCATGAGTCCGAGGCCGGCATCTTCCACGGCGGGAATGAGCTCGTCCTCCGGTTTGCGCTGTACCAAGGAGTATTCGGATTGGTTGGCTACCAACGTGAAACCTGCGACTGCCGCCGCTTTGGCCGTCTGCCACCCGTTGTAATTGGAAATTCCCACATAGCGGGCACGTCCTGACCTCTGCGCGAGCTCCAACGCTGACAGAGTCTCGTCCAAGGGAACATTCGGGTCCCACTCCTGAACGAACCAGATATCGAGGTAATCCGTTCCAAGCCTTGCCAGGCTGGCGTCCAACGCCGCGAGCAGGGCACCGCGTGATGCGTTGATGCTGCGCCTGGATTCCGACGACGAGACGCCGGCTTTGGTTGAGATCACGACTTCCGAGCGAGCCACGACATCACCCAACATGGAGCCCAGCATCGCCTCAGCCTGCCCCTGGGCATACGATGCAGCGGTGTCGATGACGGTGCCACCTGCGTGCACAAAAGCGTGGAGCAACTCCGCGGCGTCCTGCTCATCCGTCTCCTGCGCCCAGGACATTGTTCCGAGGGACAAAGAGGAGACACGGAACCCGCTGTTCCCGACATAACGCTGCTGCATGCTGATAGCTTACGGGGAGTTCCCAGTCTTCATGACGTAGGGTCTATTCACGTGAACTGGATAGAAGCAGCCTTGCTGGGCCTGGTGCAAGGCCTCACCGAATTCCTCCCGATCTCCTCAAGCGCCCACTTGCGGATCGTGGGCTCATTCCTTCCGAATGCAGCCGATCCCGGAGCCGCCTTCACGGCCATTATCCAACTGGGTACGGAGACGGCGGTCATTGTCTATTTCTGGCGCGACCTCGTGCGGATCATCGGGGCCTGGTTCAGGTCCCTGAGTGGGAAAGTCCCACGAAACGATCCGGACGCCCGAATGGGATGGCTGGTAATCCTGGGCAGCCTCCCCATCATCGTGCTCGGCTTGTTGTTCCAGGACCAGATCGAGTCGGTCCTGCGAAGCATGTGGATAGTTGCCACCATGCTCATTGTCTTCGGCATGATCCTGGCAGTTGCCGACGCCATTGGCTGCCAGGAACGGGATCTCACACAGCTCAGCTATAAGCATGGCATTCTGTACGGCCTTGCCCAGGCGATGGCCCTTATTCCGGGCGTTTCGCGTTCCGGCGGAACCATCACTGCCGGGCTGCTGATGGGGTACACACGTGAAGCTGCGGCTCGCTACTCGTTCCTCCTCGCCATTCCGGCGGTTTTCGGCAGCGGCCTCTACCAGCTCTACAAAACGGTTTCCAAGGAGGGGCTCGCCGGTCCCTACGGCCTTCCGGAGACGGCACTGGCCACAGTCATCGCTTTCGTGGTGGGCTACGTGATCATCGGCTGGTTCCTGAAGTTCGTCTCCACACGCAGTTACAGGCTCTTTGTCTGGTACCGCATCCTTCTTGGCCTGGCCTTGTATGTCCTGCTCGGTTTCAATGTGATCAGCGCCTAGCACTAAGGTTGAGTCGTGAAATCGTGGACTTCCCGCCCTGTTCCTGAGCTGCCCGGCAGCATGCCGCAACTACGCCTCTTCGACACCGCCCTCGGCCGCGTCGTGGAGATAGAGCCGCAGCCGGAACAATCGATGTACGTCTGCGGCATTACGCCGTACGACGCGACGCACATGGGCCACGCCGCCAGCTATGTGGCCTTCGACCTCCTCAACAGGGCGTGGCGCGATGCCAGGATCCGGGTGGACTACGTTCAAAACGTTACGGACATCGACGACCCGCTGCTTGAACGCGCCACCGCCACCGGCGTGGACTGGCGTGACTTGGCGCAGAGCCAGATTGAACTGTTCCACACCGATATGGACGCCCTGAACGTCCTTGCCCCCAATCACTACATCGGCGCAGTCGAAGCCATTCCGGATATTGTGCCGGCGATCGAGCGGCTTATTGCGGACGGCGTCGCCTACCGCGTACAAGGTACTGATGGGGAGCCCGACGGCGATGTCTACTACGACGTCGAAATGGCCGGCAAACGATCCGACGCCACGGATGCATGGACTCTGGGCGACGTTTCAGGTCTCGGCGAAGCGGAAATGCTTGCCCTCTTTGCAGAGCGCGGGGGCGATCCGGACAGGGCAGGCAAACGCCAGGCGCTCGACCCCTTGCTCTGGCGGGTAGCACGCGAAGGAGAACCCAGCTGGCCGGGGGCCACTTTGGGCGACGGCCGTCCCGGGTGGCACATCGAGTGTACGGTCATCGCCCAGAAATATCTCCCCGCACCATTTACCGTGCAGGGTGGCGGCTCGGACCTCATCTTCCCCCACCACGAAATGGGAGCAGGACACGCCTACTCGCTGGCGGGCGTTCCGCTGGCCCGACACTATGCCCACGCGGGCATGGTGGGCCTCGACGGGGAAAAGATGAGCAAGTCCAAGGGCAACCTGGTTCTTGTGTCCAAGCTCCGGGCTGCAGGAGAAGAACCAGCAGCCATCCGCCTTGCGATCCTCGCCCACCACTACCGCTCTGATTGGTCCTGGACTGAGGCGGACTTCGGGGCAGCAAAGGATCGGCTGGCCCAGTGGCGCAATGCCCGTGACGCTGCTCCTGCCGGTTCGGCCGCAGCACTCGTCGCCGCCATGCGCATGGAATTGGCCAATGACCTCAACGCTCCCGGAGCGATGGCCGCCGTCGATCGCTGGGCTGAGGAGGCATTGCGGAACAACGCTCCGGCGTCCGGGATCGACGCCGCACTTATGAGCGATGCCGTAGACGCGCTGCTCGGCGTGGAGCTTTAGGGCCGGTCCTTACCGCGCCGCTTGAGGTAGCGCTCGAACTCACGGGCGATCGATTCGCCCGAGGCTTCCGGGAGGTCCGCTGTGTCCTTGGCCTCCTCCAGTTGGCGCACGTAGGCAGCAATCTCAGGATCTTCGGTGGCAAGTTCGTCCACTCCGCGTTCCCAGGCTTCGGACTCTTCCGCCAGGGCCTGGCTGTCCAGGGGAACCTGGAGCAAGTCCTCGATCTTGTGAAGGATGGCGAGTTGGGCCTTGGGCGAGGGCGGCTGTGCGACATAGTGGGGGACCGCTGCCCACAGGGAAACCGTCGGCAGCCCTGCCAGCATGGCAAACTCGGCCAGCACCCCCACAATTCCCACGGGCCCCTCGTATTGGGAGGCCTCCAGGTTCAACCGTTCCCGAAGTGAACTGTCTTCCGTGGTGGTGCTTACCGGAATGGGCCTGCTGTGCGGAACGTCGGCCAGCAGCGCACCCACAAGAATGACCGAGTCCACCTTCAGCGCTTCGGCGTGGACCAGGAGTTCGGTGGTGTAGGCGCGCCAACGGTATGAAGGTTCTGTGCCCAGAACAAACACCACATCCACATTGCTGTCCGGAACTGACGCTTTGTAGATCCGCGTCGAGGGCCATTTGACCTTGCGCGCACCAGAGGACGTACGCCGCACGGTGGGCCGGGTGAACTGGAAGTCGTAGTACTCCTCGGCGTCCACTGTGGCAACCTTCTTGCCGTCCCAGAGCTTATTCAAATAGTGCAGCGCATCGCTGGCGGCCTCGCCGGCGTCGTTCCAACCTTCAAACGCGGCGATCATTACGGTGACGCGCTGGCCTTCCGCGGGTTCCTTAAGGAAACGCTCGGGCTCCGCGGTGATGTCCTGTCCTTCGGGGGTCCCGTCCACACTGTTCATCCACTCACCCTACGTCCAAGACCCTTGTGGATGCATGGCATTTCGCCCCGAAGCGTGTCCTGTATTCGCCCACAGCGCAAGCCCGGCCGGAAGCGCCCCGGCTTCCACGTAGACTTGAAACCATGCCTTCGTCATCCAGTCAGCCCCTCCTCAAAGCCGTGCTCTGGGATATGGATGGCACCCTAGTGGACACTGAGCCCTACTGGATCGCCGCCGAGCGCGCACTCGTGGAGGCGCATGGTGGGAGCTGGTCACACCAGCAGGCCATGCAGTTGGTGGGGCAGTCCCTGATGCACTCGGCCGCAGTGCTCCAAGCTGCAGGAGTCCGCCTCGAAGCCCGGGAAATTGTGGATACCCTCAGCGCACAGGTAATCAAGCACGTCCGCAATGAAGTTCCCTGGCGCCCAGGAGCACGCGAGTTGCTGGACGAATTGCACCAGGCAGGCATCCGTTGTGCCCTGGTCACCATGTCCGAGGGCCCGCTGGCCGGCGTTATTGTCGAAAGCCTTCCCAAGCCCTACTTCGAATTCCTGGTCACGGGAGACACCGTCAGCAACGGCAAGCCCCACCCGGAGGCCTACCTCACGGCTGTTGAACGGCTCCGGCTCGATGACCCGTCGCTGACCATCGATCACTGTGTTGCGCTGGAAGATTCCATCCCGGGCGCTACGGCTGCCCTGGCATCCGGAGTGCTGACCGTGGGCATTCCGCACCAGGTTCCGTTGCCCGAGTACCCTGGCATGGTCATGTGGGAAACCCTGGTGGGCCGGTCCGCGGCGGACGTCAGCCAGCTGGTTGCCAACCGCTTCGCACAGGGAAACCTGCTTGAAGGGGCAAACTAGGTGAGCAGCTCCTCCACGCCACACCATGCTGTGACCAAAAAGGACGGCATCCCTCTCGGAAAAATCGCCGGAATCTCCGTGTACCTCGCGTACTCGTGGTTCGTTATCGCCGGCTTCACCGTCATCGTCTATGGGCCTGCCCTGCTGGTGCGGATGCCCAACCTCGGCATCTGGGCCTACTTTGTTGCCCTCGGCTATGCCTTGCTGCTCGCGCTCTCCGTCCTGGTCCACGAGCTTGCACATGCGCTCAGCGCCAAAGCGTTCAACTGGCCAACGGAAAAGATTGTCCTGAACCTGTGGGGCGGCCACACCCAATTCGAGAGCTTCACCGCATCCCCGGGACGCTCTGTCATCGTCGCCCTTGCCGGACCGGTGTCAAACTTTGTCCTGGCCGGCGGCATGTGGGCTGTCCTTTCTTCAGGCATCCTCGGTGGCGTCGCGGAAATCCTGGCAAACATCCTGATGTGGGCCAACCTCCTTATTGGCATCTTCAATGTTCTTCCCGGATTGCCCTTGGATGGCGGCCGATTGGTGGAGTCGGCGGTCTGGAAGGCCACGGGCAGCCAGGACAAGGGAACCATAGCGGCAGGATGGTCAGGCCGTGTCATCGTCGCCGCACTTGTCATTTGGTTCATCGGAGTTCCGTTCCTCACCGGAGCGCCCCTGGACATCAGCCTCATGCTCATCACCGTCCTTGTGTGCGGTTTCCTCTGGATGGGAGCCTCCAGCTCCATCAACCACGCAAAACTCCGCAGCCGCCTTTACCTGGTGAGCGCGGCCGGGCTAGCGGAGCCCGCAGTGGGTCTCCCGAACGCGGCGACTGTGGCAGACATCCTGGCGGTATCACCTGCCGGGCGTCCCGCCGTCGTAATTTGCGGACCTGACGGAAAGCCTCAGGGAGTGGTTGATCCCGGCGCGGCTGCCGCGGTTCCTCCCGCGGCCGTAGCGACGACGCCGGTCACCGCCGTAGCGCATGCACTGGCGGCCGGTGCCTACGTCCCTGAATGGTCCAAAGGCCAGGAGCTGATCCAGTATCTGGCGCGGCTGGAGGGTGGCGAATACGCTGTGGTGGACCACAACGGAACCGTGACCGGGTTGCTCAGGCAGCAAGCAGTAGTGACAGCGATAACAGGTAAAGAAGCCCGGGGCAGCGGGCGCGCCTAACGGGCTTGCCGGTAGAGTTACGTGCCGGTCCATAAAAAATAAACCATCGATTTTCGACGCCCATACGGCAGCAACACATGGCGGCGCAGCCGCCCAGGAGCGAGGAACACCACATGAGCAGCGAAACCGCCGCGGCGCAGACAATCGCAGACACTGTCCCGGGCGCGGACACAGGCACTGACAAGCCAGCCACCGACTCTGCCACGCAGCCAACCGGGGCAGCCCGGCGCCGTGGGCCTTTCCGTGTGGGCGAGCGGGTGCAGCTCACGGATGAGCGTGGCCGGATGAACACCATCACGCTTGAGGTGGGCGGAGCTTTTCATACCCACCGAGGGTTCCTGAACCACGACGAAATCATCGGCAAGGTTGATGGTTCGGTAGTCAGCAATAACATCGGGCAGCAGTACCAGACGCTGCGGCCCTTGCTCTCGGACTTCGTCCTGTCCATGCCGCGTGGCGCGGCCGTCGTCTATCCCAAGGATGCTGGCCAGATCGTCACGATGGCTGACATCTTCCCCGGGGCCCGCGTTGTTGAAGCCGGCGTTGGCTCCGGCGCGCTGTCCATTTCCCTGCTCCGTGCAGTAGGCGACGGCGGCTACCTCCATTCCTTTGAGCGGCGCGAAGAATTCGCGGACATCGCCCGGGGGAACGTCGAGACGATCTTCGGTGGCCCGCACCCCGCTTGGCAGATCTCCCTGGGCGACTTCCAGGAAGAGGTAGTCAAGGCCGAGGCACCCGGCTCCGTAGACCGTGTAGTGCTGGACATGCTCGCTCCGTGGGAGTGCTTGGACGCTGTTGCCACAGTCCTGGCTCCCGGCGGCGTCTGGATCAATTACGTAGCAACCGTCACCCAGTTGTCCCGCACCGCCGAAGCCATCCGCGCTGACGGACGCTTCACCGAGCCGGACGCCTGGGAATCCATGGTCCGCGGCTGGCACCTTGAAGGACTCGCCGTCCGTCCGGATCACCGCATGGTGGCCCATACTGGATTCCTCCTGGTCACCAGGCGGCTCGCCGACGGCGTCACGGGAATCTCCGTCAAACGGCGCCCGTCCAAGACCGAATTCAGCGAGGAAGACCTGAACGCCTGGACTCCGGGAGCAGTAGGGGAGCGCGCAGTATCGGACAAGAAACTCCGGCGCGCTGCACGTGATGCCATCGCCGGAACCAACGTCCAGGACGAGCCCTCGGTCACAAACTGAAAAGGTCACAATAGGGTCCGCATTCCGGATGTCACCAAGCACCCTGCGCTTTTCGGGACTAAGGTCTTGTTAAGCGCAGGAAGGGGCTGATGAATCGTGGATACGTCGAACAACAACGACATTGGACGGCCGACGCCGGAGGAAGCTAACGCCGCAGCTGAAGAGGTAGCAAACCGGAGGCTTGCCGCCATCCAGCCGCCCGACCCATCCAGTGAATTGACCGTGGCCGAACGCCAGATCAACATCCTTCGGGACAAGCTTCGCCACATCGACCGCCAGCTTGCCGCCGCCACCCAGAACAACAGCAAGCTCGTCAGCATGCTTGAAACGGCGAAGAGCGAGATCCTCCGTTTGAAGGGTGCTTTGGAGCAGGAAGGGCAGCCGCCCTACAGCTTCGGAACAGTGGTACAGATCAACCCCCGCAGGCAGCCGGGCCCGGGAAGTTCCGGCCAAGCGGCCACGGAGGAATCCGTGGACATTTTCAATGCAGGGCGCAAGATGCGTGTAGGCATCAGCCCGCTGGTAAATGTCAACCAACTCGCCGTTGGCCAGGAAGTCCTCTTGAATGAGGCCCTGCTGGTGGTTGCCGGACTCGGCTACGAACGGGCGGGTGAACTCGTTACGCTCAAGGAGATGCTGGGCAAGGACCGTGCGTTGGTAGTTGGCCGCGCGGACGAAGAACGCGTAGTCCGCCTTTCCGGAGCGTTGCAAAGCGTGCACCTGAAGGTAGGAGACGCACTGTCACTGGATTCGCGCACCGGCTACGCGCTGGAGAAAGTTCCGCGCGCTGAGGTGGAGAACCTTGTCCTGGAAGAAGTTCCGGACATCACCTATCAGGACATCGGCGGCCTTGGTCCGCAGATCGAACAGATCCGCGATGCCGTTGAACTCCCGTTCCTGCATCCGGACCTTTACCGGGAACACGGGCTCAAGGCGCCCAAGGGCATCCTTCTCTACGGTCCGCCAGGTTGCGGCAAGACCCTCATCGCCAAGGCTGTGGCCAATTCCCTGGCAGCCCGTGCCGCTGAGCGCGCAGGCAACACCGACCTTAAGAGCTACTTCCTCAATATCAAGGGTCCTGAGCTCCTGGATAAGTACGTCGGCGAAACCGAACGGCACATCCGGCTGATCTTCTCCCGTGCCCGGGAAAAAGCGTCCGATGGCAGCCCCGTGGTGGTTTTCTTCGATGAAATGGATTCGCTGTTCCGCACCCGAGGAACTGGCGTGTCTTCCGACGTCGAAACCACCATCGTCCCGCAGCTGCTCAGCGAGATTGATGGCGTGGAGCGATTGGACAACGTAATCGTCATTGGTGCCTCAAACCGTGAGGACATGATCGATCCCGCGATCCTCCGGCCGGGCCGCCTTGACGTAAAGGTCAAGATCCAGCGACCCGACGCCGAAGCCGCTGCAGACATCTTTGGCAAGTACATCACCACCGATCTCCCCTTCCATGCACAGGATCTGGCGGAGTACGGCGGGGACGTCCAAGCTACTGTCGACGCCATGATCCAGCGAACCGTGGAGGCAATGTACTCCACCGAGAAGTCGAACGAATACCTTGAAGTCACGTACGCCAACGGTGATACGGAAATGCTGTACTTCAAGGATTTCAACTCAGGCGCCGTGGTTCAGAACGTCGTGGACAGGGCTAAGAAGTACGCCATTAAAGACCTGCTGACAAACCATCAGAAGGGCCTGAGGATTGACCACCTGCTGCGTGCAGTGGTGGATGAATTCCGGGAACACGAGGATATGCCGAACACCACAAACCCTGACGACTGGGCAAGGATCTCAGGGAAGAAGGGTGAACGGATCACGTACATCCGCACGATCGTGCAAGGGAAGGCCGGCCAGGAACCCGGCAAGTCGATCGAGACCACGGCCAACACAGGTCAGTACCTGTGACGGCCAAAACCGAGGGTGTGCCCGGGGAAAGGTTGCCTGCGGGCGGCGCTATGCGCGTCATGGGTTCCGAAACCGAGTACGGAATCCATGCGCCGTCGGCGCCTGGGGCGAACGCCACGATGATGTCCGCCCGGATCATCCAGGCCTATGCCACGGTCACGCGCCAACGTGCCGCCGGGGGAGCGGAAACGCGTTGGGACTACACGGACGAAGAACCTTTACACGATGCCCGCGGTTGGACCGTTGACCGGGCGTCCGCCGATCCCAGCCAGTTGACTGACCARCCGCCAGTGCTCGACGCCGAGGCAGTCGCCTTGGCGTATGGCCGCCAGGAACTGGAGCTGGACGGCCAGGACGAGTCCGGTTCGCTCCTCATGAACATGGTCCTCGGGAACGGCGCGCGGCTTTACGTAGACCATGCACACCCGGAATATTCAAGCCCGGAAGTCACCAACCCACGGGATGCGGTGGCTTGGGATGCCGCCGGCGATCTGGTCGCACTTGCCACCGTGAGGAAAGTAGCGGCAGACACCAGCCTTCCGCCGATCAATCTCTACAAGAACAACACTGACAACAAGTCAGTGTCCTATGGCTCGCACGAGAACTACCTCATGCCCCGTTCAGTTCCCTTTTCCGACATTATCCGGGGGCTCACACCATTCTTCGTGTCCCGGCAGGTGATTTGCGGAGCCGGACGTGTGGGGATCGGGCAGGACAGTTCCACTGCCGGCTACCAGATCAGCCAACGGGCAGACTTCTTCGAGGCTGAGGTGGGCCTTGAGACCACTATCCGACGCCCCATCATCAACACCCGCGACGAGCCCCATGCGACGGCGGATAAATACCGGCGGCTCCACGTCATTATCGGCGATGCGAACCTCAGCCAGGTTTCGAACTACCTGAAGTTCGGCACCACGGCCATGGTTCTCAGTCTCATTGAGGCTGGCCAGGCGCCCCGCATCGAAGTCCATGAACCCGTTCAGGCGCTGCAGGCCATCAGTCATGACACAACCCTGACTACTACCGTAAGACTGCTGGACGGACGAAGGGTAACCGCCCTGGACGTCCAGTGGATGTACTACGAGGCCGCCGCAAAGCTGGCGCAGGAGACCGGAGTTGCCGATTCCGTCACTGGCGACGGGCACACGCACGGCGTCCTTGAGCGCTGGGAATCCACCCTGTCACTGCTGGGCAGCAACCCCGCTGCTGCTGCCTCATCGGTGGAGTGGGTAGCCAAGAAGTCCCTCCTTGAGGGGTACCGGAACCGCGACGGCCTTGGTTGGGACGATGCCAGGCTCGGGTTGGTCGATCTCCAGTGGTCCGATATCCGGCCCGAAAAGGGTCTTTACTACAGGATGCTGTCCAGGGACAGGATGATCCGGATCGTCGACGACGCCGACGTCGCCAGGGCGGTGAGTGAACCGCCGTCGGACACGCGAGCGTACTTCCGCGGACGGTGCGTTTCAAGCTTCGGCAAAGATGTTGTCGGCGCCAGTTGGGACTCGGTCATTTTCGACGTTCCGGGACTTGGGAAACTGCAGCGTGTACCCACCCGCGAACCACTGCGGGGAACGAAGGCGCTGACGGGCGCCCTCTTTGACCGGCATCAGGAAGCGGGCTCGTTCCTGGCCGAATTGCTGGGCCAAAAGCCGCCGCCGCCCAAGGACTGAGGCGTTCAGGCACTGGGAAAAATGGTGCCCCGGCAAAGCCGGGCGCAGCAGCCCACGGCGTGGCAATATGGCAGTAGGAAGTCCCCACAAACGGGGGCTGACAGTAGGGAGAATGAAATGGCAGCTCAGGAACAGCAGCAACCGCAGTCACGGGACACCGAGACTGAAGTAGACGTCCCGGAGGCCCCACCGGCGGCACCCGAAGCCCAGGCCTCGGACGCGACGCAGGGTGTGGATGATCTCCTTGACGAAATCGATGGCGTCCTGGAATCCAACGCTGAAGAGTTCGTCAGGGCCTTCGTCCAAAAGGGCGGCCAGTAAGCGGACCCGGACAAATTATGTACTGCCCGGCCGGCGCGAGGCCGCCGGGCATCGGAATGCAGAGTCGAAGGAGTGCAGCAATGCAGGACCCATCAACCGGCCCCCTGGCCACCCAGGCAACGTCTTCATTCACGGAGCACCTTCAACGCTCGCGTCCCGAACTCCTTCCCTTCAACCAAACGTTGCCGGCCGGCACCGTACCGTCCTCGCCGCATGCAACCACTATCGTCGCCTTGACATACGCTGGCGGGGTGCTGATGGCCGGAGACCGGCGGGCAACCATGGGAAACGTGATCGCCAGCCGTCACATTGAGAAGGTCTTTCCCGCGGACCAGTATTCGGTGCTGGGCATCGCCGGTACCGCTGGCTTGGCGATCGATATTACGCGGCTCTTCCAGGTGGAACTGGAGCACTACGAAAAGATTGAGGGTACGCTCCTTAGCCTCGTCGGCAAGGCCAACCGATTGGGTGCGATGATTCGCGGCAACCTACCCATGGCAATGCAGGGAATGGCCGTCATTCCCTTGTTTGCCGGTTTCGACCAGGTATCGGCCACCGGACGGCTTTTCTCCTACGACGTAACCGGTGGACGCTACGAAGAACAGGAACACCACTCAGTGGGTTCCGGTTCAGTTTTTGCGCGTGGAGCCCTGAAAAAGCTGTGGAAGCCAAACCTCTCGGAAGAACAAGCCGTGGCCGTCGCGGTTGAGGCCCTCTATGACGCCGCGGACGACGACTCCGCAACGGGCGGCCCCGACCCCGTCCGCCAGCTGTGGCCGGTGGTTTACACCGTGAACCGTGCCGGTAATCGCCGGGTACCTGAACGGGACTTGGCGGCGATAGCCGGCACCATCGTCGAATCCCGTGCCATCGCCGGACGGGAGGCCTGACATGACGCAGCAGTTCTATGTCTCGCCTGAACAGCTGATGAAGGACCGCGCGGACTTCGCACGGAAGGGCATTGCGCGCGGACGTTCCGTAGTGGTGATCAGTTGCGCTGATGGCATCGCTTTGATTGCTGAGAACCCGTCACCTTCGCTGCACAAAATCGGCGAGATCTACGACAAAATCGCCTTCGCGGCAGTAGGCAAGTACAACGAGTTCGAAAGCCTGAGGCAGGCCGGGGTACGGTACGCGGACGTCCGTGGCTACTCGTACGACCGCGAAGACGTGACAGCCCGGGGATTGGCCAGCGTCTACGCGCAGAGCCTCGGAGCCGTGTTCACCGCAGAACAAAAGCCCTTCGAAGTGGAACTGGCCGTGGCGGAAGTCGCCCCGACCCAGGAGCAGGACCACCTGTACCGGCTCACCTTTGACGGTTCGATTGCCGATGAGAACGGCTTCGTGGTGATGGGCGGACTTGCCGATCAGATTTCCGACGTCGTCAGCGGGGCTTGGGAGCCTGAGCTTGGTTTTGCCGGGGCGATGAGATTGGCTTTGCGCGCATTGGCGACAGACAAGGAAGCCGACGCCCTTCCGGCGACCGCCGTCGAAGCCGCCGTCCTGGACCGCGCTTCGGAGAGTCACAGGGGTTCCCGACGGGCTTTCCGGCGTCTGCTTCCCGAGGACATGACGCAGTTGCTCACAGAGGAGGCTTGAGATGGACAAGCGCATTTTTGGCATCGAGACGGAGTTTGGAATTTCCTATTCCAGCCCCGACTCCCGTCCTTTGGCCCCCGAAGAAGTGGCCCGCTATTTGTTCCGCAAGGTGGTGAGCTGGGGCAGGTCTTCCAACGTCTTCCTGACCAACGGTTCACGCCTTTACCTGGACGTTGGTTCGCACCCGGAATACGCCACGGCGGAATGTGACGACCTCGCGCAGCTCATCGCCCACGACCGCGCCGGCGAGCTCATCCTGGACGACCTCGTCGATGAGGCCCAGGCCCGCCTCGCTGCAGAGGGTTTCAACGGCACGGTATACCTCTTCAAGAACAACACCGACTCCGCCGGAAACTCCTACGGCAGCCACGAAAATTACCTCATACCCCGCCGTGGTGAATTCTCCAGGTTGGCTGAAATCCTCATTCCGTTCCTGGTGACCCGTCAGCTCATCGCGGGAGCGGGCAAAGTCCTGAAGACACCCCATGGCGCAACTTTCGCCTTTTCACAGCGGGCGGACCACATCTGGGAAGGCGTGTCATCTGCCACCACCAGGTCACGCCCCATTATCAACACCCGTGACGAGCCGCATGCCGACGCCGAGTTCTATCGCCGGCTCCATGTGATCGTGGGTGATTCCAACATGTCCGAAACCTCGGCACTCCTCAAGGTGGGCACGGTGGACCTCATCCTGCGCATGATCGAGGCAGGGGTGATCATGCGGGACATGCGAATGGAAAACCCGATCCGCAGCATCCGGGAAATTTCGCACGACCTCACGGGCAGCGCCTTGGTCCGCCTGGCAAACGGCAGGCAGCTCTCGGCGCTCGATATCCAGCGGGAGTACCTGGCAAAGGTCACAGAGTTCGTGGCCGCAAACGGCGCACACAATGCCCACGTGCCGCTTATTCTGGACCTGTGGGAGCGGACCCTGGATGCGATTGAAAGTGGCGATACCAGCACGATTGACACCGAGGTGGACTGGGCGATCAAGAAGAAGCTGATGGACGGTTACATGCGCCGGCACGATCTCAGCCTGGACTCGCCACGCATCGCTCAATTGGATCTCACCTACCACGACATTTCCCGGCAGCGCGGCCTCTTCTTCCTGCTGCAATCACGGGATGCCGCGCGGCGTTTGGTCCCGGAAACCGAAGTGAAGGACGCCGTGGACACGCCCCCACAGACAACCAGGGCCAAACTGCGGGGAGATTTCGTCCGAAGGGCGCAGGAGCTTGGACGCGATTACACGGTGGATTGGGTACACCTGAAGCTCAACGACCGCGCACACCAGACGATCCTGTGCAAGGACCCCTTCCGCAGCGTTGACGACCGCGTCGATGCGCTGCTGGACTCCATGGGCTAACCGCCTTTCTGAGCGGACTCCCAGCTTCACGCGCTATTCTGGACTGTGGCCTCTTTCCAAGAGGCCATTGCCTTGGATCTGCCATGCGCCTTTCCGAGTGTCCTTTGCCCCGACGAAAGTGTCTTTTTTGTGCGCCGACTCCTAGCAATTCTTCTGCCTGCCCTGCTGCTCATCACTGCGTGTGGGGGAGGGGGCACGCCAGCCGCCGAGCCCACCAGCCAGTCATCCGGCGATGTCTCCAAACTCGATTCCGTGAAAGTGACGGACAACGGCGATGATAAGGCCCCGGGTCTGGACTTCACCAAGCCGCTGACCGTCGCTGAACCTACCATCAAGGTAGTCAGCGAAGGCAACGGCGAGCGTATCAAGGCCGGCCAGGTTGCCGAGCTCGCATACATCGCCGTGGATGGCAATGACGGCAAGACCGTTGAAGACGTCTACAAGAATGGCCCCCAGCCCATTGAGCTGAATGACGAGCTGAAGAAGGGCAACGAGCTGATCTACAACGCCATTGTTGGCGCCAAGATCGGTTCCCACATCGCGTTCGCCGCGCCGGGCTCGGCCGCTGCGGGCGCGGCCGCCGGCTCGACGCAGTTGGTGGTTTTCAAGCTGCTTTCCGCTAAGGAAGCGGCTCCGGTCCTGTCGAAGCCGGAAGGCGAGACAGTCACCCCTCCGGCTGGGCTCCCCACCGTGAAGGAAGACGACAAGGGCGTCCCTCAGATCTCCGTTGACGGCGCAGCCGCTCCCAAGGAACTCATCGCGCAGGACCTCATCAAGGGCTCCGGCGCTGCCGTTAAGGCCACTGACACCCTCACCGTGAATTACGTGGGCGTCAATCTCGTGGGCGGCCAAAAGTTCGATTCGAGCTTTGACCGGGGGCAGACAGCAAGCTTCGCACTTTCCGGTGTCATCAAGGGCTGGACCCAAGGTCTGGAAGGCAAGACTGTTGGCTCCCGCGTCCTTCTGGTGATCCCGCAGGACCTTGCTTACGGCGCGGCCGGACAGGGTGACGCCAAGGGCGATCTCGTGTTCGTCGTTGACATCCTCGGCATCAAGTAGGCCGCCACCTGATCAGGGACTGGCTAAGCTGGTTCCTGACACCATTCCTCCCTCACACCCATTCGTCCCCCAAAGCAAGGAGCAACCATGTCATTTGGTCAGCGTGACTTCGACCGCACCAAGCCGGAAATCGACTTCCCGGAAGGCGATGTTCCCACCGAACTCGTCATCACGGACCTCATCGAAGGTTCCGGCGCCGAGGCCAAGGCCGGCGATACCGTTTCCACCCACTACGTTGGCGTCGCCTGGTCTACCGGCGAAGAGTTCGACGCTTCCTGGGGCCGCGGCGCTCCGCTGGACTTCCGTGTTGGCGTGGGCCAGGTCATCCAGGGTTGGGACCAGGGCCTGCTGGGTATGAAGGTTGGCGGCCGTCGCCGCCTGGAGATCCCTTCAGAACTGGCGTATGGATCCCGTGGCGCCGGCGGAGCAATCAAGCCCAACGAGGCCTTGATCTTCGTCGTTGACCTCGTGGCTGTCCGCTAGGACGCAAGCTTCCTGCCAAGGCGCGTTACCTTCCGGCTTTGCCGGGCCGGTGACGCGCCTTGCTGCTTTCGCCCAGGTCTTTAGTAACGTAGCAAGCGTGTCCGCATCCCGCACTGAACGACTCCTGAATCTCCTGCTTGCCTTGCTCAACACCAGGGTGGGCCTTCCGCGCTCTGTCCTGCGGGAGAAGGTCTATCACGGCTCCGCTGAAAACGACATCGCGTTCGGACGCATGTTCGAGCGCGACAAAGTGGATCTGAAGCAGTTCGGTTTTGAGATCGAGACCCTCACCGACCCCCGCAGTTTCGGGTCCGACGATCCCGCATCAACGCGCTACCGCATCGGCAAGGATTCCAACAGGCTTCCTGATGTCAGCCTGACTCCCGCTGAATCCACTGTCCTCCTCCTTGCCGCCCAGTTGTGGGAACGCGCTGCTCTCGGCAACGCCGCAGTCAACGCTGTCCGCAAGCTTCAGGCCGCAGGCGGATTTACCGACGTCGACCTGCCTGCCGGTGTCCAGCCGAGGATCAAGCCAGCGGGACAAGCATTCGACGACGTCGTTGGAGCCATGCACGGCCGGCATGCGGTCCGCTTCGGGTACCTCGCCGGAAGCACCGGGCGTGAGGAATTGCGCGAGGTAGAACCTTGGGGCCTGGGGAGCCGGTTCGGGCAGTGGTACCTCGTGGGGTTTGACCGGGGGAGGGAAGCCAAGAGGATTTTCAGGTTGTCACGCATGACCACCGCCGTCTCAGTCATACCAAGCAGTTCCTTTGAGCCCCCCGCCGGTTTCAACGCCCGCGCGGAGCTGGATTCGCTCAACGAACTTCCCGTGCAGCAGGCTGTCGTGGACGTAGACGCCGGACGTCTTCTCGCCCTGCGTAAACGCGCTGTTTCCACCGATGCCGGGAAGGAACCGGCTGAGGAGGGATTGGGCGACCGGGACAGGCTCGTGGTGGACTTCCGGGATCCCGAGCAGTTCGCCGAGGAGCTGGCCTCGTATGGACCCCACGTCAAAGTCGTTGAACCTGCCGAGCTGCGTGCCGCCGTCGTACGCCGGCTCAAAAGCGCTGCGGAGTTCAATGCGTCTCCGGCCATCCCCGTGGAGTTCCCCGAAGCTGCGCGCGCGCAGCGATCAAGGAAACGCACGTCCGAAGACCAACTCACCCGCATGCTGCAACTGGTGCCCTTCCTCGTCCACCATCAGGGCCTGCACGTACAGGAGGTAGCCGACCGTTTCGGCATCAGCCGCAAAGCACTTATCGACGACCTAAAAATCCTGATCTGTTCCGGGCTGCCCGGAGGCTACCCGGACGACCTCCTGGACATCCAATGGGAAAACGACCATGTGTACATCACGGAGCATTTGGACCTGAACCGTCCTGTTCGCTTCAGCGAGGACGAAGCCGCGGCGCTGCTGACTGGATTGTCCATGCTCGGCGATCTCCCCGCACTTGCGGGTTTGTCCGAGGATGAACCGGGCAGTGCCCTGGAGTCTGTGACCATCAAATTGACCGGTGCCGCAGGACAGGCCGGACGCTTGGCCGGTGCCGTTGCAGGCCAGTCGGTGGCGCCCGAGCAATCGGAAGCCTTCGCCACCATCACGCACGCCATCAGGGACGGCCAACAACTGCGCCTGAGCTACCTTTCCCCTCAAAGAGATGAAGTGACCGAGCGCGACGTGGACCCCCTGCGGCTCTACTCCATGGACAATACCTGGTACTTCGAGGCCTACTGCCATAGCAAGTCGGGACTCCGGAATTTCCGGCTGGACCGGGTGCAATCCCTGGAACCCAATGGCCGTCCTGTCTCCGGGACGGCGACTGCTGATGCAGACTTTCCGGCAAGGCTCTTCACGCCCAGTGATGACGACGTCCTGGTGGTGCTTGAGTTGACCCGGCAGGGCGCTGGCCTGGCTGACGACTACTATGCCGAACGCACTGCGGAATTGCCCGACGGCGGGCTGCTCGCCGAGGTGCGCTTTGGAAATGTGGAGTGGTTACCGATGTTTGTGTCCCAACATGGAGGGACGGTGCGGGTGCTGGACCCTGCGGAGTTGCGTCAGGAAGTCCAAGCGTGGCTCACGGCGGCGCTTGCCCAATACGGCGAAGTTTCCTCGTCGGACAACGTGGCTGGCTAGACTACTCAGATGCCTTGGTGGTTTTGGATCCTGTTGTGGATCGCGCTCATAGCCCTGTCGTTGCTCCTTCATGTGACCCTTGGTTTTCGGCTGTTCAGGAAATTCATGGCCACTGTTCACGAATTAGGAGACGCCGGGAAACGTTTCAGCCATGTCTCTCCTGCCGCAGAAACCTCCGATGTTGAGGCCCCCGAGCGCCGGCCGGAGCCCGGATCCGCAATTTTTGCCTCGCCGGAGCAGATGCGTCATGATTACCTGACGGCCAAAGCCTTCCGCCAGGAAGTTCGTCGCCAGAAGCGCGTTCAGCGCAAAGCAGAGCGGGGTCAGCCCCAATCCCTGCACGACATTGAATTCAGATAGACGTAGGATGTATCCAAAAGGAAAGGACCTCCCCAATGGGACGACTATTTGACGGGCCGTGGCCAATCGTCATCATCATCATCGTTGCGCTTCTCCTGTTCGCTGCCCCCAAGTTGCCAGCGATGGCACGGAGCCTTGGACAGTCAATGCGGATCATCAAGTCCGAGGTCAAGGAGATGAAGAACGATGGCAAGTCCGACACCAAAGACTCTGCCGATACAACCGACGCCGTAGAGGGACGGGTTGTGGACCACCCCGACGCCAGGGCCAAGAACAACGGCGAAACCGACGTTCCGCCAGCCAACCGCGTCTAAGAAGAAGTGGTAACAACGAAAGGGCGCAAAGCCAATCCTGAAGCCCGGATGGCACTGCTTGACCATCTTAAGGAGCTGAAGAACCGCCTCATCAAAGCAGCGATAGGTGTAGTAGTCGCGGCTATTGCCGGCTGGTTTTTGTATGACCCGGTGATTGATGCTCTGAAGTCCCCGGTTGATTCGATCGCCGGCCATACCGGCGCCATCGCAACCATCAACTTCAGCAGCATAGCTTCCCCTTTCGACTTCAAGCTTCAGATAGCCATCCTGATTGGTCTGGTCATCTCCAGCCCCATCTGGATCTATCAGTTGTGGGCGTTCATCACGCCTGGACTCACGAAGAAGGAACGCCAGTACACCCTCGGTTTCATGGCAGCAGCTGTTCCTTTGTTTTTGGCCGGAGTCTGGGTTGGCTGGTTGGTGACACCCCAGGTTGTCAGGGCCCTTACGCAGTTCACGCCATCCGGCGTGGCCAACATTATCGACGCGAGAGACTACATCGACTTCGTCACTCGAATGATTTTGTTCCTCGGGCTCGCCTTCCTCGTGCCAGTGGTCCTGGTTGGCATCAACATGGCGGGCTTGGTTTCAGGAAAGACGATCTTGAAAGCCTGGCGGATCACCGTCTTTCTCGTCTTCGTTCTGGCGGCCGTAGCAGCCCCCGGCGCTGACGCCCTGTCTATGTTCCTCCTCGCTGGGCCGCTGCTGGTTTTGTTCTTCTCGGCCATCGGCGTTTGCATCTTCAACGACCGCCGGCGGGAACGCCGCGCCATCAAGCGCGCTGCTGAGACCGAAGCCACGGCAGATATTGCCACCCCGGCCTCGGATCTGGAGAATCTCTAGACCTCAGGCCATTAGGCTTGGTGCATGTCCTCCATTTCCGGGTCTCCATCACCATCAGACCGCTACCAGGCGGCAGCTCACCGGGCAGCTGAGGCCAAGACATATCTTGGTGCCTTTGCCTTGACGCTGGACTTCGAATTGGACGATTTCCAGCGTGAGGCGTGCCGCTCGTTGCAGGAAGGCCGCGGCGTCCTCGTCGCGGCTCCGACAGGTGCGGGAAAGACGATCGTTGGCGAGTTTGCCATCTACCTGGCTTTGGAACGTGGCCTCAAAGCGTTCTACACGACACCGATCAAGGCGCTGAGCAACCAGAAATTCTCCGAGCTCGCCGCCAAGTATGGTTCTGCCAACGTTGGCCTGCTGACGGGCGATACAACCATCAACGGTGAGGCGCCCGTTGTGGTCATGACCACCGAAGTCCTCCGCAATATGCTGTACGCCGACTCGGAGACCCTCGGCGACCTCGGCTTCGTCGTGATGGACGAGGTCCACTACCTCGCGGACCGCTTCCGCGGAGCCGTCTGGGAGGAAGTCATCATTCACTTGCCCAGTGAAGTGCAGGTTGCTTCGCTGAGCGCCACTGTGTCCAACGCCGARGAGTTTGGTGCCTGGCTGGATACCGTTCGGGGCGATACTGATGTCATCGTGTCCGAACACAGGCCCGTGCCATTGTGGCAGCACGTCATGGTGGGCAGGGAGATCGTCGACCTTTTTGCCGGCGATACCACTTTTGATGAAATCGCTCCCCAGATACCGGATACAGAAGTTCCGGATCTTAGCGATACTGACGACGCCGTGGACGAGGCCACCCTCCCGGCAGAAACCCGGAAGATCGCCGTAAAGAGTTCCGTGGCACCTCCTGTCCGTCAGGCAGTGACAGGCCCCGAGTTCGAAGTGAACCCGGATCTGCTGGCAATGGCCCGTTCCGAGAGCCGGATGAACTTCAACGGCCGATTCGGCCACGGTGGCCGGAGCCGCCGTCGGCAGGACCGCTATCGGGATGAACGGCAGAACACTGAACAGCGCAGTCCAGTTCGGAAAGCAAGCCGCCCCCAGGTTATTGAAAGCCTTAACCGTCAGGGCCTGCTGCCTGCCATTACGTTTATTTTTTCCCGGGCCGGTTGTGACGCTGCGGTGGCCCAGTGCGCGGCATCGGGACTATGGCTCACTACTGAGCGCGAACAACAGATCATTGCCCAGCGGGTGGATGAAGCAAGCCACGAAATCCCTGCAGACGATCTCGATGTTTTGGGGTTCTGGGGCTGGCGCGACGGCCTTATACGGGGCTTCGCCGCTCATCACGCAGGCATGCTTCCTACCTTCAAGGAGGTAGTGGAGAAGCTGTTTGCGGATGGCTTGGTCAAGGCGGTTTTTGCCACCGAGACGTTGGCACTCGGGGTGAACATGCCTGCGCGTTGCGTGGTATTGGAAAAGCTTGAGAAGTTCAATGGCGAAGCCCACGTCAACATCACGGCGGGGGAGTACACACAGCTCACTGGGAGGGCTGGACGCCGGGGTATCGACGTCGAGGGCCATGCCGTCGTACTGTGGCAGCCGGGAACAGATCCCGCTGCCGTGGCTGGCTTGGCGTCACGCCGCACCTACCCGCTGAATTCCAGCTTCCGGCCCACTTACAACATGAGCATCAACCTCATTGCCCAGTTTGGACGGGTCCGGGCACGGGAAATCCTCGAGTCGTCCTTCGCGCAGTTCCAGGCAGACCGTTCGGTGGTAGGGCTGGCCAGGCAGGTCCGTGGCCGAGAGGAGTCGTTGGCAGGATACGCGAAATCCATGGAATGCCATCTGGGCGACTTCACCGAATACGCCAGGCTCCGGCGGGAGCTCAGTGATACCGAACAGTTCGCTGAGCGGAACTACCACCGTGCGCGAAAGTCCAGGGTGGCTGACTCACTGACGCGGCTCATTCCAGGGGACGTCATCAGCGTCTCCAGCGGCAGACTGGCGGGCTACGCCGTCGTGCTTGATTCCGATGCCAATGCCCGCGAGCCGAGGCCTTCTGTCCTCACCTCGGACAATCAACTGCGCCGGATAGGCGTTCACGACGTCGATGCCCCGGTCTCTCCTGTGACCCGGATCAGGATCCCGAAATCCTTCAATGCCAAGGTCCCCAAATCGCGGCGTGACCTCGCCTCCTCCATGCGCCATGCCATCAGCGACGAAGCGCCCAAGTCGCGTCGCAACAGCAGGCATGAAGACTTTGGCCTGGGTTCCCGGCTCCCGGACCAGGAACAGAAGATCACTGAACTACGCAGGGCGCTCAGGGCGCATCCTTGCCATGGCTGCAGTGAACGAGAAGATCACGCCCGCTGGGGGGAGCGTTGGTGGAAACTTCGCAAGGAGACAGACGGGCTGATTCGCCAGATCCAAAGCAGGACCAACACGATTGCCAAGACCTTCGACCGCGTCTGCGATGTCCTGTCCGCCTATGGCTACCTCGAAACCAACGACGCCGGCAAGGTCACCATCAGCACGGATGGGCAGCGGTTGCGGCGCATTTACGGTGAGAAGGACCTGCTCATCTCGCAGTCCATCAGGCGGGGTGCCATCAACGATCTCGATGCTGCCGAGCTGGCCTCCTTGGCCAGCACCTTGGTGTACCAGGCAAAGCGTGAAGACCGGGGCCTTCGCCCGAGGATGCCTTCGATTGCACTGGAAACGGCTGTCGACATCGTCGTCCGGGAATGGTCGCAACTTGAGGACACTGAGGAACAGAACAGGCTTCCACTGACCGGCGAACCGGAGCTGGGCCTCATGTGGCCCATGTACAAGTGGGCCAAAGGCCGCCATCTTCAGGACGTGCTCAGCGGCACGGACCTTGCTGCGGGCGACTTCGTCCGTTGGGCAAAGCAAGTGGTTGACCTCCTGGACCAACTCGCCAAAATTCCACAACTGGATCCCCGCTTGACGCGGATCTGCCGTGAATCCATCGATCTGGTCCGCCGGGGCGTCGTGGCTTACTCCACCATCGCCTGACCCGGAACCGTTTTCGAGACCCAGACCTTCTTCAACGCTCGAGGAGCACACCGCATGAACCAGCCAGGCCTGTCCGCCGGCGACGGCCCCCACGAAAACGTTCACAAGGTGACCCTTTACCGGAACGGTTCGATCTATACCGCTGCCGATCCGTTCGCTACCGCCATGGTGGTGGACGGTGACACGGTCGCGTGGGTGGGTTCCGAGCAAGCGGCAACATCCATCGCTGATTCCACCATGGACATCATTGATCTTCGGGGAGCCCTCGTGGCGCCGGGCTTTGTTGACTCCCATGCGCACTTGACGGAGACGGGCCTCGCTTTGGCTGGACTGTCCTTGACGGGCTTGCGTTCTTCCCGGGAACTGCTGGACGCCGTTGCTGCCGCTGGCGGTACCGGGACTGTCTTTGGGCATGGCTGGGATGAAACAACCTGGCAGGATGCCACCCTTCCAACGCTTGAAGAGCTGGAACAGGCCTCGGGCGGCAGGCAGGTTTACCTTTCCCGCATTGACGTTCACTCCGCCCTCGTTTCATCCTCCCTTGCGGCGTCGGCAGGCCTTGCTGGCATGGACGGCTTCACGGGGGACAGCGGCCGCGTAGTCAGGACAGCCCACACCGCCGCCCGCCTCGCGGCCCGGCGCCTCAGTCAGGCCGAACGGAGTGGGTATCAGGAACAGGCCCTGCATTATGCGGCTTCCAACGGCTACGTTGCCTTGGCTGAAATGTCGGCCCCACACATTTGCGGGCCGGAAGATCTTCACATGGCCATGTCCTGGAACAGACAAGCCGGCAAACCGCAGGTGCTGCCGTATTGGGGCGAGCTGGCTTCATCGGAAGATCATGCCCGCAGGATCCTGGACAGCGTGGGCCCCGAGGTCCTGGGCTTGGCGGGAGATCTGAACATCGATGGTTCCATTGGTTCGCGGACAGCTGCCTTGAGGCAAGACTATTCCGATGCGCCAGGTCAACGGGGCAACGTGTATCTTTCAGTGGATGAAGTCGCCAAGCACCTTGCTGCATGCTCGCTGTTGGGCATCCAGGGCGGTTTCCACATCATCGGAGATGCAGGACTTGATGTTGCGCTTGAGGCATTGGACGCAGCAGCTGACGAGGTGGGGGAGCAGCGGATCCGCGCGGCGGGTCACCGCTTTGAACACGTTGAGCTCGCCGACCAGTCCGCCGTCGAGAAGCTGGCCAAGTACTCCGTGACTGTCAGCATGCAGCCGGCATTCGACGCTCTCTGGGGAGGCCCCGGGCGACTCTACGAGCAACGACTCGGCGGCCGCAGCAAGGCAATGAACACGTTTGCGTCCTTCTACGCCAGCGGAGTTCCGATCACCTTTGGCAGCGATAGCCCGGTCACACCGCTCAGCCCTTGGTCCAGCATCCGGGCTTGCCTGGAACACAGCAACCCGGACCAGCGCATTTCAGCCCGCGCGGCTTTCCTTGGCCATACGAGGGCGGGCTGGCGGGCCACCAAACACAGGAACCCTCTCATGGGCCAACTCGTCCCTGGCGCGCCAGCAAGCTTCGCGGTATGGGAAATTGAGGAACTCATGGTGCAAGTAGCGGATAGCCGTGTGCAATCGTGGAGCACCGATCCCCGAGCCCGCACCCCCTTGCTCCCGGCACTGGATACTGGCAGCGATCCTGTATGCCTGCAGACCGTGAGGGAAGGCCAGGAGCTCTTCGCTCACGAATCCCTCCGGGTCTGAGGGCACTATTTCCTTGGCTTCGAATGGGCCCCCTGAACTGGGACGATACACGAACCCGCAGGTCAAGTCCTGGTTGACAGCTTTTGTAAAGTCCGTAACATTGAGCCTCAACAGATCGTTAGGGCTTCGGGTTCTCCCGCGAGTAATTATCTGGTCGCGGCCAGAAAATGGTCTGGTGGCGGTACGCGAGTGGGCAGGCCCATAGGGTCCTAGAAAACAGTTCGTCCGGCAAAATAACTGTCCGGACAACACTGGTCCTGGGTCTATGGACCTGCCCTCAGCACTTAACCCTGTGTGG
Organism: Paenarthrobacter sp. 10N417; assembly: GCF_056394745.1. Taxonomy (NCBI): domain Bacteria; kingdom Bacillati; phylum Actinomycetota; class Actinomycetes; order Micrococcales; family Micrococcaceae; genus Paenarthrobacter; species Paenarthrobacter sp. 10N417. Next base: position 386,467 of record NZ_JBFTIL010000002.1, read on the forward strand.
CCATGGCCACAGCTGCCCTTAGTAGTGCACTCGATCGTCCTATAATGGAGAGTTGCGCCAGAATGCCAGCCCCAAGGCTGGTCCGGCACACTGACCGCTCCATCAAGGAAAGGCCTCTTCTTGCGTGTCCTGACGATCATCCCTACCTACAACGAGCTGGAATCGCTCCCCAAGACATTGGGTCGGCTGCGGACAGCAGTACCTGAGTCGGACGTCCTGGTGGTTGATGACAACAGCCCGGACGGCACGGGACAGCTTGCCGACGGCATAGCCGCCGAGGACAAGCAAGTGCACGTACTGCACCGCAAAGGCAAAGAAGGCCTCGGCGCAGCCTACATCGCCGGCTTCAAATGGGGCCTCGCGGCAGGGTATGACGTCCTGGTCGAGATGGACGCCGACGGCTCCCACAAGCCCGAGCAGTTGCCCCTTCTTCTTGATGCCGTCAAGGAGGGCGCGGACCTTGCCATGGGCTCACGCTGGGTGCCGGGAGGCAGCGTTGTGAACTGGCCTCTCTACCGCCAAGCAATCTCCCGAATCGGCAGCACGTACGCCCGCCTCATGCTTGGTTTGAAAATCAAGGACGTCACGGGCGGTTATCGTGCTTTCCGCCGCAGCACACTTGAAGCCCTCAAGTTGGATGACGTGGATTCAGTGGGCTACGGCTTCCAGGTTGACCTTGCCTGGCGCGTGGCCAAGCTCGGCCTGCGTATTGAGGAGCGACCCATCACCTTCGTTGAGCGGGAACTCGGCGCATCGAAGATGAGCGGCAACATTGTGGTGGAAGCCATGATCAACGTCACCAAATGGGGCCTGGCAGCACGGTGGGCCAAGCTCACCAGAAAACAGCCTGCCCTCGCAAAGTAAAAATTCCACAAGAAAAGGCCGGACCAGTTCCCACGAGGAACCGGTCCGGCCTTTTTGCTTGAGTCTGAAGACTAAGCTGAGCGGCGCTCTCCGCGGCGCTCACGCAGGATGTTCAAACGATCCTCAAGGATCTGCTCCAGCTCCGGAAGGCTGCGGCGTTCCAGGAGCATGTCCCAGTGGGTACGGACGGCTTTCTCGTTGGCATCCACGGGACGCTCGCCATCTACGAGCAAGGCTTCCTTGCCAGTCTTGGAAACCCAAACAGGGGGGATCTCGGCTTCGGCAGAGAAGGTTACGAAGACCTGCTCGCCGTCCTCGCAGCGGTATTCAACCCGCTGGCGCGGTGCCGGTTCAACGCCGGACTCGGTTTCCATGCTTTGGGCGCCAAGACGCATACCCCGCAGGCTGCGATCGCTCATGATTACTCCCTCTGTCTGTTCGCGGAGCCTGAACCCCGCGCTAGCCGTAAGCCGTTATTACGGTCTCAACGGACTACTTCTGCACACCTTGCATCACTAATTGCAACGCCTGGCCAAGCTTTAATGTTCCATCCACACTGAACCAGCCGGACAAATATCCCATTATACGCCCATGGATAGCGAGTACCCAAAAGCAGTGCAAACGCAGCGAGCGGCCAGCCGCCTGGCTGACCGCTCAACTGCCTGACGACAGAGTTATTCTGTGGGCCGTGTCTGTGCCGCCGTGGTGGATTCCACCGGAGCCGCCGGTTCTGAAGCCGCAGCTTTGTTGCTGCCGCCAAACAGGCCAGCAGCATCGGAGTCACCGTTGACGCCTCCGAGCGCGCTGCCAATGCCCTTCAGGGCTTCGCCAACTTCGCTCGGGATGATCCACAGCTTGTTGGAACTCCCCTCCGCGATCTTGGGCAGTGTCTGCAGGTACTGGTAGGCCAAAAGCTTCTGGTCGGGGTTGCCTTTGTGAATGGCATCAAAGACCTTCTGGATGGCCTGGGCTTCACCGTCTGCCCGAAGGATGGCGGCCTTCGCATCACCTTCAGCTGCAAGGATGGCCGCTTGGCGCTGGCCTTCTGCCGTAAGGATCTGCGACTGCTTGGTTCCTTCAGCAGTCAGGATGGCTGCTCGACGGTCGCGCTCTGCACGCATCTGCTTTTCCATCGAGTCCTGGATGGAGTGGGGCGGATCAATAGCCTTCAGTTCCACGCGCGAGACGCGGATGCCCCAGCGGCCTGTGGCCTCGTCCAATACTCCACGCAGCTGGCCATTGATCTGGTCACGGGAGGTTAGCGCCTCTTCGAGGTTCAGGCCACCCACAACGTTACGAAGTGTGGTGGTAGTCAGCTGCTCTACCGCCTGGATGTAATTGGCGATTTCGTAGGTGGCCGCCCGGGGGTCCGTTACCTGGAAGTAGACCACGGTATCGATCGAAACCACGAGGTTGTCCTCGGTGATCACTGGCTGCGGCGGGAAGGACACCACCTGCTCACGGAGGTCAAGCAACGGCAAGAGCCGGTCGACGAACGGAATAAGGATGGTGAGGCCGGGGTTGAGCGTGCGTTGGTACTTACCGAGGCGTTCAACGACGCCGGCACGTGCTTGCGGGATGATCCTTACCGACCGGACCAACACGATGATGACAAAAATGACGAGAACAATCAGCACAACTGCTGCCGCTGTTCCTCCTAAACCGTCCATGCGTCTCCTTGATTCCCCAATTGCGTGGCTTGCTTTGGCCATTTGCGGGCAGGCTGCCAAGCCGTTATCCGCAGAATTCTGGTTTTCCGGTTCGAATCAGCGCGGGCTGTTTTCCGCAGGCGAGGCAACTACCGCCGTCGCGCCGTCAATCCTGGTGACCTGAACCGTGGCACCGGCGTCGAGGACTCCGGCGGTGCTGCGCGCACTCCAGACGTCGCCGCCGATCTTTACCAGCCCACTGGTGCCCGTGACGGCTTCGATGACGAGGGCGGGTTGACCGATAAGGCGGTCGATGTTCGTCCGCTGTTCTGCTGGTCCCTTATGCAGGTGCTTCAAGGCGACCGGCCGGACGAAGGCGATCATCAAGAGGGAGACCACGCTGAAGATGACGATCTGGAGCCAGAAATCGGCGCCGGCGAAGTCCGCGACCAATCCCGCTAGTGCGCCGCCGCCGAGCATGATGAAGAAGAGGTCGAGGGTAAGCATCTCCACCACCGCGAACGCGAGGAAGACCGTGAGCCAGAGCGCCCACCAGTTCTCGCCGAGCCATTCAAACATCAATTCCCCCTTGGTCCCGGATTCCGCCACAGGCGGGATCACAGTCGCTGTTCCTCCATCCTAGCCCGAGGCTGAGTCCCTCGTCAGGAAGCCGAAGCCCCCACTGTGAAGCGGCTGATTCGGAACTTCGCGGTGGTTGCTACGGTCCCCTGCTCATCGGCCAGAAGTGCGAGTTCTTCGGGCTTGATGTGGTGGCCGGCTGGCCCCATATAGGCGATGTCGGCCAACTCGGAGCCCGTGAGGATGAGCGGCACGTCCAGGTTGTACGTTGAATTAGCGTGGAAATAGCCGCCCATCGACTCAGCCAAGCGCTCGGCCTTGCCTTCCTCAATGCTGAGCATTCCGGTGCGGGCAGCGATTTCAGCTAAATGTCCGGGCTGCGGCGTCACCACAATCAGTTGTCCACCAGGCCGCAGTACTCGGGCAAACTCTGACGGATTCCGTGGGGCGAACACCACCAGCACGACGTCCACCGCGTCATCGGCAATGGGTAGCGGACGCCAAATGTCCCAGACGAGGTTGGCAGCGTCCCCGTTGAGCCGCGCGGCGCGACGCAGCGCGAATTTGGAGATGTCCAGCCCTATCGCGGAGGCCGGAGTGGTTTCAAGGACGCGGTGGAGGTAATGCCCGGTGCCCGTTCCGGCGTCGAGAACCACGGCCCCGGGCCTCTGCAGCGATGGAGCTACGAAACTGGCGACGCGATCGGCCAGCGCAGCGTAGTGTCCGCTGTCCAGGAATCGCTGGCGGGCTCCTACCATCTCCGCCGAATCAGCTTCGAAAACTGTGCCCTTGCCTGTGAGCAGGTTGAAGTAACCTTGTTTCGCGGCATCGAATACATGCCCGGAATCGCAAACAAGCCGCCGCTGTGGATCCTCGATGAGCTGAAAACGCCCTTCGCAAACGGGACAACGGAGGGCGGCAACGGCGTCGGACAACATGGATTCAATCCTACGGTGGGCCGGAGTGTCTGGTGCCGGCGCCAAGCCAGCGGGGCTAGGCTCACCAAGGTGAAACCCGAGCAACTGCCTTTGTTGAACTCCGTCTCCGCCCCTGCCATCCATCCGGACGGCACCAAAGCGGTGGTATCCGTGGTCAGGCCTGATTTCAACGCCGATGCGTACGTCGGTCAATTGTGGAACGTACCGCTGGACACCACCAAGCGCCCACGACGCATCACCCGCGGGTTCAGGGACACTTCCCCGGCTTTCTCGCCTGACGGCCTGGTTTTGGCCTTCCTGCGGAGCGACGCAGAGGGAAAAGCACAACTGTTTGTTGTGGAGTCGGCAGGGGGCGAACCACAACAGGTCACGGATCAGCACGCCGGGGTCAACGGGTTTGCGTGGGCTCCCGATTCCCATCGGATGGTCTTCACCAGCCGTGTTGCCGAACCGGGCCGCTATGGAACGGTCGACGGCGTTACTTCCGGCAGCGAAGACGCCCGGCTTATCGCCGTGAACCAGTACCTGATGAACGGCGTGGGATACGTCCTGGACCAGCGCCAGCAACTGTTTGTGATCGACGTGCCGGAATTGGATGGCGAGCCTGTTGTCATTCCCCGCGGCAGAGCCGCCCACGAACGGCCAGGCGCCAGGGTAACCGGTGTTCCCGATGCCAGGCAGATGACGTTCGGCGAATCAGACCATGAGGCGCCCTGCTTCTCGGCCGACGGCAGATTCCTCTATTTCGTAGCCGCTCTCCACGACGGGCACGATGAAGACCTCGTAACGTCGGTGTATCGGATGGACGCAACAGGCGGCGAACCCCAGCTCGTCAAACCTCACAACCCAAAACTGCAGACCGTCAACGCTGTCAGGGCGTCCACCGATGGCCGCTCGCTGTTCTTCACCGCGCAGGACCTGGGCGACACAGGACGTGACTTTGTCGCGCGCAACAGCGTTCTCTACTCAATGCCTGTCATCGGGGGAGATGCGGTGGCCCTGACCGACGTCGAGCATTTGGACGTCTCGGGTCCGCTGGAACCGAGCGGACCCGACAGCGTCCTGGTCTTGAACACAGCGCTGGGCAGCGTGGAGCTCCTCGATGTCACTGCAGAAGGAAGCATTACACCGCTCGTCCATGGAGCCCGGGTAGTCAACGGCGCCACTGTCGCTGCCAATGGTGAAATTGCCGTCAGCTTCCTGGACGCGTCTACCGCCGGCGACGTCGCCTCCCTGGAGCGTGGTGAACTGCGTCTGCTGACGGACTTCTCGGCGGGACTACGGAATAACTCACGAGTCAGCGAGCCCGTGGATTTGCAGGCAACCGCCGACGACGGATACCCCGTGAACGGTTGGTTGGTGCTGCCCGACGGCCCCGGACCGCACCCCGTCCTGCTGAACATCCACGGGGGTCCGTTCTCCCAATACACGGGAGCCTTCTTGGACGAAGCCCAAGTCTCCGCAGCTGCGGGATACGCAGTAGTGATGTGCAATCCGCGGGGCTCGTCAGGCTACGGACAATCACATGGCCGGGTCATCAAGGAGCGCATGGGAACCGTGGACATGCAGGACGTGCTCGCCTTCCTGGACGCTGCCCTGTCCGCCCACGCAACCTTGGACGCAGACAGCGTGGGCATCATGGGCGGTTCCTATGGCGGTTACCTCACAGCCTGGACCATCGCACACGACCACCGTTTCAAAGCGGCCATTGTCGAACGCGGATTCCTGGATCCTGTCAGCTTTGCCGGCACGTCCGATATCGGCTGGTTTTTTGGCGGCGAGTACGCTGGAGCCTCACCCGGTCAGCTTGTGGCGCAGAGCCCCTTGGCCGTAGCCGCGGCCGTCATGACCCCGACTCTGGTAATCCACAGCGAAAACGACCTTCGGTGTCCTCTTGAACAAGGGCAGCGGTACTATGCGCTCCTCAAAGATAGAGGAATTCAGACGTCGTTACTCGTCTTCCCGGGCGAGGACCATGAACTGTCGCGTTCGGGGACTCCACACCACCGAAAGCAGCGGTTCGAACACATCCTTGCGTGGTGGGCCAGGCATCTGCCTACGGCTTCAAACCATATGGGGGAATGATGCATGAAGAGGAGCAGCTAGCTAGCCGTGCAGGAAACCGAGGGTCCGGCGCGCGTCCTCAATGTCCGGGTTGGTCCACCGTAGGGAGTGTTCGGCGTTGCTGGAGAGGGAACGCATTTCTGCTTTGTCCACGTAGAGAACTCCCTGGAGGTGGTCTGTTTCGTGCTGCACAATGCGTGCCTGCCATCCTGAGAACCATTCCTCCACGGGGCGCCCCTCTGGCGTGAGGTAGCTCAATTCCACATTGCGATACCTGGTGACCACCGCTTGGTAGCCACTCACTGACAGGCATCCCTCATAGAAGGACGCTGTCTCATTGCCCAAGAGCCGATATTGCGGGTTGAGCACAGCCATGAACTCCATTGGCTCCCTGTGACGGACCGTTGCCGACTCCGGATCCACCTCGTACTTGTCTTCAAGGACTGCCAACTGCAACGGAATGCCCAACTGCGGAGCCGCCAGTCCAACCCCCGGTGCCGCATGCATGACCTCACGCATCCGCTCGATGAACGCCGCCAATTCAGCGCCATCAAGCTGGCCGTCATAGGGCGCCGCCTGTTGCCGGAGGACGGGGTGCCCGGCTTGAACGATCGGCGGAAGTTCCTCGGTTTCAAGTAGCCGCAGGACTGCGTCCCTGATCTGAAGGGGATTAAAATCAGTGGCCGGGCTGGGCGCCTCGGAGTGAGGTTGCTGCGTCATGACTCGAGCCTAGCGCGAAGGCTCCGCTTCGCGCCTGCGTCCTGCACTACGGTTCGCCCTTGCCGGGCCTCTGTCTCCGCGTTCAGCTAGGCTCGTCGAATGAGCGAAAGCAACCCCCTGGACCATGTACTCGGATTTATCAGGACGGTTGAGGCCGGCGGCGGCGCCGCTGAGATCAGCCCATACCTGGCTCACGACTTTACACTCACGGAGTGGCCGCACGCACTATCCAAGACCGGGTCCACCAGGACTCTTCAGGAGACTCTCACCGGCGCGGATCACAGTAAGAACATCGTGGCGAACCAGAGCTTTGAGGTGGTCCGGACCACCTGCGAAGGCAATCGGGTAGTCCTGGAGATGAACTGGTCAGCCACATTGCTGCTGGACCTCCCGCACTGGGACGCTGGCGAAACCATACGTGCGCGGAGCACAGCTGTTTTTGAACTACGGGATGGATTAATCGTCAGCCAGGACACCTACGACTGCTACTACACCCTTCCCGAACAGGCAGCCGCAGGCTCCTGAATGAACGCTGGAGGAACGTGGACGAGCTAGCGCATGGTGAAGCGCCGCTCCACCAGTGCTGAGACCCCGGGCAGTTCCAAGGCATGGGCAAAAAACGAGTTTCTGGCCGCCATGATTGCCGGAGGCAGAGGCCTTCCAAGCGCCATGTTCARCCCCGCCTGCAAGGAGGCGCGGGCCGCTGCCCGGCGTCGGTCCTTCTCGAACAGCTGAAGCTGGCGGCCGACGCCCTGCCCCCTGAGGGAGGCATCAATGAGAGGTGCCAAGGCAGCCGCGTCAAGCCATCCAAGATTCATTCCCTGGCCACCGATGGGGCTGATCTCATGGGCGGCATCGCCCAACAACACGGTTCTGCCATGGATCATGCGCCCCGCAAGCCTGGATTGGACATCAAATGCACTCAGCATGGTGTTGCTGTCCGAATCCAGCACGGCCCCGGTCCTGGCGTGGACCATGGCAGCCAGGTTGGCCGCCGTCGCGCCTCTGGCCGGGGCTCCCAGCCGTACCACCCATCGCCGAACCTCTCCAGGCAAAGGGAAAGACTCGACGATGCCCTCCGGCTCCAGATACAGGACCGCGTTGTCTCCGTGGCCTGTCCCATCGGTGAAGTCGCCCATCAGATAACTATCCGGATAGTTACGGGCCGGGAGGTCGGGGAGAAGACGTTCTCGTATCAGCGAGTGGGCTCCGTCAGCTGCCACCAAAAGACGGCTGGTGAAGGTGCGTTCCCCGGAAGCTGAGGCCGCTCGGACGCTGACAGTGCCGCCGTCGTCGGCAAAATCGCGAACGTCCGCGCCGCGGACGATCGCGTCCGGGTCCAACGCAAGGACTGCTTGCTCCAGTGCCTGCTCCGTCACTGGTTGCGGGACCGCGAGGATGAAGGGAAAGTGCGGGTCCCCTGAAAAAGGCAATTCGGCGATTTTCCTGCCTTTGCTGTAGGCAATGCCCCGCTCGATCCGCACGCCGGATGCCAACAACGGCTCGGAAAGACCGGCCCTTTCCAGTTCGCCAAGCGCCGGCGGGTGAATCCCTATCGCCCTTGAACGGTGGCTCCTGTTCAGTCGGCGTTCAAGGATTCGGACCTGGTGCCCTCGTTTGAGCAATAAAGTGCCCATGAACAAACCGACAGGACCGGCACCCACGATGATGACGTCAAGCACGTCCGTCCCTCATGTCCAGGATCCATTGCCGTCATGCTCGTAGACGAGCAGGTTGTGCCATGGTCCGTTTCGATCCACCCTCCATCCTCCCGGAGCCGCCGTTTGGAGCTCTGCAGAGGTGAAACTGCGTTTGATGGAGACCAAACCATCTCCGCAGATGAAGGAGCCAACGCCCAAAGGCCAAAAGCCAGCCGCGAAGAGAAGGTAGGCGATGTTGCTCCGTTTGAGATCGTTATGCAGCGCGAGCCTGCGGCTCAGTACTTCTGAGTCCTTCAACACTCCGGCGAGTTGCTCAGCGTCGAGGTGGTGGAGCATGTGGTTCGACAGGACGATATCGAAACTGCTGCCCTCGGTCACAAGCTCGGCACTGTGCGCCCGCCGGTAGGTGACGCCTTCCACCGCTGGCGCACGGGTCGCAAAATTGTATGCCCGTTCGTCAGGGTCTATGGCAGTCACCTCTAACGCAAATCCATCCTTAGCCGCCCATTTGGCCAGGCTTCGAGCGACGTCCCCACCACCGCACCCGATGTCCAGGACCGACGCCGTGCCACTCGCTGCGAGAACTGGCCGGAAGCGGTCACGGTACGTCCGGTGCCATCCGGAAAGGAGGCGGTTAACCACCGGGAAGCGGGCGTAGCTGCGATCCAGGCGCTGGAGGTCACAATCAGGCCGGTCCATGTCCTCGATGGCCTGCAAGTCCCTGTCCTTCAGGAATCCCCACGGGCTCACAGGCTGGGAGAGACCAGGGTAAAGAGGCCAGTCTCCACCGTAAGGCCGGGACCGAACGCCATGGAGCAGATCCGCTCCTCGCGTTGGTTTGCGGCCTGTCCGAGCATGTACTTCAAAACAAACAGCACAGTGGCGCTACTCATATTGCCGTATTCCCTGAGAGTCTCCCTTGCCGGGACCAGTTGCTCCGCAGTGAGTTCGAGCTTGGATTCGACCTTGTCCAGAATGCTGCGCCCACCCGGATGAATGGCCCAGTGCATTATGTCCCGATAGGGCAGTCCTGCCAGTTGAGGCTCCTTGGCGAGCAGCGGCTCCAAGGCGCCGGTGATGTGCTCCTCGATGATGTGGGGCACATACGAACCCAAGACCATTTCAAAACCCTCGTCACCGATGTTCCAGGCCATCGCTTCTTCACCTACGGGAGTGAGGACCGTTTCGAAGTGGTCCAGCCTGATGACGGGCTCAGGCCCTTGCGGTTCCTTGGACGTCACGATGGCCGCGGCTGCACCGTCGCCGAAGATCGCCGAGCCCATGATGGTGTCAGGGTCGTTGGAGGTGCGCACATGCAGGGAACAAAGCTCCACACAGATAACCAGAACGACGGCGGCTGGATCAGCGAGGCAGAACTGCTTGGCTGCTTTCAGGGCTGGAAAAGCGGCGTAGCAGCCCATGAAGCCCAAGTGGTAACGCTGCACGGAGGGGTTCAGTCCCAGTGCTCGGACGACCTTGTAGTCGGGACCAGGGTTGAAGAATCCAGTGCAGGAAACAGTAATGACATGAGTGATGTCATCGAGATCGATATCCGGTACGCGCGCTACTGCAGCTTTGCCGGACTCTATGAAGAGCTTGGTGGCCTCTACGGCAAAAATCTCGTTCCGGACTTTGGTGCTCGGGCTTAGCACTTGGTTGGTTGAGGGATCGAAGAATCGTGGATTTTCGGGATGCGCGTCCAGGCTCAGCTCTTCCACCGCCGTATAGCGGGTATCTATGGCAGCGGAGTCGAAGCAGGTGGAGACCAGTCGCGACCCCAGCCGGGTGAGGCCTGGTTGCGCTGCGAAGACATCGCGTGCCTGCGACTGTACGAGGATGGTTGGCGGAACTGCGGTTTCAAGGGACCTCATGTATACCGGCATGCTTCATTCTTAGTGAGTCCGCAGCTGAAGACAATGGTTGGAGTGGTTCAGGATTCGCGTCCTCCCGAAGGCATGCAGCGCAGGCCGTTAGTGTGGACAATGACCGTTGCCGCTTTCGCGACGACGAACGAGAATTTTACGTACTGACCGAGGCTGGCCGGTCCGGGCCAGGCGGGCCGACGAGCTTTTGGGCAGCGCCGACCAACAGATGGTGCCTAAAGATGGAGAAATCATGAGCATTGCCACGAGCACCGACACGCAGTCTGCTGCGTCGCACGTAGCAGACACCCACGACCTCATTCGGGTGCAGGGTGCGCGCGAGAACAACCTCAAGGACATCAGCGTAGAGATCCCCAAACGTCGTCTCACTGTGTTCACGGGTGTCTCCGGCTCGGGCAAGAGTTCTTTGGTCTTTGCAACCATCGCCGCAGAATCCCAGCGGATGATCAATGAGACATACAGCGCTTTTGTTCAGGGCTTCATGCCTTCGTTGTCACGGCCGGATGTGGACATGCTGGAAGGCCTGACAACGGCCATCATCGTGGACCAGGAGAGGATGGGCTCGAATCCGCGCTCAACCGTGGGCACTGCGACAGATGCCAATGCCATGCTCCGCATTCTCTACAGCCGGCTCGGGCAGCCCCACATCGGGTCGCCAAACGCGTACTCATTCAACGTGCCCACCGTTAAGGCCAGCGGGGCCATCACCGTCGACCGCGGCGAGGGCAAAACCAAGACGGAGAAGGCCAGCTTCAACCGACTGGGCGGCATGTGCTCACGCTGTGAGGGAATGGGCTCGGTCAACGATTTCGATCTCACCGCGCTCTACGACGACAGCAAGTCCTTGAACGAGGGCGCGCTCACGATTCCCGGGTACACGATGGATGGCTGGTATGGCCGGATCTTCAGCGGATCAGGCTACTTCAATATGGACAAGCCAATTGCCAAGTTCACCAAGAAGGAGCTCCACGACCTCCTGTACCGGGAACCCACCAAAATCAAGGTCGAAGGCATCAACCTCACCTACGAAGGTGTCATCCCCAAAATCCAGAAATCGATACTCTCAAAGGACGTTGACGCACTTCAACCACACATCCGCGCCTTCGTGGAGCGGGCCATCACTTTCACCACCTGTCCGGAGTGTGAAGGCACCAGGTTGAGCCCGGAGGCACGTTCTTCCAAAATCAGCGGCAAGAGCATTGCGGATGTGTGCAAGATGCAGATCAGTGACCTTGCTTTGTGGATCCGTGAAATCAATGAGCCTTCAGTGGCGCCGCTTCTCAAGGGACTACAGCACCTTCTGGACTCCTTCGCCGGGATAGGCCTCGGATATCTTTCCCTCGATCGGCCTGCCGGTACATTGTCCGGGGGAGAGGCGCAGCGAACCAAGATGATCCGGCATCTGGGCTCATCCCTGACTGACATCACCTACGTCTTCGACGAGCCAACCATAGGGTTGCACCCGCATGACATCGAGCGCATGAATCAGTTGCTGCTGCAGTTGCGGGATAAAGGCAACACTGTCCTGGTAGTCGAGCACAAGCCTGAAACGATTGCGATCGCTGACCACGTGGTGGATCTGGGTCCCGGCGCGGGCACAGGCGGCGGCACCGTCTGTTTCGAAGGCGATCTGGACGGGCTGCGGGGGAGCGACACCATCACTGGACGCCACCTCGACGATCGCGCATCCATTAAGGAGCAGGTTCGTTCCGCCTCCGGCACTCTTGAGGTCCGTGGCGCCTCCACCAACAACCTTCAAAACGTGGATGTTGATATTCCATTGGGCGTGCTGTGTGTGCTCACCGGGGTGGCCGGATCGGGCAAGAGCTCGCTCATTCACGGGTCCGTAGCCAAACGTGACGGTGTCCTGGTGATCGACCAAGGTGCAATCCGGGGTTCCCGCCGAAGCAATCCTGCAACCTACACCGGTCTCCTAGAGCCCATCCGCAAGGCATTCGCCAAGGCCAACAACGTGAAACCGGCACTTTTCAGCTCCAATTCCGAAGGCGCTTGCCCCACCTGCAACGGCGCCGGGGTCATTTACACGGACCTGGGCGTCATGGCCACTGTGGAGTCAACGTGCGAGGAATGTGAAGGGAAGCGCTTCCAGGCATCCGTACTGGAGTACAGGCTTGGTGGCCGCAATATTGCAGACGTGCTTGCAATGTCTGTCAACGAGGCTGGGATCTTCTTCAGCGAAGGCGAAGCACGCACACCGGCCGCCCACAAGATCCTGGACCGCCTTGCCGACGTCGGGCTTGGTTACCTGACGCTTGGCCAGCCGCTCACCACACTGTCCGGTGGGGAACGCCAGCGGCTCAAGCTTGCCACGCAAATGTCGGAGAAGGGCGACATCTACATCCTGGACGAGCCGACCACAGGCCTTCACCTGGCCGATGTCCAGAACCTGCTCGGCATGCTGGATCGTTTGGTCGAGTCAGGAAAGTCAGTCATCGTCATCGAGCATCACCAGGCCGTCATGGCACATGCGGACTGGATTATCGACCTCGGGCCCGGCGCCGGACACGACGGCGGCAAAATTGTTTTCTCTGGCACGCCAGCTGACTTGGTGGCTGACCGCTCGACGCTGACCGGCAAGCACCTGGCGGCTTACGTCGGCGCTTGATACTCGATTGGCCTGAAAAGACGCCAATCCAGCTTGTTGGGAATCCGTCTGTAGCCGCTTCTCAACTAAGCTTTTTTGCGGGATTCCTTGACTATTCCCTGTGATGTGACCCACACTTACTCAAGATTTGGACTATTTACAGACCATTAAAGATCTTGAGCGCAGGGGGAAGCATGTCCACATTTTCGTCAGGCTTGGTCAAGGGTGACAACACCCACGCGAAGGAATCTCGCCGGAAGCACCATTTCCGGTTTGCGACCACTGTGGCGGCAGTGGCGATCCTCATGTCGGCCACGTCGTGCGCCCCGCCACTTGCAACCGGCATTGAGCCAGCAGCCGAGTGCCGCCAACTTGACGCCAAACTGACGTGGCCGGATGAGGTCCGGGAACAACTACAAAAGACCATCGACGCCCACAGCAGCTGCACCGGAACATCCCGCGGAGACCAGGCTCCCGTGGCGATCTTTGACTGGGACAACACCGTGGTGAAGAACGACATCGGCTACGGCACGAACTTTTGGATGCTGCGGCACGACAAAGTCCTGCAACCGGCGAACAAGGACTGGAAAAGCACAAACCGCTACCTTACAGATGCGGCAGCGAAGGCGCTGACAGCGGCCTGCGGCACTGACACTCCCGCAGGCCAACCTCTCAAGACCAGCAGCAACATTGACTGCGCCGATGAAATCCTCGCCATCCTTGAGGACAAGACGCGTTCCGGCGAACCGGCATTTGAGGGCTTCAATGCCCGCCACCTCATAGGCGCCTACGCCTGGGGTACGGCTCTCTCTGCAGGATATACCGAGGAGCAACTCGGCCAGTTCGCACTGGCGATGAAGCAGGAGAACCTCTCCGCAGCACAAGGCAGCATGCAGGCTGTTGGAAGCCAGCAAGTGGACGGTTACATCCGGATCTACCCACAGATGAAGGACCTCATCGGTGTCCTTCAGGCACACGGCTTCGAAGCCTGGGTGGTGTCCGCATCGCCGGAGCCGGTGGTCAAGGCCTGGGCCGGCGACGTCGGCATCGACGCCGGGCACGTCGTGGGCGTCCGCAGCGTATACGAGGACGGCATCCAAACGTCCCACCTGAAAGGCTGCGGCGGAATACCCGACGGCGAAGATTCCGTCATGACCTACATCGAAGGAAAACGTTGCTGGGCCAATCAGGTGATCTTCGGCGTCGAGGGTCCTTCAGCCTTTGAGCAGCTGCCTGCCGAACGCCGCCAGATCCTGGCCGCCGGTGACTCCGGCACAGACGTAACCTTCGTTGGCGACGCCACCGAAGCCAGGATGGTGGTGAACCGGAACAATGCCGAAATCATGTGCCGCGCGTACGACAACGAGGACGGCAAGTGGTTGATCACGCCAATGTTCATCGACCCCAAACCACAGCGTAGTGAGCCGTATCCATGCACCACCAAGGCGTACACCAACCCGGACAGCAGCAAGGGGCCGGTGATGCGCGGGGACGGCAGCCTCATCCCGGATCAGGCGGACCGTGTCCACTGAGGGGATTTCCTGGTAGCCGCTTCTGTCGCGAAGGCTCCTACTTCAGGCTTCCCATAGTCACGCCTGAGCGCCAATAGCGTTGCATGGCGATCATGAGGACGACCATGGGAATCGTGGAGATGAGTGATCCCGTTATCACGAGACCGGTCAGGTCATACTGACTGTCAGTTCCACGCTCGAGCCATGAATAGAGTCCGAGCATCACAGGCCATTTGTCTGCGCCCTTGAGGAAGACCAGAGGCCACATGAACGTGTTCCAGGAAGCCACAAAGTGAAGGAGAAATATTGTTGCGCCTGCAGTTGTCATGAGCCTGAGACCGAGGGAGAAGAAGATCCTGTACTCACCAGCTCCGTCGATCCTGGCTGCCTCCATGAGCTCACTGGGGACTGCTCCCTCGGCGTATACCTTCGCCAAGTAGACGGAAAATGAGCCAAACATGCCGGGGAGGATCATGGCCCAGATCGTGTCGTAGATACCCATCTGTGTGAACAGCACAAAGGAGGGGACGATCATGAGGGTTCCAGGAATGAGGAACGAAGCGATAATGAGGCCCATGGTGAACCCTCGCCCTAAATAGCGGTACTTGGCGATGGCATAACCTGCTGCCAAGGCAACCAACGTCAACCCGACTGAGCCCAGCGTGGCGTAGACCACGGTGTTCCAGAGCCATCGGGCGAAGATGCCGTCCTGATAAGTGAAAAGGTCCGAGAGGTTGTCCAGGAGACTGAATTCCCCAAACCACATGCCGTTGGTTGTGTACAGCTCTTCTTTCGACTTCGTCGATGCCACGATGAGCCACCACAGCGGGCCCGCGGAGTAGACGGCCAGGAAAGCCAGAATTCCCAGCATGACCCAGCGGGAGACTCCCACAGCCTCGTTCGCGGATCGCTGTACATTTGGATTTCGCCTCCGCTTGCGGGGGAAACGAGCAGTGTGGGACGCGTCTACTCCTTCATGGACTGTCCCGCTCACCGCGGGCCGCAATGATGCCTGGGTCATGACTCGATCCTGTTCGTAAAACGGTAAATGATGGTCGAAACGATGCCCACCACGACTCCCAGCACGATTGAGAGCGCCGTGGCGTAGTTGATGTTTCCCACTTGGAAGGCCTGGTTGTAGATCATCATGGCGGGCGTGAAGTCCTTGGTTATGGTCTCCGGAGTCACGGCCCGGAAGAGAAGCGGCTCGTTGAAGATCTGGAGGGTTCCGATGATTGCCAGCAGGCTTGTCAGAACGAGGGAGCCCCGAAGGAACGGCACCTTAATGTCCATGGCGATTCGCAGTTCCCCGGCGCCGTCGATCCGGGCGGCTTCGAAAATTTCATGGGGGATCGACTGAAGGGAGCCGTACATGATGAGCATGTTGAACCCGATGCCGCCCCAGATTGCCAGGTTCCCGATTGATGACCATATGGTGTTGCCGGCGAAGAAGTTTACCTGCACCCCGAACACCTGGAGGAAGTCACTCAGTGGCCCAACAACAGGGCTGTAAAGAAAGATCCAGACCATGGTGGCCACCAGCCCTGGGACCATGTAGGGGAGCAGCAGTACGATCCTGAACCTCGCCGCGACCCGCCGCCGAACGCCGTCGAGCACCAAAGCCATGGCGAGGCTGACCAATTGTCCAAGCGGAACGACGATGATCGCGTAGATGAACACACGAAACATTCCAGCCCAGAAGGACGTGTCCGCGAGGGCTTCGGCAAAGTTGTCAAAGCCAACAAAGGTTGACGTTGCTTTGCCGAAGCCGAGCCCGGATGTCTTGGTTGCAAAAACGCTTTCCTTGAGTGCCATCGCGACAGGAACGAGGGTAAACAAAGCAAACCCGAGGAGGAAAGGCAGGCTAAGGGACGCACCTTTCAGGTCCTGCTTTACGCGCCACCCGGATCGTGCCCGAAGGGCTGGTCCGTCCATGCCACCGTCGTTACTCCTACTCCGCCTGTTCTCCCTGAAACGACTGCGCCGCTTGACTTCGTCTCCGATGGTTACTGTCATGAAGTCCTCCTGCTCTCATTGCACCTCCGGCCGTTAGCTGCCGGTGGTGAATGAGATGCCCTTCTTTTCCAGGTCCGACGTCACGAAGTTCTGGACGTTCTTCAGTGCTTCGCTCAACTTGATCTGGCCGGCCACGGCCTTGCCCCATTGATCCTGCAACTCCGGGAACCACGCATCGTAGTTCGGTCCCAGCTCAAATTTGCCTACGGTAGCCTTCTGGGCCTCCACCATGACTTCTGCAGCTTTCGTGTCGTCGACGAAGAAGCCCTTAGGGATGACATCCTTGACGTACGGGGACGGGTCCTTCAGGGAGGAAGGCAGGCCTACGGAACCAGTCTTGGGGTTCTTGCCCGCTTGGATACCTTCGGGCGTGGCTAGCCAGTCGGCGTACTTGACCACAGCTTCGGGGGAGTCGCAGCCAACGGGGACAAAGCTTGGAGTCGATCGGCCTGGAGTAGCCTTCTTGTCGGAACTGAATTGCGGGATCTCCACTGCCTCCCAGTGGCCTGACGTGGCGGGAAAGTTCGTTTTGTAGCCAGTTAGCGACCACCATTGCGTGGTTGTGGAGGCCATCTTGCCTGAGTCGAAGTACGAGTACAGGGCAGGACGATCTTTATAGGTCTGGTTTGAGACGAAGTCGTTGTCGATAAGTTGCTGAATGATGTCGGCCGCCGCCATCGTGGCCTTGTCGGTAAAGTTGACCTTCCATTTGTCCCCGTCTATCGCGAACCACTCCGCGCCGCCCTGCTGGGCCAGGTTCATAAGGGTACTCGGGTCCTCACCGGCGAGGTTGGTGACGTCAACGCCGTTGGCTTTGAAGATTTTGCCGGCGTCCACGAATTCCTGCCATGTGGTGGGTATCTTCACTCCGTACTTGTCGTACGTGTCCTTGTTGACGATCATGAACTGCCCGTCAGACCCGGAGGGAAGACCGTAGTAGCGGTCATTCACCTTAGCCGCGGCCTTGGCACCGTCGTTGTAGAAGTCCTCGGTAGGAGTGACAGCGTCAGTGATGTCCTGGGCCCAGCCGTTGACCACCATCGTGGTCAACGGCGCGAAACCCTGAACCAGGCATGGAACATCGCTCTTGGCTTCCATGGCATTCCGGAAATTTGTTTGGGTAGCGGTGTTGGAGGCCTGGAGAACGTAGTTGACCTTAACATCGCTCTGTGCGGCGTTGAACGCGTCCGCTATCTGCTTACCCGTTTCGGCATTCCAACCCCACACGTCAATCGTGACCGGGCCCGACCGGGCCGCTGGGGCTGCCGGTGAGGCAGCGCCCCCGCCGCATGCCGAAAGTAATGCGGCTGAGGCTAGGACGGCAGCACTCAAAGTGACCCGCCTGCGGTGTGTGAACTTCATATGTCTCTCCTTTGAGGTGGTACGAAACGTGGGGAAAGGGCCCGTTCCCCACGTGACTGTGCCGAGGGCGAACTGGACAGGAAATCGTTATCCCAAGCATGAGTGATGAAGGCCACATTGTCAACGCGTTAGCGCTAACAATGGCTTAACGGCGCGCTGTTGCTGATAACCAGGGACCGAATGCTGGGGGAGTAGCGGACGCTTTTGGCTAAGAAGGCTTACTGCTGGGAGTGTGACCAGTGAACTTGCCTGGACCCACCAGAACGGCCCCTACGGATGGTGTTCCATCCGTAGGGGCCGTTAGCCACTGATCGGCTTCGAAGCGGCGGCTAGCTCTTTTGGCTACGCGGCAAGAGCGGCATCGAAAAGTTGCTCGGCCAGCCGGAGCAAGTGAGGGGGTGCATCTAACTCCTCGCCGTTGTCGTCATGGCCAAGCAGAACGGCGGTCCCACTAACGGGCTGTTCAATCTCCAAGCCTGCTTCGCGCAGCAACACCTCGGCCCGGGCATTTAGTGGCAGGGGAATAGACGCTGCCTCATCGTTCAAATAGACGTGCCAATCGTTCCAGGTAATTGCTTCAACGCTTCCTTCAACCAGCCTTTGCATTGTGGGCAGGGTCGGGTCGATTCTTTCGACGCGGAGGGGCTGCCTGAGAGGAGCTGGAATAATCAGGGCATTGTGTTTCCGATACATAATTCATCCCTTCCACGTCTGGGCGACCGGCATTCCCAGGGCTTCAAACCCGTCCCTCCTGGGAATGACCAAGTGACCGCTCGGGGCAAACTTTTACATAGACTTGGCCGCGATTTAGACCGCGTCGTGCCCGTGTGCCAGATCCACTAACAACACTGACCCTAAGCGCGACGCGTCACCTTTGGTTTTTACGCGGCTTTTGGAAGAGATTTTCGCTTGTATCAATTTTTGCCTTTTTCGCGGCTCTTTTTTCAAGAATCGATTTTCCCGATTTTTTGGGACTAATATTTCTTGGGGACTTACCGGCCACAGGAATCACGCCTTTCTGAACGCTATCTAGCAATCACCATACCGACTTTAATTTTTAAAGCCAGTCCGCGGTTTGGTGGATATTTCTGCAAGCTACTCGTAGACAAGACTTTCGAAAAATTTATCGCAGACTTCAACACCAGGAGCCGACGTTGCCAGCCGGGCGCACGGACACCACCGGGCCGCTAAGGGCAGCACGCCGTCAGTCCCACTTGGTGTAGACAAGCCCCTTCTGATCCCGCGCTTTTAACGCCGATAATCTACATTATGTAAAGTAAAGTGATCCAATTGCAGATTTTGCAGATTAGGACCCGGTGATACGCACTCCCCGGTTTCGACTGCCTAGACATTGGAATCCGCGCTATTACTGCGATCGGGGCCTGTTCGTCGATGCGCCGGCGTCAGTCCGGCACATGGAGCGGTCGACGGGTTCGAGGTACCGTGCAGCCAGATAATTCCCCGGATTTCTCGGGTTTCGTTGACCCGGATTCGCATTTTATGCATCCTAAGAGCATTATCGCTGGCACGGAACTTCACGGCCGGCACGATCCGTGGACGTGAGAGCTTGGTCCGCCGGTTCGTGGATCACACCGGGCATTTTCCCTGGGACTGGACCGTCGGCGACGCCGATGAGTTCTTCGCCCACGAGCGCTCCATCCTGAATCTGGCGTTCGCCACCATCCGGGCCTACCAGACCCATCTGAAGGTGTTCCGCGACTTTTTGACTGATCCTGTCTATGAATGGGACCGGGTCTGCCTCCAGGGGTTCGGCCGCTCCCCCGCCCAGATCGTCACCGAATTCAACCGCGTCCGGCATGCCCAGAACAATGAACAGGCACCGGCCAAACGACCCTTCACCCGGGCCCAGCTGCAAGGCTTCTTCGACCTGGCCAACCTTAAGGTTGAACGGGTCTTGGTCTCCGGGCGCAAGGGCGCCGTCGCCGCCTACCGGGACGCCACAGTGTTCAAGACCGCCTACGCCTGGGGGCTGCGGGCCAACGAGGTCACCCACCTGCAGACCGTGGACTTTTCCCGAAACCGATGGGCCCCGCAATTCGGCGAGTTCGGTGTCCTACAGGTCCGAGACGGCAAAGCACAACGCGGCTCACCGCCCAAGCGACGCTCCGTACTGACGGTCTTTGGCTGGTCCCCCGCCGTCCTCGACACCTGGATCAGGACCGGACTGCCTTGGCTTGCCCCGGCCGTGTCAGAAATCTTCCCCACCGCCAACGGACTGCCGGTTCCCAAGTCCAACCTGCACCGCCGCTTCCGCGACTACATCGACGAACTCGGCCGCGTGCTCGAGGACATGATCGAGAAGGCCGTCAGGCCGAAGGAGGAAAGAGAATGAAACGGGACATCGAATACTGGTGGCGGGCACGGGAAAATCATGGCCCGGCACGGCATGCGCAACACCCGCGAACTCGTGGAACCGCTACGGGAACGCGGTATCACCCTCTCCGAGTCGCAGATCTACCGCATGGTCAGCCAAAACCCCGAACGGATCTCGTTCCAGCTCTTGGCCGCCCTCTGCGACGTCTTCGGCGTCGAAGCGAACGAAGCTGTTCACCTTCACGGCCGCCGATACGAGGTCCAAACAACAGAAGCAGGCCGCCATCTCCGGGGAGAACGTCGTCCGGTTCGCTGACGCCTACAAACCCGTCAGGGCCCGGCTCCTTGACGACGACTAAGCCTGTCAGCCGCGGACCGCCCCGATCCGAGGGCGACCACCGGTGCGACCGATGCGGGCGGATGGTCGCAAAGATCCGCGTGACCGGGCCCGACGGCGCCATCTGTGGGATCTGCTTCACCACGGCACTGCGCAACCTCGGATCCTGCTCCGGCTGCGGTAAAGAAAGGCTCCTTCGCGGCAAAGCCACCGACGGCACCGACATCTGCAGGGTCACCACCCATATGACCTGCGAGGGCTGCGCCACCGAAACCGAAAGATTCCGCGCCGGCCACTGCATCCGCTGCGTCCTCCGAACCGACCTGGAAGCCCTGCTCCACCCCCACACTCCCCCGGACTTGAGCCTCAAACGCCTCATCGGAGTGCTCGCGGCCGCAGCGAGGCCCGAGAGCGTCTACACCTGGATGCGCGGGGCCAACGCCAACGAACTCCTCACGAGTCTCGGCACACGCAGCATCGCGCTCACTCACGAGTCTTTTGATGCTCTTCCCGCGTCACGGTCAGTGGAGTACCTCCGGGAAATGCTCGTCCATCACGGCATGCTCCCGGACCGGGACCGCCAATCCAGGCGTCAATCGAACGGTTCGCCCGCTGGCACCACCTCAAACGCCTCCGCGCAATGGCAAGCCCAGGAAGGCACGGTCCCTTACCCGAGCCGATTACCCGCCAGTGCATCCCTGGCGATCAACTGCGTTCTCTGAGCCTTACTGTCGCATCGACATCAACCGTGAGACCTTCAGGGTCGGTCTCGGGATCTCCGACCACGACGACGCCGTAGTCACGCGCCGCCCCGACGATGCTCACATACCCGTTGCGCACGTCGGCGAGAACCCGTTCTTCTTCACGAGTGAAGGGGTCGCCCCATCCGCCGCCCCCGTTTGTCATGCTGCGGAGCACGGATCCGGCTGGCAGGTCCCACGTCGGTCGGCTACCGAAGTAGAAGTACTTGCCGTCTTTCCCATCCTGCAGTTTGGTGTCCGGGTCGAGGACACCGGCGATCGGATCGGAGGACGTTAGAGTTTCGGCGCTATGCGAGAGCAGTTGCTGTCGCTCCGCGATAGCGGCGACTGTCGGCGCGAAGGTCCAGGCTGCTCCGGTTATTCCGGCCTTTCCGCCGTTAACACCGAAACCGCCTGACCCCGTCAACGTCACCGGACACGGAAAATGCGTGCTGTCCGTGAGCCACAGCGAGTCGCGCGACATCGCCATGCCCCCGCGGTGATATCCAGGACCGCCGGAATCGATGACAGCTTGGTTAGACAGCGCCACGACCGGCACACTCGCCTCGATGGGCTCAAACCCCAGGGACGAAATGTTGGCGAGTATCGAGATGATGTAGTTTTCTCCATCGCCTACCTCCGACGCCCCCCAGGGGCCCTGTTCTCCCCCGAATGCCCCGACGGTCGACCACTGGCTCCCATCGGGCCGCACGCCGACGGTGTTATGTACATTCCGGCCGAGGTCTCCGCCCACCGCCCGAGGACCGAGTGCATCCGCTAGCGCGTTGCTCACAGCACTCAGAAGCGAGGCAGTTGCATAGAAGTACATTGTTACTGCCCCGTCGGGCGGCATGGCAGAAACGATCGAACCAGGAGGGCAAACCATGTCGATGTTGCGCCAATTGCCCGAGGTGAATGCGATGCCCGGGGAGAGGAGCATGCTGAGTCCACACCCGATCGCATTCTTAGCGTCGATAAACGTGCAGTTAATTCCCGTGCGTGCCTGCCGAGAGGTTCCTGACAGGTCCGCCTCAATTTTTGAACCCCGCACGCGCAGCGCTACCTTGATCGCATACGTCTCCGTTTCATCGACGCCGTCCGCGTCGACGACAGACGATCCCGTGTAGTCGCCGTCGGGAAGGTCGGCGATGGCTTCGGCCATCCTCTCTGCGGAAGCATCAGTCGCATATCGAATGGATCCCAGATATGGTTCGAGACCATAACGGTCGATAATTTCCAGGATCATCCTCTCTCCGAACCCTAACTGCGTTTGTGTCGCAAATAAGTCGGGAAGGATTAATTCTGCCCACCTGGTGTTGTCGAACAGCAGCGAGAACGTCTGCCGAACCGCCTTACCTTGCGACCACATCAGCATCGGCGGAAGGACAAGCCCATCTTCGTAAGTGCTTCGCTTTGAAGCGCTGAATCCCCCGGGCGTGACGCCGCCGAAATCGAGCTGGTGCACCTTCATCGCGACGAACGAAACAATCGTGTCGTCAACGAAGATCGGCTTGATGAAGCACAGGTCATTGACGTGCCCGCCGATCCTGTACGGGTCATTACCGACGAGGATGTCACCTTCGCGCAGGTCGTCGTATCCATATTCTTCGACGGTGTTGCGTACAGACTCCGTCATTGCACCGATGAAGGTAGGCAAACCGTCACTAATGGCACCCATCGCATAGTCGACTTCGCGAGGCCCAACAATGACACAGGAGAAGTCGTATACGAGCGAAACTATCGGAGAGAAGGCCTGCCGCCGGAAAGCCGTCGCCATATTTTGCACGGCATACGTAGATTTTGTGTTCAGAAGGGAGGTAGTGAACCTGTCAGCTCCGTACCTCTCAACGAATTCCTCGTTGGTCAGAGCGCGGAGGAATGTCTCGTGCACGGTGCCAGACGGCTGCTCATTGGTGATGGTCACTTCTGTTCTCCTCTCGACGCCGCGGATGTGATGACGAGCTCACCGTGGAGCCCGACATCCACGCGCTGACCAGCCGTGATATGGGTAGTGGATAGCTTTTCGGACACGATCGCCGGACCCTCAATGCGGTCCCCAGCGCACAGATCGAGCCGGTTGTACACAGGCACCTGTACAGGCGTGTCCACAATGAGCTGGATTGTGGTACTCCGCACGGGGCTCAAAGGCTGGGCACCACGAGCCGGAAGCTGGGGGTACTCGACCTTCTCGGATGCCACCGTTGCCTGGATCCGATACGTCACACCTTCAACAGCGAAAGCTTCGAACCTGCTGCCGGTCCGCGCGAAATAGGTATCGTGAAAGTTTCGAATAATCGCTGCTATCGCATCTGCGTCGACCAACCCGTCCGGAACCTCGATGAACGGCATGTCGAACTCTTGGCCCGCTAGTCGTGCATCGAGCGACCGGACGATGGTGACCTCGCGACCGGTGTCGAGGGATTCGAGAAGAGCCTGCTCCATATCGGCGTAGATGGCATCGATCTTAGCGGCGTTCTCAGGCACGAGGAACGTGTAAGCGCCACGGTTGCTCGTGTAGACCTGCTCTGCTGCCAGGAGCCCGAGCGCGGAGAACAATCCGGGGTGCGGGGGCACGATCACGGACTTGGCGTGCACGAGGTCCAGTGTTGCCGGAAGCAGCATCGGACCAGCCGCGCCGTAGGCCATGAGAGAGTACTCGCGGGGGTCGATGCCGTTCTTGATGGCAACGTTCGTCATCGCCTCCGCGAGGTTATGGAGACCGAGTTCGTACGCGTAGCGAACTCGCTCCTGATACGTGAAGTCAGTGTCCAGTGCCTCGAACGCTTCCCGCGACTTGTCGATATCGAGAGCAATCCTGCCGTCGGCAAACAGAGCGGGTTCGATGATGCCGGCCAATAGGCATGTGTCCGTCGTCGTCGGCTGAGTTCCCCCCTTGCCATAGCATGCGGGGCCAGGCGTTGAACCAGCGCTATCCGGCCCGACCTGCAGCTCGCCTGACGATCCAATCTGAACGATGCTGCCGCCGCCGGCGCCGACGGAGGTGACATCGTTGGCCAAGGCACTGACGACGAGATCATGCTCCAACTCAAACGTCGTGCTCAAGTACGGGGCGCCGTTTGTCACCAGCGAAATGTCGCATGACGTACCGCCGACATCGGAACACAGCAGATCCTGCTCACCGATCATTCGGCCAAAATCGGCACTCGCGACTGTCCCTGCAGCTGGACCAGCGAAGACGATCCGGAACGGTTGGATCAGAGCTCTGTCCGCTGGAACAAGTGTCGCCGCGCAATCGGCGAAATTGAGCGCGCCGTTAAATCCCGCGTTACTCAGGCCACCCTCTAGCTTTTCGATGTAGTCCGAAAAAAGAATCTTCATACAAGCATCGATCGTCGTCGTCGAAGCCCGCGCGTATTCATGCGCGATAGGCGAGACCTCGCTCGAGATGGACACAGGAATGTCACCCAGAATTTCACGCACGAGCTCACGGAGCCGTAGCTCATTCGTGTCATTCACGTAGGAGTTCATCAGGGTGATAGCCACGCCTTCAACATTGCATTTGGCGAGCACATTGATCTCGGCACGCGCCTGATCTTCGTCCAGCGTGAACAACACCGAGCCGTCTGCTTTGATCCGCTCGTGAATGGTCCGGCGCAGGTAACGCTCAACCAGAGGACGGCGCGCATCTCCGAACTCACGACGCCAGTTCGGGTCCAGCAGCGCCTTCATGGGGCGGAAGACCGAGCCGTGGTCGAGTGTGTCGCGGTGTCCTACGGTTGCTAGCACGCCGATCTTCGGTAGCTTGCGGGTGATAACAGCATTCAGCCCATGCGTACTCGCATGATTGAATATCGTGCCATTCTCCAGCCCGAGCTCTTTTGCGCCGCCCACTACCGCGTCGTAGATAGCCGAGTAATCGGTCGACACTTTCACGGTCCGAATGTCCGACCCCGAAACAGCAACCACATCTGTAAACGTCCCGCCGACGTCCACTGAGAACATCACCGAAGGGCCTCCACTCGGTCAGCGAAAAATTCAAGTGGCCCAAACATGGTCCACCTCTCACGATCGACCTCGGCCAAGCACTCCTGGCACCGGGTTGTGAGGAACCACCCGCCCTCCGAAGTCACCGGATAGCGACGGATATCTGTGCTTTGACAGTGTGAACAAACCGCCGCGACAGGTTCACGAGCTTGCTCCACAGTCAAACTCGACGGCCTCGGATAATGCACCATTGCACGGCTCCTCTCTATTCAGTGCTTCTTTTGAAGCTTGGCAAATGCTCTTGTCAGGCGAAAACCGGTGAACTTCAGACGCCAATCGATGGATTCCTTCACGGCTGCGTTGAAGGTCCGGGGCGTGAGCCGTCCGTGGACGGACGCAACGCGCGCGAGTTAGAAGGAGTGATTGTCAATTACCGACCACCCTCCACGCCGACAATGACACACGCCATCACCGCCGGCGCGGTGGAGACGTTCCGCCATGCGTGGCGGGTTCCGCGTTGGACCAGACAGTCGCCGCGGGTGAGCAACTCGCGCCTTCCGCCGTCGAGCTCCAGCTCAATCTCTCCGTCAACGACGAAGATGTAGTCGATGGTGTTCGACGTATGGAATGCCGCATCACCCGCTGTCTCGTGCGTAGCCGCAACCCCTAAAGCGTCGCCAGACGACTCGTCCGGGCGGTCGACTACATCAGTAACCGACAAATCAGGAGGAATGGAAAAGACCGAGAAACGCGTTCCCCCTGGACCCGGAAAATTAGTGCCGGCCACTGGTTCTGCTGGGTCCTGGAAGACCGGGACGCCGTCCGATGTACCCCAGACCTGCCACGAGATTCCCGTCCGTTCCTTGCTCCCATCCCCTACGGGAGTTCGTACGAATGCGGGCTCTATGAGGTCGGTCGATCGAAAGCGGGAGATACCCGCATCGTCTACCTCGGTCACCACTGCCTTGACTTTTCGAATTACGTCAGCGCTTTCCACGAGAATTCTCTTTCTTCGTACTTCGTGCGGTGGGATCTTGAAACAGAGCCTATTTATTGACTTTCTCGGCGATGCTATTGTCAATGCCRTCAGCGGCAGACTTGAGCGTTAGCTCGGACTCCATGAGATTTACTCTGCTTCTCATCAGTGTCTTCATCCCCGTTGATCAGACTCACAAGGGGCCTTACTGGCCGAGTAGCTTCTTCCATCGCTGCTGGAATGCTTTGGCCTCGGCGGTCGTGATCTGCGGGATCTCTTCCAGCGTGGCTCCATTGGTTTGAATCAGCCCGGGCACACCCTCGCGAACGGGGTACATGCCTTTGGCAATAATCGTCTGACCGGCCTCGCCCAGGAGCCAGTTCACGTACACCTGCGCTGCATTCGGGTGCTTGCCCGCCTTCAACACCACCACCTCGTTGCGAATGCTCCCGGCGTTCGGGTAGATCTTGTAGTCGACCGGCGCACCGGTGGCCTTGACCGACGCCACGTTCCCCGCGGGCACGGGCATCGTCGCGGAGATCTCCCCTGCGGCCATCGCCGCGATTTGTGGGTTTGAGCCAGGATAGCTGCGCGGCGCGCCCTTTGAGGTCAGCTTGTCAAGGAACGCCGAACCACCGGTCTGGGGCTTTTCCGTCGTTTGGAGTACCGAGGCCACGGTCGGACTGATCGAGGGGTCTGTCACCCCCAGATGCGACGGGTCCACGTTCAAGAGGTCCTGCCAGGAGTTGATGCCCTTCGGCATCAACTTCGTGTTCCACGCCCACGCATAGACAGCGCTGCCCATCGTTACCACGTAGGGGGTGCGCTGATTGTTCGCTCGATCGACCTTTGGATCACCCAGCGCCGGAACGGTGAGCGGCAGCAAAGCCCCCTTGTTCGCGTATCCATCGAAAGTCGGATGATCCAGGATGTCGACAACGTCCGCACCCACGTTC
This sequence comes from Paenarthrobacter sp. 10N417, assembly GCF_056394745.1. Classification (NCBI taxonomy): domain Bacteria; kingdom Bacillati; phylum Actinomycetota; class Actinomycetes; order Micrococcales; family Micrococcaceae; genus Paenarthrobacter; species Paenarthrobacter sp. 10N417. The sequence continues at coordinate 413,607 of NZ_JBFTIL010000002.1, forward strand.
CTAGCGGCGAGCTCGGCGTCGACTCGCGCGGTGATATCTGCCGGGGTCGAGCGAACATAGGTTAACTTGATATTCGGGTAATCCTTCTGGAATGCCGCCGGGAGCGGATCGGACATACTCGGGCTGAGAAGCCCGTAGATGGTCAGCTCGCCCTCCTTGTTGGCGGCGTCCACTACCTTCGACCATTCCGCCTGGTCCATGATCTTGTTCGACGCGTCAGCCGGGTTCGCGCCCGAATTGCTCGTTGAAGAACCGGCCCCTGCTGATGCGCATCCTGTCAGCGCGAGCAGCCCTCCCGCGACAAGTAGGCATCCATGCACCATTACGGCCCTGGTCTTTTTCACAGCTATGTCCTCCATCCACAATGGATTCGAATCCACGTCTTCGGGAATCCGGCCTCCCCCATTCGGCAAAATCAACGTATAGGAGAGTTGGATACGATTGCAAGGAAACTTAATTTCTTTCTGAAAAAAGTTAACGACGATACCGGGCAGATCGTTCGGACGCCGGTGGAACTTGTGCAAGAGGCAGCCGCGAGCGATCCTCGCCTGCTGGCCCTCCTATCGGTTCGGTGTTCGCCGCGGCCTACCTGCTGGGGCACGGAATGATTTGCTAGGAAATCCTGAAGCAGATCAACACCGGCTACCACGCTTGGGTCAAACGTGTCAGGGGCACATAGCACCCGCGCTAACCAGCCGTCCACCGATCGAACTCGTTGCGGCAGGTCTGCTGGTGGGCGGCCTAGACGATACGGCTAGGAGGATCTCGGCCGCCCGTGGGCTCGGGTGCGGTTCCTCCTGAAGGCCATTTTCGCCGGGCCGGACACCGGTGCGCCCCGTTTGATCGGGCAGGGTTACGGTCGAGGGTGGGGGCGCGCCGGGTCCGCGCCGGGGCGGTGATGGCCTCTATCAGAAGGACCCGGGAAGTGTGTTCAAGGTGGGCTGGAACCTCCTTTTCAAAGCAAGACGTGGGTTGCCTGCCACACTTGGCGGACAAGTAGAGCCACATTTGAAGTTTGGAGGTTCCAGCAATGTTCGAGCGTACAAGCGTTGGACTGGATGTCCATGCCAGGAGTGTCGTAGCCTGCGCGTTGGATGGCCTGAGCGGGGAAGTTTTCCGGCACCGTCTGACGCCGGACCGGGATGAGATTCTCGCCTGAATCATCTCGCTGCCTCCGCCGGTCAAGGTCGTTTACGAGGCGGGTCCGACCGGTTTCGGCTTGGCCAGGTCCTCCTCTCTTCCGGCATCGATACCGTTGTCGCGGCCCGTCTAAGCTCCAGCGCCCCTCGGGTGATCGGGTCAAAACCAACGCGAAGGATGCCCTGCACCTGGCCCGATTGCTCAAACTCGGTGAAGTCACGGCAGTCCAGATTCCCTCGGTAGAGCAGGGAGCAGTTCGCGATTTGGTCCGCTCCCGTGAAGATGTCCGCGGTGATCTGATGCGATGCTGGCATCGGATCTCCAAGCTCCTGTTACGCCAAGGCATGTTCCCGAACTTGGTGACATCGACGTGGAGCATCTCGCCTGGGGCTGTGTGTTCGTAGCGGCGGATCGGTTCTCCAGTGATCCGGTCGATGTAGCGCAGCCGGGCCAGGAGACGATGAAGAGCTTTGCTGCTTCGCTGACCGTCCAATGGTGGTCAACGACCAATGGGGCAAGCTTCAAACGGGCTTATGGGGTCAACATTGCGTTAGCGTGGGACACGAAGGCCTCCTAGGTGTGCAGCGGTTTCTTAGACAGCTCCACTCCACACCGGGAGCCCTTCGTCATCCCGGAAATCTCACGCCGTGTCCTCACACGGCCTCAACCAACCTCCCTGGGCAGTACAACTAGATTGACGAACTGCCCCGAGTGGCATCGACGACCCTCAGTAGGTAGCGCGGCCGCCAGAAAGGTCGTAGGTGAATCCCGTGGAGAAGCTAGCCCGGTCGGAGCAGAGGAACGCGATCAGCTCGGCGGCCTCCTCTGGCCGTCCCATCCGGTTCATCGGGATCTTTTGGGTCACGGCTTTCAGCGTGTCCGGATCGGCTCCTTTGAGGATTGGAGTCTCGAACACGGCGGGCGCCACGGCGTTGACGAGGACTCCCGTGGTTGCCAGTTCTTTTGCGATCGATTTCGTCAGTGCGATCACCGCAGCCTTGCTGGCCGAATAGGCACCGTTATACGGATTGCCTTCTTTCCCGGCCATGCTGGCGATGTTGACGACCCGCCCCCAACCCTTGTCGATCATCCCGGGGATGAAAGCACGGCAGGCGTAGAACGTACCCGCGGCGTTCACGCGGAGCATGAGATCCCAGTCCTCGTCGGAGGTTTCCAGTACCGAAGGTCCGGAGCGCTCCTTCCCGGCGCTGTTCACCAGAATGTCAACGGGTCCGATCTGACGAGCGGCATCCGCGACAGCGGAGGAATCGGAGATATCGAGGCTGTAGTCCGCTTCCGGGTTCAGGTCGATCGTGTAGACGGTGATACCGTCCTGACGCAGGCGAGCGGTGAAGGCCTCACCGAGCCCACTCATCCCGCCGGTGACGACAGCTATTCGTCCATCGCGTCCAGTCATCGAGCTTCCAATCATTGTTGTTGCGAGGACGAATGCCTCAGGAGACAGATTTGCGTCAGCAATGCCCTCAACAATGGGAACACGCGGCCTCCTCCGAGGCAGTGGGAATCCTCGGGGCCTGCTTTCTCTCCCTCTAGAGGCCTTTCAGGGCGCCCCGGCCGCCTAGCAGGAAGGCAAGACCGAGCCCGACTAGCGAAACGGCGGCCATTATCAGGGCAAGCACCGCAACCGCGGAATACGAGCCGAATTCGAGTAGGTCGTAGAGGGTCGTTCCC